>NZ_JBIAUK010000020.1:0-149489 GCF_042892775.1 Streptomyces sp. NPDC001717 | reverse complement strand
GGCAGGCGGGTGCCGGTGGTCGTACGCCTTCGGACTTCTCGTTGGTGGCGTTGGGCCAGGGTGAGGTGGAGGAGCTGGAGGCGGCTGTTCCGGGGCTGGTCGACGTGTGGCCGTTGTCGCCGTTGCAGGAGGGGTTGCTGTTCCACGCCCGGTACGACGAGGGCGCGCGCGATGCGTACGTCGGTCAGCGCTTCCTCGACCTCGAAGGCCCTGTCGACTCCGAGCGGTTCCGCCGTTCCTGGCAGGCGCTCCTGGACCGGCACGCGAGCCTGCGGGCCGGCTTTCACGGCCTCGTCCAGGTCGTCGAGCAGAACGTGGAGTTGCCGTGGCGCGAGGTGGACCTTTCCCACCTGACCGAGGAGGACGCCGAGGCCGAGGCGCTCCGGCTGGCCGAGGAGGAGCACGGCCGGTTCGATCTCGCGGTTCCGCCCCTGCTGCGGTTCTTGCTGCTCAAGCAGGGTGAAGAGCGGTTCCGCCTCGTCATGACGATGCACCACATCATCATGGACGGCTGGTCCCTGCCCATCCTGTTCGGCGAGCTGTCCCGGATCTACGCGGCCGACGGTGGCGTCGGCGGACTGCCGCCGGTCACGCCGTACCGGGAGTACCTCGCCTGGCTGGCTCGTCAGGACAAGGAAGCCGCCAGGTCCGCCTGGCAGGAGCTGCTGGCCGGGGTCACCGAGTCGACCCTCGTCGCCCCCGTCGCACCGGGCGTCGAATCGGTCCAGCCCCACCACGTCATCACCAGGCTCGACGACGGCCTCGCTCTCGCGCTGCGCGACATGGCGCGCGAGCACGGTCTGACGCTGAACACGGTGATCCAGGGCGTCTGGGGCGTGTTGGTCGGGGTACTCGTGGGCCGGACGGACGTGGTGTTCGGCGCCACGGTCGCCGGTCGCCCGGCCGAGCTTCCGGGTGTGGAGCGGATGCTGGGCCTGCTCATGAACACCGTCCCGGTACGGGTACGACTGGACCCACGACGGACGTTCACCGACCTGCTGACCGAACTTCAGTCACAGCAAGCCGAACTGATGGACCACCAATACCTGGGTCTTACCGAGATCCAGCGCATCAGCGGCCCGGGCGGGATCTTCGACAGCCTGGTCGTCTACGAGAACTATCCGCACGACCCCGATGCCGGCCGCGATCTCGGTGGTCTGCGGATCGCCGCAGGCGGGGGCGAGGAAGCGGCCCACTACCCGCTCACGCTGGTCGTCTCGCCGTCCGACCGGCTTGAGCTGCAGTTCGACTACCGACCCGACGTGTTCGACGAAGCCACCGTGCAGGTGCTCGCGGAGCGCGTACGGCGAGTTCTGGAACAGATCGCCGCGGACCCCACGCTGCCGGTCGGCCGGCTTGACCTGCTGGAGGAGGCCGAGCGTGGTCTGGTGGTGGACGGATGGAACGACACTGCTCGGCCGGTCGGGGTGGGGACTCTTCCGGAGTTGTTCGGTGCGCAGGTGGTGCGGACTCCGGATGCGGTGGCGGTGGTGTCGGGTGATGTCGCGCTGACGTATGCGGAGTTGGACGAGCGTGCGGAGCGGGTTGCGCGCGGGCTGGTGGGTCGTGGGATCGGTCGGGAGTGCCGGGTCGGTGTGGTGATGGACCGGTCGCCCGAGTTGATCGCTGTGCTGCTGGGTGTGGTGAAGGCCGGTGCTGCGTATGTGCCGCTGGATGGCGATCATCCGGTGGAGCGGTTGCGTGCGGTGGTGGCCGAGGCCGGGGTCTCGCTGGTGGTGGCCGATCGTGAGGTGGAAGGACTCGCGACGACCTCGGTTGAAGAGTTGTTCGAGGCGTCCTCGGATCGGTCAGCGCCGGCTGTGAAGGTCTCCTCGGAGAGCTTGGCGTATGTGATGTACACGTCGGGGTCGACCGGTAGGCCGAAGGGTGTGGCGGTGACGCACGGGAACGTGGCGAGTTTTGTCGCGGACCGGAGTTGGCGTGATGGCGTGGTCGAGCGGGTTTTGGTGCAGGCGAACCACGCCTTCGATGCGTCGACGTACGAGATCTGGGTGCCCCTGACGCGTGGTGGCCGACTGGTGTTGCTGCCTGCGGGTGAGAAGGACGCGGTCGCGCGGGGCCGGTTGATTGCCGAGCACGGTGTCACGAACGTGCACGCGACGGCCGGTTTGTTTCGGGTGTTGGCGGAGGAGTCGCCGGAGATCTTCGCGGGTGTGCGTGAGGTGTCGACCGGTGGTGACGTCGTGTCGGCGTCGGCGATCAGGGCGTTGCTGGCCGCGTATCCGGGGTTGACGGTTCGCTCGACGTACGGGCCGACGGAGACGACGGCGTTCACCACCCAGATCCCGTACGTCACAGGCGACGTGGTTCCGGCGAGTGTGCCGATCGGCCGGCCGATGGACAACGCACGCACCTACGTCCTGGACGAGTTCCTGCGTCCGGTGCCTCCGGGCGTGACCGGTGAGTTGTATGTGGCGGGCTCCGGTCTGGCGCGGGGCTACGACGGTCGGGCGGCTCTGACCGCGGAGCGTTTTGTGGCGTGCCCGTATGGCGGTGGCCGGATGTACCGGACCGGCGACCTGGCGCGGTGGACGGCGGACGGTCGGCTCCTCTTCGTCGGCCGTGCGGACGATCAGGTGAAGATCCGTGGGTTCCGGATCGAGCCGGCCGAGGTCGAGGCGGTACTCGCCGCGCACGAGAGCGTCGGTCAGGTCGCCGTTGTCGTGCGCGAGGACCAGCCCGGGGCCAAGCGCCTTGTCGCGTACGTCGTGCCGGCCGACCCGAACATGGACGTGGACGTCGTACTGCTCGGGGACCACGTCGCCGGCAAGCTGCCCGACTACATGGTTCCGGCCGCGTTCGTGTTGCTGGAGACCCTGCCGGTCACCGTGAACGGGAAGCTCGACCGGGCCGCGCTCCCCGCCCCCGACTTCGGCGGGGGTGAGGGGCGCGACCCCCGGAACCCGTTGGAAGAGGTCCTGTGCGGCCTGTTCGCGGAGGTGTTGGGTCTGGAGCGGGTCGGGGTCGAGGACTCGTTCTTCGAACTCGGCGGTGACTCGCTGCTCGCGATGCGCCTCATCGCATCGGTCCGCTCGGTGCTGAATGCCGAGATCGGCGTCCGTGAGCTGTTCGGCACCGCGACCGTCGCGGGCCTGGCCCGGCTCGTGGACGGCGACCGGTCCGACGTCAGGTCTCGGATCATGGTGCGGGAGCGGCCGGAAACGGTGCCGCTGTCGTTCGGCCAGCAGCGCATGTGGTTCCTGAACCAGCTCGAAGGAGCGGGGGTGGGCGCGGCGTACAACATGTCGCTGGCACTCCGACTCTCCGGAGCGCTGGACACGGCCGCCCTGGCCGATGCGCTCGGTGACCTGGCCGACCGGCACGAGACCCTTCGTACGGTCTTCCCCGAGACGGGCGGGACTCCGCGACAGCACGTCTTGGAGGGCGAGGCCGGTCGTCCGTCCCTGCCCACCCGGCGGATCGACGAGGCCGAGCTGCCCGAGGTCCTGGTGACCGAGGCCGGGCGGAGCTTCGACCTGGCCCACGAACTTCCCTGGCGGGTGACTCTGCTGGTCCTGTCAGAGGCCGAGTCCGAGTCCGAGTCCGAGTTCGTCCTGCTCATGGTGGCCCATCACATCGCGGTGGACGGCTGGTCGATGGGGATCCTGGCGAGGGACCTGCGGGCGGCGTACGCGTCGCGATGCGAAGGCGGGGTGGCCGACTGGTCCCCGCTGCCCGTCCAGTACGCCGACTACGCGCTCTGGCAGCGGGAGGCCCTCGGCGACCCGGCCGACCCGGACAGTGTGATCGGCACCCAGCTGGGCCACTGGCGCGAGGCCCTGGCGGGGCTGCCCGAGGAGACTCCGCTTCCGGCGGACCGGGCCCGGCCCGCCGTCCCGTCGTTCCAGGGCGGCTCGGTGGCGGTCGAGGTGGGGGAGGCGACGCACGCCGCTCTGTCGCGCGTGGTCCGGCAGGGCTCGGCGACGATGTTCATGGCGGTGCAGGCCGCGTGGGCGATGCTGCTGGCCCGGCTCGGCGCAGGGACGGACATCCCCATCGGCACCGCGATCGCCGGTCGCGGCGACAGCGCGCTCGACGATCTCGCCGGGTTCTTCGTGAACACGCTGGTGCTGCGGACGGACGTGTCGGGCGACCCGACCTTCGCGGAGCTGCTGGCCCGGGTGCGGGAGACCGACCTGTCGGCGTACGCCCATCAGGACGTGCCGTTCGAGCGGCTGGTGGACGAGCTCAGCCCGGAGCGGTCACTGGTCCGCCATCCGCTGTTCCAGATCATGCTCGTGCTGCAGAACGTCCCGGCCACGGACTGGGAGCTCCCCGGTCTGACCGTGCACCCGATGAACGCCGGAACGCTGCCGGACGAGGCGCTTCCCGCCAGGTTCGACCTGTCGCTGAGTCTCGCCGAGCGCCGTGACGAGCGCGGAGCACCGGCCGGTATCACCGGCGACCTCCAGTACGCGAAGGACCTGTTCGACCACACGACGGCCCACGCGCTCGTCCACCGGCTGGAACGCGTTCTGGCACAGGTCGCCGCCGATCCGGAGACCCGCCTCAGCCGGCTCGACGTGCTCGATGCCGACGAGCGGCGCGTGGTCACGGACGAGTGGAACGATTCCGCCCGGACGCTGCCCGCCGTCACCCTGCCGGAGGCGTTCGAGGCGCAGGTGGCCCGCACCCCGGAGGCCACCGCGCTGATCGGTGCCGGCGTATCCCTGACGTACGCGGAGCTGGACGAGCGGGCCAACCGGATGGCGCACGTGCTGATCGGCCGGGGCGTCGGCCCGGAGGACCGGGTCGGCGTCCTGATGGAGCGATCCGTCGACCAGATCGTCGTGCTGCTCGGAGTGACGAAGGCGGGCGCGGCCTACGTGCCGGTCGACCCGAACTACCCGGCCGAACGGATCGCCTTCACGCTCGCCGACGCCGACCCGGCGTTGGTCGTGTCCACCGGTCCGGACGCCGGGCCGGACGCAGGGCCGGACGCCGGGCCGCACGCCGGGCTGATCCCGGCCGGGGTCAGCCGGATGATGGGGGACGACGCGGCCACCGCGGCGGAGATCGAGGCCGCTCCGACGACCGCGCCGACCGACGCCGACCGCAGGTCGCCGCTGCGTCCGGCGCATCCGGCGTACGTGATCCACACCTCGGGTTCCACGGGGACGCCGAAGGGCGTGGTGGTGTCGCACCAGGGGTTGGGCAGTCTGTCCGGTGCCCAGATCGACCGGTTCGGGGTCGGCCCGCGATCGCGGGTGCTGCAGTTCGCCGCGCTGGGCTTCGACGCGGCCGTGTCCGAGGTGTGCATGGCGCTGCTCGCCGGGGCCGCGCTGGTGGTGGCGCCCGCCGACCGGATGCCGCCGTTCGGACGGCTGGAGGATCTGCTCGACGACTTCGCGGTGACCCATGTGACCCTTCCCCCGTCGGTGCTGGCGAGCGTCGACCGTCTGCCGGACTCGCTGACGACCGTGGTGGTGGCGGGCGAGGCGTGCCCGCCGGGCCTGGTGGCCGAGTGGGGTACGTCGAGGCGGCTGTTCAACGCGTACGGTCCGACGGAGACGACGGTCTGCGCGACGATGACCGGGGCGTTGACCCCCGAACCGGGCCGGACCGCGGTGTCGATCGGCAGCCCGGTGTGGAACACCCGGGTGTTCGTACTGGACGAGTTCCTGCGCCCGCTGCCGCCCGGCGTCGTCGGGGAGCTGTACGTCGCCGGCGCCGGGCTCGCACGCGGCTACGACGACAGGGCCGCTCTGACGGCGGAGCGGTTCGTCGCCTGCCCGTACGAGGGCGGGGGCCGGATGTACCGGACCGGTGACCTGGCGCGGTGGACGGCGGACGGGCAGCTCCTCTTCGCCGGTCGGGCGGACGATCAGGTGAAGATCCGCGGCTTCAGGATCGAGCCGGGTGAGATCGAGGCGGTGCTGGCCGCGCACGAGAGCGTCGCTCGGGCCGCGGTGATCGTCCGCGAGGACCAGCCGGGCGTGAAACGTCTGGTCGCCTACGTCGTTCCGGCCGCGGGGGGCGTCGCCGACGGCACCGTGCTCCGGGAGTTCGCCGCCCGGACCCTGCCCGACCACATGGTGCCCGCGGCCGTCGTGGTGCTGGAAGCCCTGCCGAACACGGCGAACGGCAAGCTGGACCGGGCCGCGCTGCCCGCGCCGGACCTGGGCGACGGCGCGGGCCGCGGGCCCGCGACCCCGGTGGAGGGGGTCCTCTGCGCGCTGTTCGCCGAGGTGCTCGGCCTGGAGCGGGCGGGCGCCGAGGACTCGTTCTTCGACCTGGGCGGAGACTCCCTGCTGGCGATGCGGCTGATCGCGTCGATCCGCTCGGCGCTGGACACGGAGATCGGCATCCGTGAGCTGTTCGCGGCGCCGACCGTCGCCGGGCTGGCCCGGCTGGTGGGCGACACCTCGGGACGCGCGGTCCGGGCGGCGATACCGGCCCGGCAGCGGCCCGAGGTACTGCCGCTGTCGTTCGGCCAGCAGCGGATGTGGTTCCTCAACCGGCTGGAGGAGACGGGCGCGGCCGCGGCGTACAACATGCCGCTCGCGCTGCGGCTCACCGGCGCGCTGGACGTGGTCGCGCTGGAGCGGGCGCTCGGCGATGTCGCCGACCGGCACGAGACCCTCCGGACGGTGTTCCCGGAGACGGACGGCGCTGCCCGGCAGCAGATCCTCGCCGGCCCTGCCGGCCGTCCGGCCCTGCGGGTGAGCGACGTCGCACCGACGGACCTGTCGGAGGTCATGGCCGCGCTGTCCAGCCGGCCCTTCGACCTGACCAGGGACCGGCCGTGGCGCACCGAGCTGCTGGCCCTGTCCGACAACGACTTCGTGCTGCTGCTGGTGTCACATCACATCGCCGTGGACGGCTGGTCCATGGGCGTCCTTGCGGCGGACCTCCAGGAGGCCTACGCGGCCCGGCACACCGGTGCGGAGCCGGACTGGTCGGAGCTGCCGGTCCAGTACGCCGACTACGCGCTCTGGCAGCGCGAGGTCTTGGGCGAGGCCGGCGATCCGGACAGCCTGCTGAGCGCGCAGCTGGACTACTGGCGGGAGGCCCTGGCCGGGCTGCCCGAGGAACTGTCGCTCCCGGCGGACCGGACCCGTCCGGCGGTCGGGTCGTTCCAGGGCGGATGGGTTCCGATGGAGGTCGGCCCCGAGACCCACGCCGCGCTCGCGGCAGTGGCCCGGCAGGGCTCGGCGACGATGTTCATGGTCGTCCAGGCCGCGCTGGCGATGCTCCTGAGCCGGCTCGGCGCGGGCAGCGACCTTCCGATCGGCACGGTCGTGGCGGGTCGCCCCGACTCGGCCCTCGACGATCTGGTGGGCTTCTTCGTCAACACCCTGGTGCTGCGCACGGACGCCGCCGGCGACCCCACGTTCGCGGAACTGCTGGGTCGGGTCAGGGAGACCGACCTGGCCGCGTTCGCCCACCAGGACGTGCCGTTCGAGCGGCTGGTGGACGACCTCAGCCCGACCCGCTCCCTGTCCAGGCACCCCCTGTTCCAGGTGCTGCTGACGATCGACAACACCCCGGGCGCGGACGCCCCGTGGGCACTGCGGGGCCTGGACGTACGGCCGATCCTGGCCGACGAGGAGTTCTCGGCCCGCTTCGACCTGTCGATCGGGCTGGTCGAGCTGCGCGACGAACGCGGCGGCCCCGCCGGGATCGCGGGCGGATTCCAGTACGCGGCCGACCTGTTCGACGAGGACACGGCCCGCGCCCTGGCCCACCGGCTCGCACGGGTGCTGGAACAGGTGGCCGCCGACCCGCACGTCACGGCCGGCGAGCTGGAGATCCTCGAAGCGGCCGAGCGGCGGCTGGTCGTGGACGAGTGGAACGACACCCAGCGAGCCGTCCGGGCCACGACCCTGCCCGAGCTGTTCCGGTCCCAGGCCGGCCGCGTCGCGGACGCCCTGGCCGTCATCGACGAAGAGACCTCCGTGACCTATGCGGAGTTGGACGAGTGGTCGAACCGGGTGGCGCGCTGGTTGATCGGGAAGGGGGTGGGTCCGGAGGGTCGGGTGGCCGTGTTGATGGAGCGGTCGGTCGATCTCATGGCGGTGCTGTGGGGTGTGCTCAAGGCGGGGGCCGCGTACGTTCCGGTGGATCCGGACTATCCGGCCGACCGGATCGAGTACGTGCTGGCCGATGCCGCGCCGGCAGTGGTCCTCTGCACCTCTTCCACGGCCGGCGACCGGGCCGGGACCTCCGGCTGGGTGGTCTGGGACGACGAGGCGACGGCCGCCGAGATCGCTTCCTTCTCCGGCGGTGCCCCGGCATCCCGGGTCACGCCCGGAACGGCGGCGTACGTGATCTACACGTCGGGGTCGACGGGCCGTCCCAAGGGCGTGGTGGTCAGCCACCGGTCCATCACGAACAAGCTGCTGTGGATGCAGGACACCTACGGGTTGGCGAGTGACGACCGGGTGTTGCAGAAGACGCCGACGGGGTTCGACGTGTCGGTGTGGGAGTTGTTCTGGCCGTTGGTGGTGGGTGCGGGTCTGGTGATGGCCAAGCCCGGTGGGCATCGGGATCCGGCGTACCTGGTGGACGTGGTGGCCCGGCAGTCGGTGACGGTGATGCACTTCGTGCCGTCGATGCTGGGCGTGTTCCTTCAGGAGGTCGGTAAGGGTGATCGCGCGGGTCTGCGCCGGGTCTTCTGCAGTGGCGAGGCGCTGACGGCGGACCTGGTGGAGGAGTTCCGTCACCGGATCGGCGTGCGGCTCCACAACCTCTACGGGCCGACGGAAGCGGCGGTCGAGGTCACCGCCTGGGACGGCACGGAAGGTGCGCTCCACGGTTCGGTGCCGATCGGGCGTCCGGTGTGGAACACGCAGACGTACGTGTTGGACGAGTTCCTGCGTCCGGTGCCTCCTGGTGTGACGGGGGAGTTGTATCTGGCGGGGGTGCAGTTGGCGCGTGGTTACGCGGGTCGGTCTGCTTTGACGGCGGAGCGGTTCGTGGCGTGCCCGTTCCCGGGTTCGGATCGGATGTACCGGACGGGTGACCTGGTGCGGTGGTCCTCGGATGGTGAGTTGCTGTATCTGGGGCGTGCGGACGACCAGGTGAAGATCCGTGGTTTCCGGATCGAACTCGGTGAGATCGAGAGCGTGTTGGCCGGTCATGAGGGCGTGGGCCGGGTCGCGGTCGTGGTCCGTGAGGACCAGCCGGGCGTGAAGCGCCTGGTCGCCTACGTCGTACCGGCCGGCGAAAACGCGGACGTGGACGGCGAGTCTCTCAAGGAGTTCGCCGCGCGGACCCTCCCGGAGTACATGGTCCCGGCCACGGTCATCGGGCTGGAGACCCTTCCGGTCACCGCCAACGGGAAGCTGAACCGGGCCGCACTGCCCGCGCCCGAGTTCACCGGTTCCGCCGGCCGTGGCCCGGCCACCGCCGTGGAAGAGGTGTTGTGCGGGCTGTTCGCCGAGGTGCTGGGCCTGGAGCGGGTCGGCGCCGAGGACTCGTTCTTCGAACTCGGCGGCGACTCCATCACCTCCATGCTCGTCGTCTCCCGGGCACGGCGTGCGGGCGTGGCCGTCACCGTCCGGCAGGTGTTCGAACACAGGTCCCCTGCCGGGCTGGCACGGGTCGCCGGGGTACCCGCGGCCACGACGGGGCCCCGCCACGCACGGATGTCCGGCGTGGGGTCGGCGCCCCTGACACCGGTGATGCGCGAGCTGGTGGAACGGGCGGGCCCGACGGCGCTCACCGGTTCGTTCTCCCAGTCGATGCTGCTCCGGGTACCGGCCGGGCTGGAGCTGCCGCGCCTGGAAGCGGCACTGCAGCGACTGCTGGACCACCACGACGTACTCCGTGCCCGCCTGGAACTCGCCGACGGCGCACCGAGCGGACTGGTGATACCGGAGAAGGGCTCCGCACCGGCGGTCGTACGGCGCGTGGACGCCGTCGCCCGTGACCTGACCGCGCTCGTACGCGAAGCCGAACGGGACGCCGTCGGGTGGCTCGACCCGGTCGCCGGCCGGATGGTGCGGGCCGTCTGGTTCGACGCCGGACCCGACGAGCCCGGACGCCTGCTGCTGGTGGCGCACCACCTGGTCATCGACGGCGTGTCGTGGCGCGTGCTGACCCCCGATCTGGCGGAGGCGTACACATCCGGCCGGGACATCGATCCGGACACGGCGAGTACGTCGTTCCGCGGTTGGGCGCAGGCCCTGGCCGGCGAAGCGGTGGGTGCGGAGCGGTCGGCCGAACTACCCTCGTGGATCGCGTTGTTGGAGGACTCGGACCCCCACCTCGGTGATCGGGCGCTGGATCCGGCCGTGGACACGGTCGCCGGCGGGACACGACAGGTGGAACTCCGCCTGCCCGTGTCGGTGACGTCCCGGTTGCTGACGCGGGTGCCGGCCCTCTTCCACGCCGGCATCGACGACGTGCTGCTGGCCGGACTGGTCGCCGCCGTGGAGGAGTGGCGGCGTGGCAGGGGCCGTCCCCTCGCGGGCGGGCTGCTGGTGGACGTGGAGAGCCACGGTCGTGTGCCGCTCTCCGACGACATGGACCTGACGCGCACGATCGGCTGGTTCACCGGCTCGTACCCGATGCGGTTGGACACGGGTGGCGTCGATCACGCCCGGGTGCGTGCGGGTGGTCCGGAGGCGGGCCGTCTGTTGAAGCGGGTCAAGGAGCAGGTGCGGGCCGTTCCGGGGGACGGTCTGGGGTACGGGCTGCTGCGTCACCTGAATCCGGAGACTGCTTCCGCGTTCGAGGGGCTTCCGTCCGCGCAGATCGGCTTCAACTACCTCGGCCGCTTCACCACCGCCGACCAGACCGCGGACGGCAGTTGGCGCCCCGACACCGACACCGTCCTCGGCGGGGCGGCCGACCCGCACATGGCCCTCATGCACGCGTTGGAAGCAGGCGGACTGGTCCGCGATCTCCCCGAAGGGCCGGAACTGACGATCTCACTCGGCGGCCCGGCCGGCCTCTTCGACGAGGGGGCGCTGGGCGAGCTGGCATCCGGCTGGATGGCGATGCTGGCCGGGTTGGCGGCGCATGCCGGTGAGCCGGGTGCGGGGGGTCGTACGCCTTCCGATTTCTCGTTGGTGGCGTTGGGCCAGGGTGAGGTGGAGGAGCTGGAGGCGGCTGTTCCGGGGCTGGTCGACGTGTGGCCGTTGTCGCCGTTGCAGGAAGGGCTGCTGTTCCACGCCCGGTACGACGAGGGCGCGCGCGATGTGTACGTGGGTCAGCGTTTCCTCGATCTGGAGGGGGCGTTGGACGCGGCCGTGCTGCGCAGGTCGTGGCAGGTGCTGTTGGATCGGCACGCGAGTCTGCGGACGGGGTTCCGCCAGCCGGTCGGCATGGCAAGCCCGGTGCAGGTCGTCGTCCGGGATGTGGAACTGCCGTGGCGCGAGGTCGACCTGTCGGGCCTGTCCGACACGGACGCCGAGACCGAGGCACACCGGCTCGCGGACGAGGACCTGACGCCGTTCGACCTCGCGGAACCGCCACTGGTCCGCTTGCTGCTGGTCAAGCGGGGCACGGAGCGGAACCGCCTGATCCTGACCATGCACCACATCGTCACGGACGGCTGGTCGCTGCCCATCCTCCTCGGTGAACTGTCGCGGATCTACGCGGCCGGCGGCGACGCGAGCTCCCTTCCGCCGGTGCCCGCCTACCGTGACTACCTCGCCTGGCTCGGCCGTCAGGACGGCGAGGCGGCATCGGAGGCATGGCGCGCGGCACTGGCGGGCGCCCACGAACCGACCCTCGTCGCCCCGATCGAACGGGGGGCGGAATCCGTCCCTTCCCGCCACGTCATCACGCGGCTCGACGCACAGCACACCACCGCGCTGCGGGACATGGCACGGGCGAACGGGCTCACGCTGAACACCCTGGTCCAGGGCGCGTGGGCGGTCCTGCTGGGAATGCTGACGGGCCGCACCGACGTGGTCTTCGGCGCCACGGTCGCGGGCCGCCCGGCCGAGATCCCGGGCGTCGAGCGGATGCTCGGACTGTTCATCAACACCATCCCGGTACGGGTCCGGCTCGACCCGCGGAGCACGATCACGGAGCTGCTGACCGGGCTCCAGGGCGAGCAGGCCGAACTCATCGCGTACCAGCACGTGGGACTCACGGAGATCCAGCGCATCGCCGGCGCCGCCGCGACCTTCGACACCCTCGTCGTCTACGAGAACTACCCGCACGACCCCGACGCCGGACGCCGACTCGGCGGCCTGCCGATCGTCGGAGGCGGCGGTGAGGAAACGGCCCACTACCCGCTCACCCTGCTCGCCTCACCGTCCGACGAACTCGAACTGCGGCTCGACTACCGACCCGACCTCTTCGACGAGGCCACCGTCCGGCTCCTGCTGGAGCGTGCGCAGAGGGTCCTCGCGCAGATGGCCGCCGACCCGCACCTGCCCCTGACCCGGCTCAACGTCCTGGACGAGGCCGAGCAGGCACAGCTGCTCGTGGAATGGAACGACACGGCACGGCCCGTCCCGCACGCGTCGCTCCCGGCGCTGTTCGAGGCCCAGGTACGCCGAACCCCCGAGGCAGTCGCGCTCGTCTCCGGGGACACGGAGCTGACCTACGCCGAACTGAACGCGCGGGCGAACCGGCTCGCCCACCGCCTGATGGCCCTGGGAGTCGGCGACGAGCGCGCGGTCGCCCTGCTCCAGAGGCGGTCGATCGACCTGGTCGTCTCGATCCTGGCGGTCCTGAAGGCCGGCGGCACGTACGTGCCGCTGGACGCCGACGCGCCCGCCGACCGGCTGCGCCGGATCGCCGAGGACACGGACATCCCGGTGCTCGTGACCGACAGCACGCTGCGAGGATCCGTACTGGAGGACGACGCCCGAGCCGTCGTCGTGGTCGACGGCGACACCACCCTGGATCCGGCGCCGTCCGGCGACACCGGGACGACGGTGCACCCCGGCCGGCTCGCCTACGTGATGTTCACCTCCGGCTCGACGGGCCTGCCCAAGGGCGTGGCGGTCACCCACCACGCCGTGGCCGCCCTCGCCCTCGACCCGTGCTGGAACGGCAGCGGCAGCCGGGAACGCGTACTGATGCACTCCCCGCACACCTTCGACGCGTCGACGTACGAGCTGTGGGTGCCGCTGCTGTCCGGCGGCACCGTCGTGGTGGCGCCCGGCGAACTCGACGTCCGCGCCATGCGACGCACCCTCGTCGAACAGCGGGTGAGCGCGCTGTGGCTCACGGCCGGCCTGTTCCGGCTGCTCGCCGAGGAGGCACCGGACAGCTTCGCCGCGGTGCGCGAGGTGTGGACGGGCGGCGAGGCCGTCCCCGCCACCGCCGTGCGCCGCGTCCTGGAGGCGTGCCCGCACACGAAGGTCGTGGACGGCTACGGCCCCACGGAAAGCACCACCTTTGCCACCGCCCACCCGATGCGGGCGGTCGACGAGGTGCCCGATTCGGTACCGATCGGCCGGCCGATGGCGAACACGCGGGCGTACGTGCTCGACGACGCGCTGCGCCCCGTGCCGGTGGGCATCGCCGGCGAGCTGTACCTCTCCGGTGACGGCCTGGCGCGCGGCTACGCGAACCGGTCCGACCTCACCGCCGAGCGGTTCGTGGCCGATCCGTACGGCCCCGAGGGCGCGCGGATGTACCGGACCGGCGACGTGGCCCGATGGACGCCGGACGGCGCACTCCTGTACGCCGGTCGCGTCGACGACCAGGTGAAGATCCGAGGCTTCCGGATCGAGCTCGGCGAGATCGAGACGGTACTGGCCGGGTACGAAGGCGTCGCCCAGGTCGCGGTGGTGGTCCGGGAGGACCAGCCGGGCGTCAAGCGCCTGGTCGCCTACGTCGTCGCGGCGGACGAGGGCGTCGACGACGCGGCCCTGAACGAGTACGCCGCGCGCACCCTGCCGGAGTACATGGTGCCCGCCGCCGTCGTCGCCCTCGACTCCCTCCCCCTCACGGTGAACGGCAAGCTCGACCGGGCGGCCCTGCCCGCCCCCGAGTTCGGCGACTCCACGGGCCGGGGCGCCGCCACTCCCGTGGAGGAGGTGCTGTGCGGACTGTTCGCCGAAGTGCTCGGCCTGGAGCGGGTCGGCGCGGAGGAGTCGTTCTTCGAACTCGGCGGTGACTCGCTGCTCGCGATGCGGCTGGTCGTACGGGTCCGCTCGGTGCTCGACGCCGAGATCAACGTACGGGAGCTGTTCGGCGCGCCGACCGTCGCCGGGCTGGCCCGCCTGGTGGAGGACAACGAGGACGACGTCCGGATGGGTCTCGTCGCCCGTGAACGGCCCGAGACACTGCCGCTGTCCTTCGGGCAGCAGCGGATGTGGTTCCTCAACCAGCTCGACGAGACCGGCGCCGAAGCGGCCTACAACGTCCCTCTGGCGCTGCGGCTCTCCGGTGACCTGGACATCGAGGCCCTGGAGGCCGCCCTCGCCGACGTGGCCGCCCGCCACGAGACACTGCGCACGGTCTATCCCTCCACCGACGGCCGCGCACGACAGCAGCTCGTCGACACCCCGCCGCCGCTCCACGTCCGCGAGGTCACCCCGGCCGATCTGGCCGACGCCATGGCCGAGATCGCGTCCAAGGGCTTCGACCTGGAACGCGACCTGCCGTGGTGGACGGAACTGCTCATCCTCACCGACACAGGCACTGACAGCGGCACCGACACCGGCACCGGCACCGCCACCGAGTTCGTGTTGATGCTGGTGGCGCATCACATCGCGGTGGACGGCTGGTCGATGGGCGTCCTCGCCCGGGACCTCCGGCACGCCTATGGAGCGCGCGTCGCCGGCTCGGCTCCCGCCTGGTCGCCGCTGCCGGTCCAGTACGCCGACTACGCGATCTGGCAGCGCGAGGTCCTCGGCGAACTCGACGACCCCGACAGCCTGATCAGCTCCCAACTCGCCTACTGGCGCCAGGCACTGGCCGACCTCCCCGAGGAACTCACGCTCCCGGTGGACCGGCCCCGGCCCGCGGTCGCCTCCTTCGAGGGCGGATCCGTACCGCTCGAACTGGGAGCGGAAGCCCACGCCGCGCTGCTGGAAGTCGCCCGCCAGGGCTCGGCGACGATGTTCATGGTGGTCCAGGCGGCGCTGGCGATGTTGCTCGCCCGACTCGGCGCCGGGACCGACATCCCCGTCGGCACCGCGATCGCGGGCCGAGGCGACTCCGCGCTGGAAGGCCTGGTCGGCTTCTTCGTCAACACCCTGGTCCTGCGCACCGACGCCACGGGGAATCCGACGTTCGCGGAACTGCTGGCCCGCGTCCGCGACACGGACCTGGCCGCGTACGCCCACCAGGACGTGCCCTTCGAGCGCCTCGTGGACGACATCAGCCCGGAGCGCTCGCTGGTACGGCACCCGCTGTTCCAGATCATGCTCGTCCTGCAGAACATCCCCACCGCGGAATGGGACCTGCCCGGTCTGTCCATGCACCAGCAGGCGACCGAGTCGCTTCCCGACGCGGCCCTCCCCTCCCGGTTCGACCTCTCCGTCAACCTCACCGAACACCGCGACGAACACGGAGACCCGGCCGGCCTCGGCGGTGGTGTGCAGTACGCCACCGACCTGTTCGACGGCACCACGGCCCGGGCCTTGGCCGATCGACTGGTGGGCGTCCTGGAGCAGGTGGCCGCCGACCCGCAGATACGGCTGAGCGGGCTCGACGTGCTGGAGCCCGGTGAGGAGGGCAGGGTCGTCGACGCGTGGAACGACACTGCTCGGCCGCTTCCGGTGGCGACCCTTCCGGAGTTGTTCGGTGCGCAGGTGGTGCGGACTCCGGATGCGGTGGCGGTGGTGTCGGGTGATGTCGCGCTGACGTACGCGGAGTTGGATGCGCGTGCGGAGCGGGTTGCGCGCGGGCTGGTGGGTCGTGGGATCGGTCGGGAGTGCCGGGTCGGTGTGGTGATGGACCGGTCGCCCGAGTTGATCGCCGTGCTGCTGGGTGTGGTGAAGGCCGGTGCTGCGTATGTGCCGCTGGATGGCGATCATCCGGTGGAGCGGTTGCGTGCGGTGGTGGCCGAGGCCGGGGTCTCGCTGGTGGTGGCCGATCGTGAGGTGGAAGGACTCGCGACGACCTCGGTTGAAGAGTTGTTCGAGGCGTCCTCGGATCTGTCCGAGCCGGCTGTGAAGGTCTCCTCGGAGAGCCTCGCGTACGTGATGTACACGTCGGGGTCGACCGGTAGGCCCAAGGGTGTGGCGGTGACGCACGGGAACGTGGCGAGTTTCGTCGCGGACCGGAGTTGGCGTGATGACGTGGTCGAGCGGGTCCTGGTGCAGGCGAACCACGCCTTCGATGCGTCGACGTACGAGATCTGGGTGCCCCTGACGCGTGGTGGCCGACTGGTGTTGCTGCCTGCGGGTGAGAAGGACGCGGTCGCGCGGGGCCGGTTGATCGCCGAGCACGGTGTGACGAACGTGCACGCGACGGCCGGTTTGTTCCGGGTGTTGGCGGAGGAGTCGCCGGAGATCTTCGCGGGTGTGCGTGAGGTGTCGACCGGTGGTGACGTCGTGTCGGCGTCGGCGATCAGGTCGTTGCTGGCCGCGCATCCGGGGTTGACGGTTCGCTCGACGTACGGGCCGACGGAGACGACCGCGTTCACCACCCAGATCCCCTACGTCACAGGCGACGTGGTTCCGGCGAGCGTGCCGATCGGCCGCCCGATGGACAACGCACGCACCTACGTACTCGACGAGTTCCTGCGCCCGGTACCGCCGGGCGTGACCGGCGAGCTGTATGTGGCCGGCTCCGGTCTGGCGCGGGGTTATGACGGTCGGGCGGCTCTGACCGCGGAGCGTTTTGTGGCGTGCCCGTATGGCGGTGGCCGGATGTACCGGACCGGCGACCTGGCCCGGTGGTCCTCCGAGGGGCAGTTGCTTTTCGAAGGTCGTGTGGACGATCAGGTGAAGATCCGTGGTTTCCGGATCGAGCCGGCCGAGGTCGAGGCGGTGCTGGCCGCGCACGAGAGCGTCGGTCAGGTCGCGGTGATCGTGCGGGAGGACCAGCCGGGGGCCAAGCGCCTTGTCGCCTACGTCGTACCGGCCGGGCCGGAGGTCGACGGTGACCTGCTGCGAGAGTTCGCTGCGAAGTCCTTGCCGGACTACATGGTCCCGACCTCGGTCATGGGCTTGGACGCCCTGCCCGTCACGGTGAACGGGAAGCTGGACCGGGCCGCGCTGCCCGCACCGGAGATCAGCGGTTCCACGGGCCGTGGCCCGCTCACCCCGGTGGAGGAGGTCCTCTGCGCGCTGTTCGCCGAGGTGCTGGGTCTGGAGCGGGTCGGGGCCGAGGACTCGTTCTTCGCGCTGGGCGGCGACTCGATCATGTCGATGCTCGTCGTGTCGCGCGCCCGGCGCGCAGGCGTGGTGATCACGGCTCGTCAGGTGTTCGAGCACAAGTCGCCCGCAGGCCTCGCCGCCGTCGCCCTGAGCGGCACCGAACTCGCCCGGGCCGCCGAACCGGCGGAGGAGGACACGGGCGTCGGACGGGCCCCGCTGACCCCGGTCATGCTCGACCTCGTCGAGCGGGCCGGTCCGAACGCGCTGACCGGGGTCCTCTCCCAGTCGATGCTCGTCGAGACCCCCGTCGGCCTCGATCTGCCCCGTCTCGTGGCCGCCGTCCAGGTGCTCCTGGACCACCACGACATCCTGCGTGCCCGGCTGGACCTCTCCGACGGAACGCCCCAGCTCGTGGTGCCGGAGCAGGGTGCGGCGGCCGAGGACCGGGTGGTCCGGGTCGACACGGCGAGCCTGACCGCCGAGAGCCTGGCCGAGGTGGTCCAGGCGGAGGGACGTCGGGCGGTGGAGCGGTTGGACCCGCAGGCCGGATCGATGGTCCAACTCGTCTGGTTCGATGCCGGACCGGCCGTTCCTGGTCGGTTGCTGGTGGTCGCCCACCACCTCGTCGTCGACGGCGTCTCATGGCGTGTGCTCGTTCCGGACCTGGCCGCCGCGTACGAGGCCCTGCGCGAAGGACGCGATCCCCGTCCGGAGCGCGGGACGTCCTACCGTCGCTGGGCCGAGACCCTGAAGAGCCAGGCGCTCGGTGCCGAGCGGACGGCCGAGCTGCGGGCGTGGACCAGGCTGATCGGCGGACCGAACCCGCTGCTCGGGAAGAGGGCTCTCGACCCGGCCCTCGACACGGTCGCCCGCGGTGTGCGCCGGGTGGAGGTCAAGGTTCCGATCCAGGTCACCACGGAGCTGCTGACCAGGCTCCCGGCGGCGTTCGACGCCGGCATCGACGACGTGCTGCTGGCCGGGCTGGTCGCCGCGGTCGGCGAATGGCGGCGCCGCCAGGGCCGGAACCTCGCGGGTGGTGTCCTGATCGAGGTCGAGAGCCACGGCCGTACCCCGCTCACCGAGGACATGGACCTCACCCGCACGGTCGGCTGGTTCACCGGCTCCCATCCCGTGCGATTGGAGCCGGGCACCACCGAGTACGCGCGGATCCGCACCGGCGGTCCGGCGGCGGGCCGCCTCCTCAAGCGGGTCAGGGAGCAACTGCGGGCAGTGCCCGGTGACGGACTCGGCTTCGGGCTGCTGCGGCATCTGAACCCGAAGACGGCGCAGGCCCTCGCCGGCCTCCCGACCCCCCAGATCGGATTCAACTACCTCGGCCGCTTCACCGCCGCTCCGGCGACTTCGGCGACTCCGGTGGCCGGGGGAGCCTGGCAGCCGGTGGGGGACACCGTCCTGGGCGGTACGGCCGACGCCGACACCCCCGCCTCCCGTCTTCTGGAAGCCGGGGGCCTCGTACGGGACCTGCCCGAGGGCCCCGAACTCACGGTGTCCCTGGTCTGCCCGGTCGGCCCGTTCGAGGAGAAGGCACTGCGCGAACTGGCCGACGGCTGGGTCGCCATGCTCTCCGGACTGGCCTCGCACGTCCCCGACGCGGAGGGCGCTCAGCCCACCCCGTCCGACTTCCATCTCGTTGCGCTGGCCCAGAGCCAGATCGATGCGCTTCAGATCAAGCTCTCCGGCGAAGAGGAGTGACCGCAGTGACCCAGGTGCGAATCGAAGACGTGTGGCCGCTGTCGCCGCTCCAGGAAGGACTGCTGTTCCACGCCCAGTACGACGAGCAGGCCCGCGACGTCTATGTGGAGCAGCGCGTCACCGATCTCGCCGCTCCACTGGACACGGAGGTACTGCGGGCGTCCTGGGAGGCGCTGCTGGGTCGGCACGCCAGCCTGCGCGCCAGTTTCCAGCAACCCCCGGGAATGCAGCAGGTCGTGCAGGTGGTGCTCCAGGGGGTGGCCCTGCCCTGGCGAGAGGTCGACCTCTCGGGACTGCCCGCCGCGGAGGCGGAGACGGAGGCCGCGAGGCTCATCGCGGCCGAGCACGAGCGCCGCTTCGATCCGGCGGTTCCGCCGCTGCTGCGGTTGCTGCTGTTGAGGCTGGACGAGTCCCGCTACCAGCTCGTGTTGACGATGCATCACATTTTGATGGACGGTTGGTCGCTGCCGGTTCTGTTCGGTGAGTTGTCCACGGTGTACGCGGCCGGTGGTGACGTGTCGGTGCTTCCGCCGGTCACGCCGTACCGGGAGTACTTGGCGTGGTTGGGCCGTCAGGACAAGGAGGCGGCGCGGGAGGCCTGGCGCGAGGCGCTCGCCGGGACGGTCGAGCCGACGCTCGTCCGCCCGACCGACCCCGGTGCCGATCCGGCGCTGCCCGAACACGCCACGGCCTGGGTCAACGAGCGGTTGACGGCGGAGTTGGGTGAGGTCGCCCGTGCGCACGGTCTGACGCTGAACACCGTGATCCAGGGCGTGTGGGGTGTGTTGGTCGGGATGTTGACCGGCCGCAGTGATGTCGTCTTCGGTGCCGTGGTGGCGGGTCGGCCGGCGGATCTGCCCGGTGTGGAGCAGATGCTGGGGCTGTTCATCAACACGGTGCCGGTGCGGGTACGCCTCGACCCGGACCGCACGGTCGCGGAGCTGCTGACCGAACTCCAGGTCCAGCAGGCCGAGCTCTTCGATCACCAGCACGTGGGGCTTTCGGAGATCCAGCGGATCGCCGGCCCCGGTGCGACCTTCGACTCCCTCGTGGTCTACCAGAACTATCCGGTACCCGCCGAAGGCGGTCTCGTACCGTCCGGCGGACTGCGGATCACCGGAGCCGCGAGCTCGGACACCGCCCACTATCCGCTGATCCTGGGCGTTGCCCCGGGCGACCGGCTGAGGCTCGGCTTCGACTACCAGTCCGATCTCTTCGACCCGGTCACCATCCAGGCCCTGGCCGGTCGGCTGATCCGCCTCCTGGAGCAGATCGCCGCCCACCCCACGCTGCCGGTCGGTCGGCTCGGCCTGCTGGACGAGGTCGAGCGCGGTACCGTCCTCCAGGAGTGGAACGACACCGCTCAGCCGCTGCCCGTACGTACGCTCCCGGGGTTGTTCGCGGCGCAGGTGGCTCGGACCCCGGGTGCGGTGGCGGTGGCCGGTGCGGGTGTGGAGTGGACGTACGGCGAGTTGGACGCGCGTGCGGATCGTGTGGCGCGTTGGCTCGCGGCTCGGGGCGTGGGTCCGGAGTGCCGGGTCGGCGTGGTGATGGACCGGTCGCCCGAGCTGATCGCCGTCCTGCTGGGTGTGGTGAAGGCGGGCGCGGCGTACGTGCCGGTGGATCCGGGATATCCGGCAGAACGCGTGGGGTTCATTCTGGGTGATGCCGAGCCCACTCTCGTGCTGACGACGGCCGCGCACGCGGACAAGGTCGTCGGGGCGGTGGTCTGGGACGATCCGGCGGTGGCCGCGGAGGTCTCGGCGGCGGAGGGCGCGGCGCCGGCGAGGGTGGCGCCGGAGAGCCTCGCGTACGTGATGTACACGTCTGGGTCGACCGGCCGGCCGAAGGGTGTGGCGGTGACGCACGGGAACGTGGCGAGTTTTGTCGCGGACCGGAGTTGGCGTGATGACGTGGTCGAGCGGGTCCTGGTGCAGGCGAACCACGCCTTCGACGCGTCGACGTACGAGATCTGGGTGCCCCTCACCCGGGGCGGCCGACTGGTCGTCATGCGTTCCGGCGACGTCGACGCGGCCGAACGCGGCCGGTTGATCGCCGAGCACGGTGTCACGAACGTGCATGCCACGGCCGGTCTTTTCGGAGTGCTGGCGGAGGAGTCGCCGGAGATCTTCGCGGGCGTGCGTGAGGTGTCGACCGGTGGTGACGTCGTGTCGGCGTCGGCGATCCGGGCGTTGCTGGCCGCGCATCCGGGGTTGACGGTTCGCTCGACGTACGGGCCGACGGAGACGACCGCGTTCACCACCCAGATCCCCTACGTCACAGGCGACGTGGTTCCGGCGAGCGTGCCGATCGGCCGGCCGATGGACAACGCGCGCACCTACGTACTCGACGAGTTCCTGCGCCCGGTGCCTCCGGGCGTGACCGGCGAGTTGTATGTGGCGGGGTCCGGTCTGGCGCGGGGCTATGACGGTCGGGCGGCTCTGACGGCGGAGCGGTTCGTGGCCTGCCCGTTCGGTGGTTCGGCGGAGCGGATGTACCGGACCGGTGACCTGGCGCGGTGGACGGCGGACGGCCAACTGGTCTTCGTCGGCCGTGCCGACGATCAGGTGAAGATCCGTGGCTTCCGGATCGAGCCGGCCGAGGTCGAGGCGGTACTCGCCGCCCACGAGAGCGTCGCTCAGGTCGCCGTGATCGTGCGCGAGGACCAGCCGGGCGTCAAGCGGCTCGTCGCCTACGTGGTCGGCGAAGCCACGGGAGCGGACCCGAACACGCTGCTCGACCATGTCGCGGACAACCTGCCGGACTACATGGTCCCCGCCGCCGTGGTCCTCGTGCGATCCCTCCCGGTGACCGTCAACGGAAAGCTGGACCGGGCCGCCCTGCCCGCCCCGGACTTCACCGGCAGGGCAGGTCGCGGTTCCGCGACACCGCTCGAAGAGGTGCTCTGCGGGCTGTTCGGCGAGGTGCTGGGTCTGGAGTGGGTCGGGGCCGAGGACTCCTTCTTCGAACTCGGCGGCGACTCCCTCCTCGCGATGCGGCTCGTGGCCCGGATCCGCGCGGTGCTGAACGCCGAGGTCACCGTCCGTGATCTGTTCGGCGCGATGTCCGCGGCCGGGATGGCCCGGCTGGTGGACGGCAACGAGAACGTCGTGCGGACCCGCCTCGTCGCCCGCGAAAGGCCCGAGGTGCTGCCGCTGTCGTTCGGCCAGCAGCGCATGTGGTTCCTCAACCAGCTGGAGGAACAGGGGGCGGGCGCCGGATACAACGTGCCGCTCACCCTGCGACTCTCCGGCTCGCTGGACGTCACCGCGCTCGAAGCGGCCCTCGCGGACGTGGCGGACCGGCACGAATCGCTGCGTACCGTCTACGCGGAGACCGAGGGCGTCCCCCGGCAGGACATCCTGCACGGTCCCGCCGGACACCCCTCCCTCCGGATCCGCGAGGTCGCCGCCGAGAACCTGGCCGGTGTGCTGGAGGCGAGCACCGCACGCGGATTCGATCTGGCGCGGGACCTGCCGTGGCGGGCCGAGCTGCTGGTCCTGTCGGAGACCGAGTCGGTACTGGTGCTGGTGGCGCATCACATCGCGGTGGACGGCTGGTCGATGGGCGCCCTGTCCCGGGACCTCCAGACCGCGTACGCGGCCCGGCGCAGCGGATCGGCACCGGGCTGGTCGCCGCTGCCGGTCCAGTACGCCGACTACGCGCTCTGGCAGCGCGAGGTCCTCGGCGAACTCGACGACCCGGACAGCCTGATCAGCGCCCAGCTCGGCTACTGGCGGGAGGCCCTGGCCGAGCTGCCCGAGGAATTGGCGCTCCCCGTGGACCGACCGCGGCCCGCGAAGTCCGCGTTCCAGGGCGGGTCGCTTCCCCTGCGCTTCGACGCGCACACGCACGCCGAGCTGGTGAAACTGGCCCAGCAGGGTTCGGCGACCATGTTCATGGTGGTCCAGGCGGCGCTCGCGATGCTGCTCACCCGGCTCGGGGCCGGCACGGACATCCCCATCGGCACGACCGTCGCCGGCCGAGGGGACAGCGCGCTGGAGGACCTCGCCGGGTTCTTCGTCAACACCCTCGTGCTGCGCACGGACGCGAGCGGCGATCCCACCTTCGCCGAACTGCTGGCCCGGGTACGGGAGACCGACCTGGCCGCCTACACCCACCAGGACCTGCCGTTCGAGCGCCTCGTGGACGACCTGAACCCGGCCCGTTCGCTGTCCCGGAACCCGCTGTTCCAGATCATGCTGGTCCTGCAGAACCTGCCCGAGACGCAGCGACCGTGGGAGATGCCCGGCCTCCGGATCGAGCCGATGCCCGGCGGTGACACCGTAGCGGCGCGCGTCGACCTGTCCGTCAACCTGGCCGAACGACGTGACGAGCAGGGCGCCCCCGCCGGGATCATCGGCGACCTCCAGTACGCCACCGACCTGTTCGACAGGGACACCGCCGAGGCGCTGGCCGACCGGCTGGCACGGGTACTGGAACAGGTGGCGGCCGATCCGTCGCTGAGGATCAGCCGGCTCGACGTCCTCGACGCCATGGAGGAGCACGCGGTCGTCGAGGGGTGGAACGACACCGCGTGGCCGGTGCCGAAGGTGTCGTTGGCGGCGCTCTTCGAGCAGCAGGTGGCACGGACCCCCGACGCCGTGGCGGTGATGGGTGAGGGCGTCTCGCTGACCTATGCCGAGCTGGACGAGCGGGCCAACCGCGTGGCGAGGTGGCTGGCCGGCCGGGGCGTGGGCCCGGAGAGCCGGGTCGCCGTGGTGATGGACCGGTCCGTGGAGCTGATCGCGCTGCTGCTGGGCGTCGTGAAGGCGGGCGCGGCGTACGTGCCGGTGGACCCGTCGTATCCGGCCGAGCGGGTCGATCGGATCCTGACGGCTGCGGCCCCCGGGCTGGTGCTCCGCACGCGCGAGACGGCGGATCCGGTGTCCGGGACGGGTGTCGAGCGGGTCGTCTGGGACGACCCCGCAGTGGTGGCGGAAGTCGCCTCGTGTTCGGGTCCCGCTCCGAAGGCGGAGGTGTCGGCCGGTTCGGCCGTGTACGTGACGTTCGCGTCGGGGTCGACGGGTGAGCCGAAGGGCATCGTGGCCACGCACGGTGGTGTCACGGCTGCGCTGCTCGACCGGGCCTGGTCGGTGGGCGCGGGTGACCGCGTTCTGATGCACGCCCCGCACTCCTCGGACGCGTCGATGTTCGAGGTGTGGGTGCCGTTGGTCCGTGGTGCCGCGGTGGTCGTGGCGCCGGCGGGTGTGGTGGACGGTGCGGCGCTCCGAGGTCTGGTCGCGGCGCACGGTGTGACGGTGGTGCACGTCACGGCGGATCTCTTCGGGGTGTGGGCGGAGGAGTCCCCGGAGGTCTTCGCGGGCGTGGCCGAGGTGTTCACCGGCGGTCACGTGGTGCCGGCGGGTTCGGTGGCGCGAGTTTCGGCGGCATCGCCCGGGTTGCGGGTGCGGCATCTGTACGGGCCCACGGAAACCGTTTCGCACGCGACGACGTTCGCGGTGGAGCCGGGCGCTGAGGTGCCCTCCGTCCTGCCGATCGGTGTGCCGACGGACAACAGTCGGGCCTACGTCCTGGATGAGTTCCTTCGGCCGGTGGCCCCGGGTGTGACGGGTGAGCTGTACGTCGCGGGGCCGGGGCTGGCTCGTGGCTACGACGGTCGGGCGGGGCTGACGGCGGAGCGGTTCGTGGCCTGCCCGTTCGGTGGTGTCGCGGAACGGATGTACCGGACGGGGGACCTCGCCCGCTGGTCGCGGGACGGGCAGCTGTCGTTCGTCGGCCGCGTGGACGACCAGGTGAAGATCCGTGCCTCCCGGATCAAGCCGGCGGGGAACGAGCCGGGGGAGATCGAGACGGTCCCGGTGGGGCGGGGACCGGAGACGCGGTTGGAGGAGGCGTTGTGCGGCCTGTTCGGCCGGCTGCTGGGACTGGAGCAGGTGAGCGTCGACGGCTCGTTCTTCGAACTCGGCGGTGACTCGCTGCTCGCCATGCGCCTGATCGCCAGGATCCGCAAGACCCTCGACACGGAGATCACCATCTCCGAGTTCTTCGGTGCGCCGACCGTCGCGGGAATCGCCCGGCTCGTGGAGGCCGACCGGGGAGCCCAGGTCCGGGCCGGTGTGGTCGTACGGGAACGTCCCGAGGTGCTGCCGCTGTCGTTCGGTCAGCAGCGGATGTGGTTCCTCAACCGCCTGGAGGAGGCCGGGGCGGGGGCCGGCTACAACGTGGCGCTCGCGCTCCGACTGACCGGCGAGCTGAACATCGAGGCCCTGGCGGCGGCCCTGCACGATGTCGCCGACCGGCACGAGACGCTCCGCACCGTGTTCCCCGAGACCGAGGGCGTTCCCCGGCAGCAGGTCCTGGAAGGCGCGGAAGGCCGGACGGCCCTGCACATCCGACAGGTCGCTCCTTCGGAACTGCCGACGGTGGTGGCCGACACGGCGCGCAGGGCGTTCGACCTGGCGCAGGAGCTGCCGTGGCGGACCGAGTTGTCGGTCCTGTCGGAGAGCAAGTCGGTGCTGGTGCTGGTGGCGCATCACATCGCGGTGGACGGCTGGTCGATGGGTGTGCTTGCGGGGGACCTGCGGACGGCCTTCGAGGCGCGTCTGCACGGTACGGAGATCGCCTGGTCGCCGCTGCCGGTCCAGTACGCCGACTACGCGCTCTGGCAGCGCGAGGTCCTCGGCGAACTCGACGACCCGGACAGCCTCATCAGCGCCCAGATCGCCCACTGGCGCCGGGTACTGGCGGACCTGCCCGAAGAACTGGTCCTGCCCGTGGACCGCACGAGGCCCGCGGTCTCCTCGTTCGTCGGCGGGGAGGTCAGAGTCGAGGTCGACGCGAGCACGCACGCCGGACTCGTCGAAGTCGCCCAGGAGGGCTCGGCCACGACGTTCATGGTGCTCCAGGCGGCGCTGGCGATGCTGCTGGCCCGGCTCGGCGCCGGCACGGACATCCCCATCGGCACCGCGGTCGCCGGCCGCGGCGACAGCTCCCTCGACGACCTCGCCGGGTTCTTCCTCAACACGCTCGTGCTGCGCACCGACGCCGGCGGCGACCCCACCTTCGAGGAACTGCTCGCCCGGGTCCGGGACACTGACCTGACGGCGTACGCCCACCAGGACGTGCCGTTCGAGCGTCTCGTGGACGACCTCAACCCCGTCCGCTCGTTGTCCAGGCACCCGCTGTTCCAGATCATGCTGGCGGTGCAGAACGACGCCCGGACGGACGATTCATGGGATCTGCCCGGTCTGCGGGTGCGCCCCATGCCGGCGGACGAGCGGGTCGTGAGCCGCTTCGACCTTTCCATCGGCATGAACGAGCTTCGCGACGAACAGGGCGTCCCCGCAGGGCTCCGCGGCACCGTCCAGTACGCCACCGACCTCTTCGACCAGCAGACCGTCGAGGCGCTCGCCGACCGACTTCGGCGAGTACTGGAGCAGGTGGCTGCCGACCCGCAGGTGCGGATCAGCCGGCTCGATGTGCTCGACGCGGCTGAGGAGGAGTCGGTCGTCGCCGGTTGGAACGACACGGCTCGGCCGGTCCAGGCGGGAAGTCTTCCGGAGTTGTTCGGTGCGCAGGTGGTGCGGACTCCGGATGCGGTGGCGGTGGTGTCGGGGGATGCCACGCTGACGTATGCGGAGTTGGATGCGCGTGCGGAGCGGGTTGCGCGCCGGCTGGCTGGTCGTGGGATCGGTCGGGAGTGCCGGGTCGGTGTGGTGATGGACCGGTCGGTTGAGCTTGTCGCTGTGCTGTTGGGTGTGGTGAAGGCGGGCGCGGCGTATGTGCCGTTGGATGGTGATCATCCGGTGGAGCGGTTGCGTGCGGTGGTGGCCGAGGCCGGGGTTGCGTTGGTGGTGGCCGATCGTGAGGTGGACGGGCTCGCGACGACGTCGGTCGAGGAGTTGTTCGAGGCACCCTGCGATGTGGCTGCGCCGGCCGTGAGGCTGTCGCCGGAGAGCCTCGCGTATGTGATGTACACGTCGGGGTCGACCGGCCGGCCGAAGGGTGTGGCGGTGACGCACGGGAACGTGGCGAGTTTTGTCGCGGACCGGAGTTGGCGTGATGGCGTGGTCGAGCGGGTTTTGGTGCAGGCGAACCACGCCTTCGATGCGTCGACGTACGAGATCTGGGTGCCCCTGACGCGTGGTGGCCGACTGGTGTTGCTGCCTGCGGGTGAGAAAGATGCGGTCGCGCGGGGCCGGTTGATCGCCGAGCACGGTGTGACGAACGTGCACGCGACGGCCGGTTTGTTCCGGGTGTTGGCGGAGGAGTCGCCGGAGATCTTCGCGGGTGTGCGCGAGGTGTCGACCGGCGGTGACGTCGTATCGGCGTCGGCGATCAGGGCGTTGCTGGCCGCGTATCCGGGGTTGACGGTTCGGTCGACGTACGGGCCGACGGAGACGACGGCGTTCACCACCCAGATCCCCTACGTCACAGGCGACGTGGTTCCGGCGAGCGTGCCGATCGGCCGCCCGATGGACAACGCACGCACCTACGTACTCGACGAGTTCCTGCGCCCGGTACCGCCGGGCGTGACCGGCGAGCTGTATGTGGCCGGCTCCGGTCTGGCGCGGGGTTATGACGGTCGGGCCGCCCTCACGGCAGAACGTTTTGTGGCGTGCCCGTATGGCGGTGGCCGGATGTACCGGACGGGTGACCTGGCCCGGTGGTCCTCCGAGGGGCAGTTGCTTTTCGAAGGTCGTGTGGACGATCAGGTGAAGATCCGTGGTTTCCGGATCGAGCCGGCCGAGGTCGAGGCGGTGCTGGCCGCGCACGAGAGCGTCGGTCAGGTCGCGGTGATCGTGCGGGAGGACCAGCGGGGCGTGAAGCGCCTGGTCGCGTACGTAGTCCCGGCCGACGTGGATGCTGACGTCGACGTCGTACTGCTCGGGGGCCATGTCGCGGGCAAGTTGCCGGACTACATGGTCCCGGCCGCGATCGTGCAGCTGGACACCTTGCCCGTCACGGTGAACGGCAAGTTGGACCGCGGCGCCCTTCCCGCCCCCGAGTTCGGTGGCGAAGGACGGGCTCCGGCGACCCCCGCCGAGGCGGCGCTGTGCGCGCTCTTCGCCGACGTCCTGGGCCTGGAGCGGGTCGGCGCCGAGGACTCGTTCTTCGCCCTCGGCGGCGACTCGCTGCTCGCGATGCGTGTCATCGCCAAGATCCGATCCGAGTTGAGCGCCGAGGTCAACATTCGGGAGCTGTTCGGCGCGCCGACGGTCGCCGCGATCGCCCGGCTGGTGGAGAGCGCCCAGGACGGCCTCGTCCGGACCGGCGTCGTCGTACGGGAACGCCCCGAAGTGCTGCCGCTGTCCTTCGGCCAGCAGCGGATGTGGTTCCTCAACCGGCTGGAGGAAGCCGGGGCGGGCGCCGCCTACAACGTGTCCCTGTCCGTCGGCCTGACCGGTGAGCTCGACGTGCCCGCCTTCGAGGCGGCCGTCCACGACGTGGCCGACCGGCACGAGACGCTCCGTACGGTCTTCACGGAGACCGAGGGTGTTCCCCGGCAGCACGTGCTGCACGGCCCCGAGTCCCGCCCGTCCCTGAACGTCCGCGAGGCGACCCGCGCCGAGCTGCCCCACCTGGTGGCCGCCGCCGGCAACCGCAGGTTCGACCTGTCCGCCGATCTTCCGTGGCGTGTCGAACTGCTGGCGCTCTCCGCCACCGAACACGTTCTCGTACTCGCGGGACATCACATCGCCGTCGACGGCTGGTCGATGGGCGTCCTCGCCCGTGACCTCTGGGACGCCTACAAGGCCCGCCACGCCGGAGCGGCCCCGCTCTGGAAGCCGCTGCCGGTGCAGTACGCCGACTACGCGCTCTGGCAGCACGAGGTCCTGGGCGACCCGCGTGACCCCGAGAGCCTGATCAGCGCCCAGCTCGGCTACTGGCGGCAGGCTCTGGCGGGGCTGCCGGAAGAAACTCCGCTCCCGGTGGACCGGGCGCGTCCCGCGACGTCCTCCTTCCGGGGCCGGTCGGTCCGGGTCCAGGTGGACGCCGCCGCGCATGCCGGGCTCGCGGAGGTCGCCGAACGGAATTCGGCGACGATGTTCATGGTGGTCCAGGCGGCGCTGGCCGTGCTGCTGAGTCGACTCGGGGCGGGCACCGACGTTCCGCTGGGCACCGTGGTCGCGGGCCGCGGCGACAGTGCGCTCGACGATCTGGCCGGGTTCTTCGTCAACACCCTCGTGCTGCGCACCGATGTCGGCGGCGACCCGACCTTCGGCGAGTTGCTGGCCCGGGTCCGGGACACGGACCTGTCGGCGTACGCCCATCAGGACGTGCCGTTCGAGCGGCTGGTGGACGAGCTGAACCCGGCCCGTTCGCTGTCCCGACACCCGCTGTTCCAGATCATGCTGATCCTGCAGAACGTGCCCCGCAGCGAAACGCCGTGGGACGTGCCGGGCCTGAGCATCGAACCGATGCCTGTCGACGAGAACGTGGCGGCCAGGTTCGACCTGTCCGTCAACCTCTCCGAACTGCGCGACGAACAGGGAACGCCCGAGGGGATCCTCGGCAGTCTCCAGTACGCCACGGACCTGTTCGACGAGTCGACCGCCGTGGCCCTGGCGGCCCGGCTCACGAGGGTCCTGGAGCAGATCGCGGCCGATCCGGAGGTCCGGATCAGTCAGGTCGAGGTGCTCGACGGGACCGAACGGCAGGCGGTTCTGCGGGAATGGAACGATTCCGTCCGGCCGGTTCCGGCCGCCACTCTCCCGGAGCTGTTCCAGGCGCAGGTGGCGCGGACCCCCGACGCGCCGGCGGTGATCGGCGAACGGTCCTTCGCGTATGCGGAGCTGGAGCGCCGCGCCAACCGCGTCGCGCACTGGCTGATCGGCCGGGGGGTCGGCCCGGAGGACCGGGTCGGCGTCCTGATGGAGCGCTCGGCCGACCTGGTCGTGGTCCAGCTCGCCGTGTCGAAGGCCGGCGCGGCCTTCGTCCCGGTGGACCCGAACTATCCCTCCGAGCGGATCGGGTTCGTGCTCGCCGACGCTTCGCCGTCCCTGGTGCTGTGCACGAGCGGCACCGAGGGCCTGCTCGCCGAGGACGTCGAGCGGGTGGTGTGGGACGACCCCGCCACGGAGGCCGAGATCGCGGACCGTCCGGCGCACGCACCGCTCACGTCGCTGCGTCCCGAGCATCCGGCCTACGTGATCTACACATCCGGCTCGACCGGTACCCCCAAGGGCGTGGTCGTCACTCACAAGGGCCTCGCCGGCCTGGCCGGCTGCCAGATCGAACGGTTCGATGTGGGGCCGGGGTCGCGGGTGCTGCAGTTCGCGGCGCTCGGGTTCGACGCCTCGGTATGGGAACTGGTCATGGCGTTGACGTCCGGGGCGGCCCTCGTCACGGCCCCGGCCGACCGGATGCCGCCGTACGGGCCGCTCGAAGACCTCCTCGGCGACTACGGGATCACGCACGTGACCTTGCCGCCTTCGGTGCTGGCCGCGGCCACGGAGCTTCCCGAGTCCGTGGGGACGGTCGTCGTCGCGGGCGAGGTCTGCCCGCCGTCCCTCGTCACCGCATGGTCGCAGCGGTTGAACCTGATCAACGCCTACGGGCCGACCGAGACGACGGTCTGCGCGACCATGACGGACGCGCTGACGGCCGAGTCGGCCGAGTCGGGCCGGTCGAGCGTGCCGATCGGCGGCCCCGTGTGGAACACCCGGGTGTTCGTGCTGGACGAGTTCCTGCGTCCGCTGCCGCCCGGCGTCGTCGGGGAGCTGTACGTCGCCGGCGACGGGCTGGCCCGCGGTTACGCGGGTCGGGCGGCTCTGACGGCGGAGCGGTTCGTGGCCTGCCCGTTCGGTGGTTCGGCGGAGCGGATGTACCGGACCGGTGACCTGGCGCGCTGGACGGCGGACGGGCAACTCCTCTTCGCCGGTCGGGCGGACGATCAGGTGAAGATCCGCGGCTTCAGGATCGAGCCGGGTGAGATCGAGGCGGTGCTGGCCGCGCACGAGAGCGTCGGTCAGGTCGCGGTGATCGTGCGCGAGGACCAGCCGGGCATCAGGAGGCTGGTCGCCTACGTCGTCACGGCCGGAGAGGAAGTCGCCGGCGACGTGCTGCGGCAGTACGCGGCGGATGTGCTCCCGGACCACATGGTCCCGGCCGCCGTCGTCGCACTCGGCTCCCTGCCCACGACCGTCAACGGGAAGCTGGACCGGGCCCTGCTGCCCGCCCCCGACTTCGCCGACGGGGAGGGCCGGGCGCCGGCCACCCCCGCGGAGGAGGCGTTGTGCGGGCTGTTCGCCGAGGTGCTCGGCCTGGAGCAGGTGAGTGCCGACGGCTCGTTCTTCGAACTCGGCGGTGACTCGCTGCTCGCCATGCGCCTGATCGCCAAGGCCCGCTCGGTCCTCGACGTCGAGATCAACATCCGGGAACTGTTCGCGGCGCCGACCGTCGCCGGACTGGCCCGGCTGGTCGACGGCGGCCGGGGGGACGTCCGGGCCGGCGTGGTCGTGCGGGAGCGCCCCGAGGTGGTGCCGCTGTCGTTCGGCCAGCAGCGCATGTGGTTCCTCAACCGGCTGGAGGAGGCCGGGGCGGGGGCCGGGTACAACGTGCCGCTGGCGCTGCGCCTGTCCGGCGAACTGAACGTCGAGGCGCTCGAAGCGGCACTCCACGATGTGGCGGACCGGCACGAGACGCTCCGTACGAGGTTCCCGGAGACCGAGGGCGTACCCCGGCAGGAGGTCCTCGACGGCGCCGCGGGCCGCACCGCCCTGCGGGTCCGCCGGGTCGCGCACGACGACCTCCCCGAGATCCTGGCCGAGGTGGCGCGGCGGGGCTTCGACCTGACGCGCGAACAGCCGTGGCGGACCGAGTTGTTGGTCCTGTCGGAGAGCGAGTCGGTGCTGGTGCTGGTGGCGCATCACATCGCGGTGGACGGCTGGTCGATGGGTGTGCTTGCGGGGGACCTGCGGACGGCTTTCGAGGCGCGTCTGCACGGTACGGAGATCGGCTGGTCGCCGCTGCCGGTCCAGTACGCCGACTACGCGCTCTGGCAGCGCGAGGTCCTCGGCGAACTCGACGACCCGGACAGCCTCATCAGCTCCCAGATCGCGCACTGGCGCCGGGCACTGGCGGACCTGCCCGAGGAACTGCCCCTGCCGGTGGACCGGACGCGGCCCGCGGTCTCGTCCTACCGGGGCGGCTCCGTCCGGCTGGAGATCGGGACGGAGGCCCACTCGGGGCTGATCGAAGCCGCCCAGCGGAGCTCGGCGACGGTGTTCATGGTGGTCCAGGCGGCGCTGGCGATGCTGCTCACCCGGCTCGGCGCCGGCACGGACATCCCCATCGGCACCGCGGTCGCCGGCCGCGGCGACAGCTCCCTCGACGACCTCGCCGGGTTCTTCGTGAACAGCCTGGTGCTGCGCACCGATGTGAGCGGAGACCCCACCTTCACCGAGCTCTTGGACCGGGTGCGGGAGGCCGACCTGTCGGCGTACGCCCATCAGGACGTGCCGTTCGAGCGGCTGGTGGACGAGCTGAACCCGGCCCGTTCGCTGTCCCGGCACCCGCTGTTCCAGATCATGCTGGTCCTCCAGAACCTCCCTCAGGGCGGCTCCGCCTGGGAGCTCCCGGGGCTCGACGTCCGGCCGATGCCGGCGGACGACACCGCCGCCGCGCGGTTCGACCTCTCGTTCACACTGGCCGAACGTCGTGACGAACAGGGCGTTCCGGCGGGGATGGTGGGTGATCTGCAGTACGCGTCGGACCTGTTCGACGGGGTGTCGGCACAGGCGCTGGCCGGTCGTCTGGTGCGGGTGCTGGAGCAGGTGGCCGCTGATCCGTCGTTGCGGGTGAGCGGGCTGGATGTGCTCGACGCGGTGGAAGAGCATGCGGTGGTGGCGGGGTGGAACGACACCGCGTGGCCGGTGCCGGAGGCGTCGTTGGCGACCCTCTTCGAGGAGCAGGCGGCCCGGACCCCGGATGCGATGGCACTGATCGGTGCCGGCGCCGCTGCCGATGTGCGGTTGACGTACGCGGAGTTGGACGAGCGTGCGGACCGTGTGGCGGGGTGGCTCGCTGATCGGGGTGTGGGGCCGGAGCGCCGTGTCGGTGTGGTGATGGACAGGTCCCCCGAGTTGGTCGTGGTGTTGCTGGGCGTCGTGAAGGCCGGTGCGGCCTACGTGCCGGTGGACCCGTCGTATCCGGCCGAACGGGTGGGCCGGATCCTGTCGGGTGCGATGCCGGACGTGGTGCTGTGCACGGCGGCGACGGCGGGCCTGGTGTCCGGGCCGGCTGTCGAAAGGATCGTCTGGGACGACCCCGCGGTGGTGGCGGAAGTCGCCTCGTACGCGGGCCGGGGGCGGGTCCCGGTGGTGGGGGTGTCGGCGGGTTCGGCCGTGTACGTGATGTTCACGTCGGGGTCGACGGGCGAGCCGAAGGGCATCGTGGCCACGCACGGTGGCGTCACGGGCCTGGTGTCGGACCGGGGTTGGTCGGTGGGCACGGGTGACCGGGTCCTGCTGCACGCTCCGCACGCCTTCGACGCGTCGACGTTCGAGGTGTGGGTCCCGTTGGTCCGTGGTGCCGCGGTGGTCGTGGCGCCGGCGGGTGTGGTGGACGGTGCGGCGCTCCGAGGTCTGGTCGCGGCGCACGGTGTGACGGTGGTGCACGTCACGGCGGGTCTCTTCGGGGTGTTGGCGGAGGAGTCCCCGGAGGTCTTCGCGGGCGTGGCCGAGGTGTTGACCGGCGGTGACGTGGTGCCGGCGGGTTCGGTGGCGCGAGTTTCGGCGGCATCGCCCGGGTTGCGGGTGCGGCATCTGTACGGGCCCACGGAAACCACCCTGTGCTCCACGACGTTCGTGGTGGAGCACGGTGGCGAGGTGCCCGCCGTGCTGCCCATCGGCTCCCCGATGGACAACAGCCGGGCCTACGTACTCGACGAGTTCCTGCGACCGGTCGCACCGGGTGTGACGGGTGAGCTGTACCTGGCCGGGACCGGGCTGGCGCGGGGCTATGACGGCCGCGCCGCCCTGACGGCGGAGCGGTTCGTGGCCTGCCCGTTCGGTGGTGTCGCGGAACGGATGTACCGGACGGGGGACCTCGCCCGCTGGTCGCGGGACGGGCAGCTGTCGTTCGCGGGGCGCGTGGACGACCAGGTGAAGATCCGTGGATTCCGGATCGAGCCGGCGGAGATCGAGTCGGTCCTGGTGGGCCACGGGAGCGTCGGGCAGGTCGCGGTGATCGTCCGCGAGGACCGGCCGGGCACCAAACGACTCGTCGCCTACGTGGTCCCTACCAGTGCGGAAGCCGGTGCGGACGCTGGCGTGGACGCCGGTGCGGGCGCCGAGGGCGCCGAGGGCGCCGATCTCCTGGAGTTCGCCGCCCGGGCACTGCCGGACTACATGGTCCCCTCCGCCGTCGTCAGGCTCGCGTCCCTCCCGGTCACGGTGAACGGCAAGCTCGACCGTGCCGCACTGCCCGCCCCCGACCTCGCCGACGCGGAGGGCCGGGCACCGGCCACCGCCGCGGAGGAGGCGTTGTGCGGGCTGTTCGCCGAGGTGCTGGGACTGGAGCAGGTGAGTGTCGACGGCTCGTTCTTCGAACTCGGCGGTGACTCGCTGCTCGCCATGCGCCTGATCGCCAGGATCCGCTCCACCCTCGGCGCGGAGATCACCATCCGGGAGGTGTTCGCCGGGCCGACCGTCGCGGCGATGGCCCGACTGGTGGAAGCCGACGAGGGCGCCGCGCGGGCCGGCATAGCCGTTCGGGAACGTCCCGAGGTGCTGCCCCTTTCGTTCGGACAGCAGCGGATGTGGTTCCTCAGCCGGATGGAGCAGGCGGGCGCCGGCGCCGGTTACAACGTGCCGCTCGCGCTCGGACTCACCGGTGAGCTGGACATCCCGGCCCTGGAGGCGGCCCTGCACGATGTCGCCGACCGGCACGAGACGCTCCGCACCGTGTTCCCCTCGACGGACGGCAGCCCCCGCCAGGAGGTCCTCGCGGACCGCCCGGCCCTGGTCGTCCGCCGTGTTTCCCGGGCCGATCTGCACGAGATCATGGCCGAGGTGGCGGGTACGGGATTCGACCTGGCCCGCGAGGTGCCCTGGCGGACGCAACTGCTGACGGTTTCCCCCACGGAGCACGTGCTGGTGACCGCCGCCCACCACATCGCGGTGGACGGCTGGTCGATGGGCGTCCTCGCCCGGGACATCCAGACGGCGTACCGGGCCCGGCACGGCGGCGCGGAGCCGGGCTGGTCGCCCCTGCCGGTCCAGTACGCCGACTACGCGCTCTGGCAGCGCGAGGTCCTCGGTGAACTCGACGACCCGGACAGCCTGATCAGCGCCCAGCTCGGCTACTGGCGCCAAGCCCTGGCCGGTCTCCCCGCGGAGCTGACGCTCCCCGCGGACCGGACCCGGCCCGCGATCTCCTCCTTCGAGGGCGGCTCCGTCCCCCTCCGGCTCGGCGCGGAGGCGCACGCCGCCCTGGACGCCCTGGCGCGCCGCCGGTCGGCGACCCTGTTCATGGTGGTGCAGGCGGCGCTGGGCATGCTGCTGGCGCGGCTCGGCGCGGGCACCGACATCCCCATCGGCACCGCCGTGGCCGGCCGCCCCGACAGCGCCCTGGAGGACCTCGCGGGGTTCTTCGTCAACACCCTGGTGCTGCGCACCGACGTCAGCGGCGATCCCACGTTCGAGGAACTGCTCGCACGGGTCCGTGACACGGACCTGGCGGCCTACGCCCACCAGGACCTGCCCTTCGAGCGGCTCGTCGACGACCTCGACCACGTGCGCTCGCTCGCCCGGCAGCCGCTCTTCCAGGTCATGCTGGCGGTGCACTCCGGCGGCCCCGCCGAGGACACGTGGGAACTGCCCGGCCTCCGGGTGGAGCAGCTGAACCCGGAAGTCGCCGAGACGGCACGCTTCGACCTGTCGGTCGCGCTCGGGGAGTTCCGCGACGGGAGCGGTACGCCGGACGGCATCGGCGGCACCCTCCAGTACGCCACCGACCTCTTCGACGAGAGCACCGCCCGGGCCCTGGCCGACCGGCTCGTCAAGGTACTGGAACAGGTCGCGGCCGATCCGCGGGCCCGGGTCGGGCAGCTCGACGTCATCGAACCCGACGAGCGGCGCACGGTCCTGCGCGAGTGGAACGACACCGCACGCCCGGTCGCCGGAACCACCCTGCCCGAGCTGTTCGAGCGTCAGGCCGAACGGACCCCCGGCGCGATCGCCATCGCCGCCCCGGACGTCACCCTGACGTACGCGGAGGTGGACGCGCTGGCCAACCGCGTCGCGCACTGGCTGATGGGCCGCGGCATCGGCCCGGAGGACCGGGTCGCCGTGGTGATGGAACGCTCCGCCGACCTGCTGGTGGTGCTGCTGGGCGTCGTGAAGGCGGGCGCGGCCTACGTGCCGGTCGACCCCGGCTATCCGGCCGAGCGCATCGCGTTCATGCTCTCCGACGTGGACCCGGCCCTCGTGCTGTGCACCAGGGGGAGCCGCGGCGTTCCGCGCGACGGGTTCGAGGTCGCCGTGTGGGAGGAGGCCGTCGTCGGGATGGCGAGCTGCCCGCCGACCGCGCCCCGCGACGCCGACCGGTCGGCGGCCCTGCGCCCCGATCACCTGGCGTACGTGATGTACACCTCCGGGTCGACCGGTACTCCCAAGGGGGTCGAGGTCACGCACCGGAACGTCGTGAGCTTCGCCGAGGACCGGAGCTGGAGCGAGGAGGTCGTCGAGCGGGTCCTGGTGCAGGCCAACCACGCGTTCGACGCCTCGACGTACGAGATCTGGGTGACGCTCGCGCACGGTGGCAGCCTCGTCGTCATGCCGCCGGGTGACATCGGCGCGAGCGAGCGCGGCCGGCTCATCGCCGAGCACCGGGTCACGAACGTGCATGCCACCGCGGGGCTCTTCAGCCTCCTGGCAGAGGAGTCCCCGCAGATCTTCGCCGGGGTCCGTGAGGTCTCGACGGGCGGCGACGTGGTGTCCGCCGCGGCGATACGCACCCTGCTGGAGGCCCATCCCGGGCTGGTGGTGCGCACGACGTACGGGCCGACCGAAATGACGGCGTTCACCACCCAGATCCCGTACACCGCCGCCGACACGGTCCCGGCGACGGTGCCCATCGGCCGTCCGATGGACAACAGCCGGACCTTCGTGCTCGACGAGTTCCTGCACCCGCTGCCGCCCGGCGTGACCGGAGAGCTGTACGTGGCGGGCGCGGGGCTCGCCCGGAGCTACGCGGGACGCGCCGGCCTGACCGCCGAGCGGTTCGTCGCCTGCCCGTTCACCGAGGGCCCCGAGCGGATGTACCGGACGGGCGACCTCGCCCGCTGGTCCCCGGAGGGAGCCCTCGAGTTCGCGGGGCGGGCCGACGACCAGGTGAAGATCCGGGGCTTCCGGATCGAGCCGGGCGAGGTGGAGGCCGTCCTGGCCCGGCACGAGGGCGTCCGCCAGGTCGCCGTGACGGTGCGCGAGGACCGTGCGGGCGTGAAACGCCTGGTCGCCTACGTCGTCCCCGACGGACCGGGCGTCGACGGCGACGCGCTGCGCGAGTATGCGGCGGGAGCGCTGCCGGACTACATGGTGCCGGCCGCCTGGGTGACGCTGGAGTCCCTGCCCGTCACGGTCAACGGGAAGCTGGACCGGGCGGCGCTGCCCGCCCCGGACCCGACCGGTCCGGGAGCGGGCCGGGAGCCCAGGACGCGGGTGGAAGGGGTCCTGTGCGAGCTGTTCGCCGAGATCCTGGGCGTGGAGCAGGTCGGCGCCGAGGACTCGTTCTTCGAGCGGGGCGGCGATTCGCTGCTGGCGATGCGCCTGATCGAGCGGATCCGGACCGTGCTCGACACGGAGGTCAACGTTCGGGACCTGTTCGCCGGACCGACGGTCGCCGCGTTGGCCGCCGCCCTCGACAAGGACCGTGAGGCCGCGGGCGACTACGAGGTGATGCTGCCGCTGCGGACGGGCGGGGACCGGCCACCGCTGTTCTGCCTGCACTCCGGCGGGGGGCTCGCCTGGCACTACGCGGCCCTCGTGAACCATCTGCCGGACGAGTACCCGGTCTACGGGGTACAGGCGCGCGGTCTGGACGGATCGGGCTCGTTCCCGGCGAGCGTCGAGGAGATGGCGGCGGACTACGCCGCCCGGATCCGCTCCGTGCAGCCGAGCGGGCCGTACCACCTGCTCGGCTGGTCCTTCGGCGGAGTCGTCGCCCACGCCGTCGCCACGCACCTGCGGCAGGAAGGCGAAACCGTCGGCCTGCTGGCCGTCCTGGACGGCTACCCGAACCGCCGGATGGCGCAGGAGGACGCGGCCGGCGCCGCGGAGTTCGCCGCGTTCGGGGAGTTGCGGCCGGGCGACCGGCCCGTGCTGCTCCTCGACGGCGATGTCGTGGGGGACGCCCCCGAAGCCCCGGCGGACCGGGTCGACGAGACCCGGCGCGACGCGATGACGTCGGCCGTCCACCGGGTCGAGGAGAACAACCTGCGGCTCCTGCGCGGCTACACCCCCGGAGTGTTCGACGGGGACGTCCTGCTCTTCGTGGCGGCGCTGGGACGCCCGGAACTCCTGCCCGCGGAGGCCGCTCCGGAGGCCTGGCGGCCCTACGTGCGGGGCACGGTCGAGACCCGTTCGCTGGAGTCCGACCACCGCCGGATGATCAAGGGGGAGCCGCTCGCCGAGATCGCCCGCGTGCTGACGCGGAAGCTCGCGGACCGGCGTTGGTGATACCTCCCCGAAACCCTCTGATCCGTAGCGTTCGATCAAGAGTCCCGGTTCCGTCCGCGCCCGGTCGCGGACGCAGCCGCCGGGAACCTCCACAAGAGACGGAGATTGACATGCAAGGTGCCTCTGGCCGCGGTCGCCCGAACAGCACGAGCACCGGTCGGTCGCGACGGGCCCGGAAGCTGGTGGCCTCCATGGCCGGGGTGACGGCCATCATGCTGTTCGCGGTCGCGTGCAGCGAATCCGGCGGCGACAAGGCCGGCGCGTCCGCTCCGAGCGCCTCGAAGGGGGCGGCTTCGGGCGACAAGAAGAGCACCCTCGCGTACGCCAAGTGCATGCGCGAGAACGGAGTCGCGAACTTCCCCGATCCCAATTCCCAGGGCCTGCTCAACATCGACGGCTCCGTCGACATGAAGTCGTCGCAGTCCCAGGCCGCGGACAAGAAGTGCAAGGAACTGCTGCCCGCCGCCAACGCCGCCCCGCCCGCCGGGGTGGCGGAGGCCTCCCTGGCGTACTCCAAGTGCATGAGGGAGAACGGGGTCCCGAAGTTTCCCGACCCCAACGCGGAGGGCGGGCTCGACGTCAACGGCGAAACGCTGGGAGTCGACCCGCAGGGCCCGGTCTTCAAGGCGGCCGACAAGACGTGCCAGCCGATCCTGGAGAAGATCGCCGGCGGCCCCAAGCAGTTCCAGTCCGGGGGACCCGGCCCGGCGCCGCAGTAGACGGCCCGCCCACCCGGAATGACGCGCCGTACCGCTCCCGTCGACGACGGGAGCGGTACGGCGTTCGTCGTGGTGCGCCCCGCGGTCAGTGCACCGACAGGGGTGTCCGGCGCCGGGCGGGCGGTGCGGGGTCGCTCGCGGCGGGGAAGGCGACGGTGACGCTCAGGCCGCCCCCGGGCCTCGTGGAGGTGGTGAGGTCGGCGTCGTGGGCGTGGGCGATGGCCTGGACGATGGACAGGCCGAGCCCGAGGCCTTCGGTCCGTGCGGCCCGGGTGGCGCCGAGCCGCTGGAACGGCTGGAAGAGCCGGCCGACGGCGTCCGGAGGCACGGGGGGACCGGTGTTGGTGACGGTGAGGACGGCGCGACCGTCCACGGTCCCGGTGGTGACCCGCACCTCACCGTGCGGGGTGTTGTGCCGCAGCGCGTTGTCCACGAGATTGACGACGAGGCGTTCGGCGAGCGGTCGGTGCCCCACGGTCGCGGCCGCCGCGAACGACGTGTGGACCGTCACGGTCCGCAGGTCCGCCTCGTCGGCCCGTGCCTCGACGACCTCCTGGACGATCCCCGTCAGATCGAAGGGCCGGCGGACCTCGATGCCCGCGTGGCTGCGGGCCAGCGTCAGGAGCGCCTCGATCAGGCGTTCCTGCTGGGCGCCCGCGGCGAGGACGCGTTCATGGGCCTGGCGCAGGGACTCGACGGTCGCCTCGGGGTCGGACAGGGCGACCTGTCCGAGGGCCCGCTGTCGGGCCAGCGGCGTACGCAGTTCGTGGGAGGCGTTGGCGACGAACCGGCGCTGCGCCTGGAAGGAGTCCTCCAGCCTGGCCAGCAGCCCGTCGAAGGTGTCGCCGAGCTCCCTGAGCTCGTCGCCGGGCCCGTCGAGGGCCAGCCGCCGGTGCAGGCTGGTCGCCGAGATGTCCCGCGCCATGGCGGTGATCGTCCGCAGCGGGCGCAGGATGCGGCCCGCGACGATCCAGCCCAGCACTATCGACACCACCAGCATGAGGGCCAGGGCGATCCCCGAGTTGACGAGCAGCTGGTGCATGACGTCGGACCGCTGACGGGCGAGGGCCGCGCGGGCCTGCTCCGAGAGCAGGTCGATGGCGACCACCCGTTCGTGCTGCCCGTCGGCGGGCCACGGAGGGGTTCCGGGCGGCAGGGGAGCGTCACCACCGGGTGGCGAGGAGAGGAAGTCGGTGCGGAAGCCCATCGGGGGATCCGCACCGAGGTTGTGCCGCACGAGCACGTAGGTGATCGCCAGCAGGGCGGTGCTGGAGATCAGGAACAGGCTTCCGTACAGCAGTGTCAGCCTCGCCCGGACCGTGCGGCGGGTCGGGCGGGCCGTCCGGACCGGCTTCTCGTCGTCCTGCACCACAAGCACCCGTGCCCCACGTGTCCTCGGCGATCACTTGTCAGGGGCAACACCCTGACAAGTCCGTCCGGGATCGTCCAGTGGGCGCGGGTCAGGCAGGACCCGGAAGGGATGCTCGCCTGGGTATCGCCGGGAACGTCACGATGATGGTCAGCCCGCCGCCCGACCTCGCCCGGGTGGTGAGGTCGGCGTCGTGGGCGTGGGCGATGGCCTGGACGATGGACAGGCCGAGCCCGAGGCCTTCGGTCCGTGCCGCCCGGGTGACGCCCAACTGCTGGAACGGCTGGAAGAGCTGCTCGATCGCGCTCGGCGGGACCAGGGGACCGGTGTTGCCGACGATGAGCGCCGCGCGGCCGTCCACGGTCCGGGTCGCCACCTCGACGTGGCCGTAGAGCACGTTGTACCGCAGCGCGTTGTCGACCAGGTTCGCGACGAGGCCCTCGGCGAGGGTGCGGTGGCCCGCGGCCACCGCCGGGGTGATGGACGTACGGAACGTCACCGCCCGGCGGTGTGCCTCGCCCTTCCGCGACTCGACGACCTCGGCCGTCAGCCGGGCCAGGTCGAACGGCTCCCGGACGTCGATGCCCCCCTGGCTGCGGGCCAGCGTGAGGAGGGAGCCGATGAGTCGTTCCTGCTGGGCGCCCGCGGCGAGGATGCGCTCGTGGGCCTGGCGCAGGGACTCGACGGTCGCCTCGGGGTCGGACAGGGCGACCTGTCCGAGGGCCCGCTGTCGGGCCAGCGGCGTACGCAGTTCGTGGGAGGCGTTGGCGACGAACTGGCGGTGGGCCTCGAAGGAGGTCTCCAGTCGGCTCAACAGGCCGTCGAAGGTGTCGCCGAGCTCCTTGAGTTCGTCCGGGGGCCCTTCGAGGGCCAGCCGCTGGTGCAGGCTGGTCGCCGAGATCTCCTGCGCCGTGGCGGTGATCGTCCGCAGCGGGCGCAGCATGCGTCCGGCGACGATCCAGCCCAGCACGATGGAGACCACCAGCATGAGGGCCAGCGCGATCCCGGACTGGACGAGCAACTGGTGCATGGTGTCGGAGATCTGACCGGCCATGGCGTCCTGGGCCTGCTCCGCGAGCGTCTTCAGGGCGCTCTGTCTGCTCTGGGGCGGCTGCGCGGGGACGGCGCCGGGATCGGTGCCCGCTTCGTTGATCGACAGTTCGGGCGGCCGCCCGCCGATGGCCCGGAGCACCAGGACGTAGGTGACGCCCAGCAGGGCGGCTCCGGACAGGACGAAGAGCCCCCCGTACAGCAGGGTCATCCGCAGGCGCACGGTGCGGCGGGGGAGGCGCCGGCGGGCCCCGCGCCCCGCGAGACGGGCGATGGCAGGCATGGGCTCCTCAGATCCGGTAGCCGCGCTTGGCGACGGTCTCGATGACCGGGGGGTTCCCGAGCTTGGCCCGCAGCCGGCTGATCGTGATCTTCACGGCGCTGGTGAAGGGGTCCGCGGCATCGTCCCAGACCCGCTCCAGGAGTTCCTCGGCCGGAACGGCGCGGCCCTTGGAGGCCAGCAGCACCTCCAGCACACCGAACTCCTTGGGCGCGAGCTCCAGTAACCGTTCCCCCCGGCGGGCGTTGCGCCGGGCGGTGTCCACGACGAGGTCCCCGTGCCGGAGGACGGGCGGCACCGCGGGATGCGCCCGGCGCGCCAAAGCGCCGATCCGGGCGATCAGCACGGGGAAGTCGAACGGTTTGGGAAGGTAGTCGTCGGCGCCCAGACTGAGTCCGTCGACGAGGTCCTCCGCGGTCGCGGCGGCGGTCAGCATCAGGACCCGGCTCCGGTTCCCGGCCGCGATCAGCTCCGAGCACACGGCGTCACCGTGCATGCCGGGCAGGTCCCGGTCGAGCACGATGACGTCGTAGTCGTTGCACATCGCGCGTTCGAGACCACCGGGTCCGTCCAGTGCCACGTCGACGGCCATCTGCGCGCGGCGCAGACCGACGGCCACCGTCTGGGCCATTTCCTCGTCGTCCTCCACCACGAGCACCCGCACTTGTCGCCCTCTCTCCGCCGGCACATCGGACACGCTCATCCAGGAGCGAGCTTCCAGGATGTTCTACCAGCAGTTTCCGCACGGTTTCGTCCGGAAGCAGGCCTTCCGGACCGGCCGGAGGCACGAAACGCTGCCGAAACCGCCGCCCCCGTAGAAAGGAGCCTGCCGGGAATCCAGCGAGTAATGGAGAGTCGAATGGCTGTCATCGCCAACAGTGCGGCCGATCGGAATGGGGCCGGGAAACGGCGGACGCGCCGGTGCAGCGCCAGGGTCGCCCTGCCGGCGGAAATCGGCCTCGAGCCGGCGGAATTCGGACGCAACGGTCTCGTCGAGCGCCCCGGGAGCGGTTCGTGACTGCCACACAGATCCCTTCGGAGAACGCGGACGCCGTCGGGGGTCCGCCGACCGATCAGGAGGCGCGCCCCCGTCGGCCGCGCCGCCGCGTCAGGGCGGCCGCGATCGTGGTGGCCCTGGTCGCCGCCGGCGGTGCGGCGGGGATCGCCGCCACCGACACGTTCGACGCCAGGACGAAGGACGACACCGCCATCGCCAGTGCCGCTTCCGCGACCTCCCTCGCGAAGGTGACCCAGGGCACGCTCTCCGCGCGGACGCAGCAGAACGGGACACTCGGGTACGTGGGCGACCATCCTGTGATCAACAACGCGAGCGGTACGGTCACGAAGCTGCCCGCCGTCGGCGAGGCGGTCGAGCAGGGCAAGGCCCTGTACTGGGTGAGCGGCAAGCCGGTGGTCCTGCTCAAGGGATCCGTTCCGCTGTACCGGGACCTGTCCCGCGGTATGGAGGGCGCGGACGTCCAGCAGCTGAACGCCGCGCTCGTCGCCCTCGGTTACGCCGGCAAGGACGAACTCGACCCCACGTCGGACTACTTCAGCCGGGCGACACGCCGGGCCCTCCTGGAACTCCAGGACGCCGTCGGCCTCAAGGAGACCGGGCAGCTGACGACCGCGGAAGCGGTGTTCCTGCCGGTGGACGCGCTCAGGGTCACCAAGGTCGAAGGGATGGTCGGTGGCGCCGCGGGGAACGGCGGGGTGTTGCTGAGGGGTTCCTCGACCAAGCGTCAGGTCGCCGTCGCGCTCAACGCGAGCCAGCAGGCCTCCGTGAAGGCGGGCGACAAGGTGCTGATCACCCTGCCGAACGGCAAGAGCACCGAAGGGGTGGTCTCGGCGGTCGGCAAGGTGGCGACCAAGACGGACCAGAGCATGACCGTCGAGGTCCTCATCGAACCGCTGGACGCGAAGGCGACCGGCGAACTCGACCAGGCGCCGGTACAGGTCGCGATCGTGTCCGAGACCGTGAACGACGTGCTCTCGGTGCCGGTGGACTCGCTGCTGGCGCGCGCCGGCGGCGGGTACGCGGTCGAGGTCGTCGGCGAGGACGGCAAGCACACCCTGGTCCCGGTGACCACGGGACTGTTCGACGACAGTGCCGGCACCGTGCAGGTCACCGGCGAGGGTCTGCGCGCCGGTCAGAACGTGGTGGTGCCGGGCTCATGACCAGTGTGGAGACGGAAGCGCGCGTGGGCGGAACGAAGGAGACCGGCGAGCCGGTCCTCCAGTTGCACGAGGTGTCCAAGGTGTATCCCGGCGCGTCGCCGGTGGTGGCGCTGGACAAGGCCGGCTTCACCATCCACCGCGGCGAACTGGTCGCCATCGTCGGCCCGTCGGGCTCGGGGAAGTCGACGCTGCTGCAGGTCATGGGCAGCCTCGACCGCCCCACTTCGGGAACGGTCCGGATCGTCGGTGACGACGTCGCCGCGATGTCGGACCGCGACCTGGCGGGACTGCGGGCGACCCGGATCGGGTTCGTGTTCCAGCAGTTCTTCCTGGCCCAGCACGCCACCGCCCTGGAGAACGTCGCCGACGGAATGCTCTACTCGGGCGCCAGGCACGGCGAGCGGCTGAAGGCGGCGGCCGCGGCGCTGCGCCGGGTCGGGCTCGCCCACCGGGCCGATCACCGCCCGCCGGAACTGTCCGGAGGCGAACGCCAGCGGGTCGCGATCGCCCGGGCGCTGGCCGGCAACCCGGCGATCGTGCTGGCCGACGAGCCGACCGGCAACCTCGACAGCGTCAACGGGGCCGCCATCTTCAAGCTGTTGAAGGAGCTCAACGCCGAAGGCACCACCATCGTGGTGATCACCCACGACCGCGAGCTCGCCGCGCAGATGCCGCGCCGCATCGAGGTCCTCGACGGTCACATCGTCGCCGACGTCAGTTCGGACGGCGAGCCCACGACCATGGAAAGGCACCTGCCATGACCACCACGACGGCTGCCCCTCCCGGCCGGATGCGTCCGGGCGATCTGGCCCGAACCGCCAGTGTCGGGCTGCGGACGAGGCGGATGCGGGCCGCGCTGTCGGCCCTGGGCATCGCCATCGGCGTCGCCGCCATGGTGGCCGTGATGGGGCTCTCGGCCTCCTCGCAGGCCGGACTGCTGGCCGAGATCGACAAGCTGGGCACCAACCTGCTCACCGTCACCCCGGGCCGGGTCCTCGGTGGCGGGACCGCCAAACTGCCCGTCGACGCACCGGCGATGATAGGCCGGATCAAGAACGTCGAAACGGTCCAGAGCACCGGCAAGACCGATGCCAACGCCTTCCGCAACCCCTACATCCCGGGCATCAACACCAACGGCATCTCCGTGAACGCGACGAGCCTGGACCTGCCCGAGGCGGTGCGCACCTCCGTCGCCAAGGGCAAGTACCTGAACGCGGCCACGGCCGAGCAGCCGGTCGCCGTGCTGGGTTCGGCGGCCGCCGGCCGCCTCGGCATAGACACCATCCATCCGGGCACGCGGATCTGGGTCGGCGGGCAGTGGTTCTACGTCACGGGGATCCTCAACCCCGCGACCCTGGCACCCGAGATCAACTCCTCGGTGCTGGTCGGCTTCCCGGCCGCGCAGAAGTACCTGAACTTCGACGGCCACCCGTCCATGGTCTACGTACGGGCCGACACCGACCACGTCGCCGAGGTCCAGTCCCTGCTGGCCGCGACGGCCAACCCGGCGAGCTCCGACCAGGTCAGCGTCAGCCAGCCCTCGGCCGCTCTGGAGGCCAGGGCGGCGACGCAGTCCGCGCTCAACGGCCTCTTCCTGGGCCTCGGGGCGGTGGCCCTGCTCGTGGGTGGCATCGGCGTGGCCAACACCATGGTCATCTCCGTCCTCGAACGCCGCTCCGAGATCGGCCTGCGACGGGCACTCGGGGCGACCAAGGGGAACATCCGTCTGCAGTTCCTGTGCGAGGCGATCCTGCTCGCCGCACTCGGTGGAGTGGTCGGAGTGGCGTTGGGCACCGTCGCCACCGCCGTCTACGCCAACGTCAAGGGCTGGGAGACCGTCGTTCCGGTACTCGCCTGGGGAGGCGGACTCGGCGCGGCCGTCGCGATCGGGGCGGTCGCCGGACTGCTCCCGGCACTGCGCGCGGCCCGAATGCAGCCCACCGAAGCCCTGCGCACCGCATAGGGAACCCGCCGGGAAGGGCCGGCCGGGCCGCCGATCGGCGACCCGGCCGGCCCTTCCGTCTGTTTATTCCGACTCCGCGGTGGAATTCACGGACCCTTCACACCAGGGCAGTCATACCCCTAGGAGTAGGGGTGGGCGGGGTCGCTCGGGCAGGGGTTACGACGTTCAACGGGTAAATGTTAATTTCTCCCCCGACATTCGAATGCGCGTTCCGGCAGAGATGTTCCGGGTTGTTCGTCATGGGGGAAGCATGAGAGCACGGGTAACGAACTGGTTTGTCGCGGTGGCCACTGATTCCGACGCGTTATCTGCGAGTTGGTGAGGGGCTGAAGTGGCATCAGTGGAACACGAGATCAATCAGCAGCCCGTGGTGGAGGTCGAGCTCGGTTCGCTCAGGCTGGTCGGCTCGCCGCGGCTCTCCGGGGAGCGACCCGAGCACGTGCACGTACTCGCGGCGGCCCAGAATCCGCTGCCGCCCATCGTCGTGCACCGGCCCACCATGCGGGTCATCGACGGATTCCACCGCCTCAAGGCGGCGAGGCTACGGGGTGAGGACAAGATCGCCGTCAGGTTCTTCGACGGCGAGGAGGCCGAGGCGTTCGTGCTCGCGGTCCAGCTCAACGTGACGCACGGTCTGCCGTTGGCCCTGGCGGACCGCAAACGCGCCGCCGAACGCATCACCGCCTCGCATCCGCAGTGGTCCGACCGCAAGGTGGCCTCGGTCACCGGGATCTCCCCGGGGACCGTGGGCGACATCCGCAGACGGATCGTCCGGGAAGTGGAGTCCGACGTCCGGCGGATCGGCAGGGACGGCCGCCTCCGCCCCGTCGACGGCAGCGTCGGCCGCGTACTGGCCGGCGAGCTCCTGGTCCAGAACCCGGAACTGTCGCTGCGCCAGGTGGCACGTGCGGCGGGCATCTCGCCGGAGACGGCGCGTGACGTGCGCAATCGCCTGCGCAACGGCGAGGAGCTGCTGCCGAAACCACGCAAGCGGAAGGAGCCCGGCGCCGGGGTCGACGCCGGGGTGCAAGGCACCGCCGCGAGGAAGAGCGCCGGGGGCGCGCCGGGCATGGCGGGCACGGCGGGCGCCGACGGCGAGGTCGTGGGGCGCACGGAGTTCGGCGGGCTGGTCCTCGCCCAGCGGCCGGGCCGGGCCCGCGGCGTGTCCGTAGGAGACCGGGCCGCACTCGTCAGTCGGCTGAAGGCGGATCCGGCGCTCCGCTTCACCGACACCGGACGCAACCTGCTGCGCCTGCTGGCCCTGCACAGCCTCCGCAGGGAGGAGTGGGACGCGATCATCAGCAACGTGCCGCCCCACTGCGGCGACATCGTCGCCGATCTCGCCCGGCAGTTCGCCGACCTGTGGTCGGAGTTCGCCGTGCGGGTGAAGGAGGACATGGCACAGATCGGCTGAAGCGTCCACGCCGTCCGAGTGTGAAAAACGAACGGTTGGACGGCATGACGAAGGGGGCCTCCCGCCGGCACGGCGGGAGGCCCCCTTCGCCGTCGGTTCAGCGGACGGTACGCAGCCGCGCCGCCGCGGCGACGCCGTCGCAGCCCGAAAGCCCCAGCGCGTCGCGGAGTTCCTCCGCCAGCAGTTCGAGCACCCGTGCCGCGCCGGTCTCCCCGGCGGTGGCCAGACCCCACATCAGCGGACGGCCGACCATGACGCCGGACGCGCCGAGGGCCAGCGCCCGGAGCACGTCGGTGCCGCTGCGGACGCCGCTGTCCAGCAGGACCTCGCTGTTCCCGCCGACGGCCCGCACCACCTCGTGGAGCGCGTCGATGCTGGGCACCGCCCCGTCGAGCTGGCGGCCACCGTGGTTGGAGACCACGACGGCATCGACCCCGCAGTCCGCCGCACGGGCCGCGTCCTCGGGCGCCAGGACGCCCTTCAGCACCAGCGGGAGCTCCGTCCGCTCCCGCAGCTCCGCCACGGACGACCAGGTCAGCGCCGGAGAGAGGGACTGCGCGGTGTGGACGGCCACGGCCGAGGCGCCCGCCGTCGACCGGTGCGCCGTGCCCCCGGTCGTGATGTTCGACGCGCCCACGTGCGCGGGGAGCGCGAAGCGGTTGCGTACGTCCCGCAGCCGGCGCCCCATCCACGGGACGTCGACCGTGAGCACGAGCGCCTCGCAGCCCGCCTCCTCGGCCCGGCGGACCAGATCGAGGCGCTGCGCGGTGTCCCGGAGCCAGTACAGCTGGAACCAGACGCTCCCACCTACCGCCGTGATCTCCTCGATCGGGACGCTGCTCAGCGTGCCCGCGGTGAACGGCACCCCGGCGGCCTTCGCCGCCCGGGCGGTGGCGAGTTCGCCGTCCGGATGCACCAGCCGGTGGTAGGCGATCGGTGCCACGGCCACCGGGAGGGCGGCCGGGCGGCCGAGCAGTGTGGTGTCGGTCGAGACCCGCGAGACGTCCCTGAGGACCCGGGGGACGAGGAACACGCGGTCCAGGGCGTGGCGGTTGGCGTCGAGCGTGGTCTCGTCACCGCTGCCACCGGCGATGAAGTCCCTTACGGAGGGCGGCAGGACGGAGGCGGCGGCGCGCTCGAAGTCGGCCAGGCGCAGCGCGGCCCCGGCGGCGGCCGCCTGGGTGGCGGCACCCGTCGTCTGCGACTCGACCGCCTCCGTACCGAGGGCCGGATGGTCAGCGCCCGAAGCCACGCTGGCCCGTCCGCTCCAGCTCCACCGCCTCGTACAGCGCCTTGATGTTCGAGCTTCCGAACGTCTCGGCGCCCTGCCGCTCGATCACCTCGAAGAACAGCGTGTGCCGCGGGTGGGCCGAGGCCGTGAAGATCTGGAACAGCTGCCCGCCGTGGTCCTCGTCCGCGAGCACGTTCGTCGACCGGAGGTCCTCCAGCCGCTCCCGGCCCAGCGCGATCCGCTCGCCGAGCAGGTCGTAATACGCGGACGGGGTGGTGAGGAACGTGACGCCGCGGCGGCCCAGCGCGCGTACCGAGCGGACCGCGTCCCGAGAGGAGAAGGCCAGGTGCTGCACTCCGGAGCCCTGGTGGCCCTTGAGGAACTCGTCGATCTGGCCCGGGTCGGCCTTGGGATCGGGCTGGATGAGGGTCAGGGTCACACTGCCCGAGCGGCTCTGCACGACCTCCGACTCCATCGCCTGCCTGCCGACGACGATGTGCTCCTCGAAGATCGACTCGAACTCCAGGACGTCGCGGTAGTACGCGACCGTGGGTTCCAGGTCGCCCGTGTCGAGGCAGACGGCGATGTGGTCGATGTCCAGCAGCCCCACGCCGTCCGGCCGCTCGTCGACCGGGCGCGGCGTCGGGGCGAAGCCGGCGGGCAGCCCCGGCCCCTCGTCCGGAGCGCGCTGCACGAGGGTGTGGACGACGTCCCCGAAGCCCTCGATGACGGCCGTGACCTCGGGGCCGGCTCCGCCGTGCCGGACCGGCTGCCGCTTGGTGCGGGCGCCGTTGCCGACCGCGGCGTCGAATGCGGCCGCCACGTCGGCGGTGCGCAGGGCGATGTCGGCGACGCCGTCGCCGTGGGCGGCGACGTATTCCGAGGCGGGATGCTGGTCCGAGGTCGCCTCGGTGAGCACCAGCGTGGTGCGGCCGTGGCGCAGGGCGAGGCTGCGGTGGTCCTCGGAGCCGCCGGTGCCGACCACCGTGAACGCGTACAGGTCGATCCAGTCGCGCGCCGCCGAGTCGAGGTTTCCGACGTAGAGCTCGACGTAGTCGATGGTGAGATCCCCGAGGGGATCCGCCGTATTCCTTGAATCCGTCATGAGGGTCCTCCGGGCGGGAAATGAAAGGAGTTCCCGAACCATAGGAGCCCGATTGCGGATCCGGCTATCGAGGGCGGTGGAATCGAGCTGGACAGTGCGCGGAAAAGATCCCGGGAAAGGTGAGGAGCAGGGGATTCGGCCGAGCCGGCGATCTCCGACGCTTTCTTCGTGTCCGGCTTTTCCGCGGCTTCCTGGTGGACAGGTCGCCGGCTGCGTAGGCTGGGGGCGCTTTTCCGTTCGCGGCCGGTCCGATTTCGGCCAGGGGGTGTCCGGTACGCGTGCCATGACCGTCACCGGGCACGGAGTCGATGGGCTCGCCGGCGCGGCCGGGGATCGTGCGCGCCGGGTGCCGACCGCGGACCGTGGACGGTGCCGTTCCGCTCTTGCCGCGGCCCGCCGCCCCGTCCGGACGGGAACGTTCCGGCGCACTGTCCCCCGCGCTGACGGGAGACGGGCGTGCTCCTGGAGCCCACCCGCCCCGCAGGCCCCGGCCGCCACACGGCGAGGTGTTTCGCCGACATATTCCCGGTTTCGGACGGCGCGACGGAGGTCGGGTGCTTCCTGTGGTCCGTACCTGAATGGGAATGAACGATTCTCCTCGGCGCGGGGTCTCCGAATACGGTGCGGTGGCCGATATTGGCCCACGTTTTGCCCCGCTGACTCGTTACGCTGGTCGGTGGAGCACCTGCGTTCAAGCCATGAACCGGGCGCCACCCCCCCCAGTATCTCGGTCCATGCAGGTCGGAAGCGTTCTGCGGTTCTCTTCCCGCCTGTTGGGCGGTTTGCGAAGTACGGAGTTGTACTTTTTCGCGCCCCAGCGCGCACAGTACCTACGGGGGGATCTGTGAGGGTCAATGAAAGAGACGAAGAACACCATCTGCTCGACCGGCTGTACGCGGACTGCGTGCGGGGCAAGGGTGCGCTCGTCCTGGTGCAGGGGCCCGTCGGCAGCGGGAAGACGGCTCTGCTCCAGAGGCTCGCCCAACGGACGGCGGACCGCGGAGGCCTGTTCCTGTCGGTGACCGCTTCGGCCAGCGAACGGCTCCACATGTTCGGCCTCGTCGAGCAGTTGGCGACCGCGATGCGGGTGAGCGGCGCGGTAGCCGACCCGTTCGCCGCCAAGGAGCGCGGGGCCGCGGTCCCCGCGGGCGACAACGGGCGGAACCCGCTCGTACCGCTCGGGCTGCTGCAACGGATCAGTCGGACCGTGTGCGAGCTCGCCGAGCGGGAGCCCCTCGTCCTCGGCGTGGACGACGTGCACCTGGCCGACGAGCACTCGCTGCAGTGCCTGCGCTACCTGATACGCCGGATCGACTCGTCCGCCGTCATGATCGTGATGAGTGAGAGCTCCTGCCACCAGTCGGAACTGGCTCCCCTGCACGCCGAGACGTTGAACCTCCCCTACTGCCACGGGATCCGACTGGCCCCGCTCGGTCCGACCGGCGTCGCCGAGCAGCTCGCCGAACGCCTCGGCGGCCCGATCCCACCCCGGCGGACCGTCGAGGCGTGGGCGGCGGTCAGCGGTGGAAGCCCCTTGCTGCTGCACGCCTTGATCGAGGACCGCCTGATGGAGGACGGCCCGCCGCGCTCGGGCGGGCACGGTGGCCCTGAGGATCCGGCGCCGGGCGAGTCCTTCCGGAACGCGGTCCTGCGCTGCCTCCACCGGTGCGAACCGTCGATGGTCGACGCCGCGCGCGCCGTCGCCGTCTTCGGCGAGTCGGCCTCGCTGCCGCTGCTCGGCGAGTTCCTCGGCGGCGACACCGCATCCGTGCGACGCAGCCTCGCCGATCTGAACGCCGCCGGCCTGCTGTCGGGCATGCGGTTCCGGCACGAACGGGCGCAGCAGGCCGTGCTGTCCGATGTGGCGGCCCCGGACCTCGTCGCGATGCGCCGCCGCGTCGCCGCACTGCTCCACGAGCGCGGTGCCCCCGCGTCGGAGGTGGCCGACCAGCTCATGGCCACGCACGATTCGGTCCGGGCCGTCTGGAGGGTCGACATCCTCCGCGAGGCGGCCCGGGACGCCAGGCACTGCGGCGACCTCGGCCGGGCCGTGGCCTATCTGCGCCACGCGTCCGCGATCTGCGTGGACGAGACGCAGGAGGCACAGGTCACCGTGGCACTGGCCGAAACCCAGTGGCTCATGGACCCGGGCATGGCGCCCCGTCACCTCCACCAGCTGGGTCACCTGACCGGCGCCGGCCTGTTGACCGGGGAAAGCGCCGTGATCCCGGTCAAACAGCTGCTCTGGCGCGGTGACTTCGCCGAGGCCGACGACCTGCTGCGGATGGCCGAGGCAGGTGACGCCGAGGCCGCCGACTCCGGACGCGTCGCCGACCAGCTGACCGGAACCGCGACGTCCGCCGCCGCAACCGCGCGCAGGTGGCTGTCGTTCTGCTACCCCGGACGGGCGCGGATCGCCTTCCCGGTCCACGCCGGAGGGGTGGCCGAGGACCGGGCCGCGGACCGGGGGACGGCGACCGGGCCCGGCGCGCCGGACGCCTGGGCGAGGGGTGGTCCGGAGGGTCGTCCGGTCACCTCCTCGATCGGCTCGGGCGGCCCGCTGTCCTCGCTCGCCCTCCTGCGCCTCGCGGTGAGCCTGGCCGGGGACGAGGACGGCGACGAGCACCGGGGGGTCGACCGGGTGCTGCGCGGGACCCTCGTCGGCAGCCCGCTGCCCGCGCGCTTCCTCTCGCTGGTGTCCCTGATCCACGCCCACCGGTCGGACGAGGCGCTGACCCGGTCAGAGCGACTGCTCGAAGAGCCGGGAATCCGCCACGTCCCCGTACGGCGGGCCGTGTTGGAGACGATCCGCGCGGTGGCGGCGCTGCGCCGGGGCGACGCCACGACGGCCGGGAGGTCCGCCCGTACCGCGCTGGAGCTCGTGACCCCCTCGTCCTGGGGGGTCGTCGTCGGCCTGCCCGTGGCCCTGGCCGTCGAGGCCGCGACCGAACTGGGCGACTTCGACGGGGTCGTGCCGTACCTCAACCTGCCGGTCCCGCCGGTCATGTTCGACACCCCCTTCGCGTTGCCCTACCTCAGGGCCTTCGGCCGCTACCACCTCGCGATGGCCCGCCCGGACACGGCGCTGGCGAACTTCCGCTCGTGCGGCGACCTGATGGTGAAGTGGGGGCTGGACGGCACGGAACTCGCGGACTGGCGCAACGACGCCGCCGCGGCGCTGCTCGCGATGGGCGACGTCGGCCGGGCGAAAGCACTGATCGAGGAGCAGTTCGACCGCCTCGGCGACGGCCGGTCCCAGGCCCGGGGGACCGCACTGCGCCGCCTCGCGGCCGCCGGCCCGGTACGCGACCGTCCACCCCTGCTCCACGAGGCGGTACGCATCCTGGAGGCGTGCGGCGACCGGCTGGAACTGAGGCGGGCGAAAGCGGACCTGGCGGCCGCGTGGGCGGCGCTCGAAAGGTCGGGGACACCGGTCCGGGATCCCCACCCGACCACGCACACCGAGTCGACGGCGGTCGGGGGGAGCGAGTCGGTCCCCGAGCTCGCCGAACTCACCGATGCCGAACGCCGGGTGGGCGCGCTCGCGGTATCGGGCTGCACGAATCGCGAGATCGCCGGCCGGCTGTTCATCACGGTCAGCACCGTCGAACAGCACCTGACCAAGATCTACCGCAAGTTGAAGGTCAGGGGTCGTTCCGACCTTCCGGTGACACTCATGGAATTCGCCGACGCCCCATGTTTCCCCCAAGGGTGGTGAAAAGAAAAGACACCGTCCAAGTGAGTGGCCCGAGCGGTTGGACGACATTGTTCGAGCCGCCGCATTCATGTGATCCTGACGGAGGAAAAGCAAACCGGGTATTCGACTGAAGTCGCATGGGGGAATCCATGGTCGCACGGAGTCTTGACGACTATGCGCGCCTGGCGCTGCAAGAGCTGGACTCCGCACCATCGGAATTCCTGGCGGCCCGGGAGCGCGCGAGCGCCGGCAATCGGGAGATCTTCGGGCGGACGGGGCTGCGGCAGGGCGGGTCCGGGCAGCCGGGCCCGCCCGACACCGAGACGAAGATCCTCGGCCGCACGTGGCCGCGGCCCTTCGCCGTCGGCCCGCTGGCCGGACTGGTCCGGCCGGAGGACGAACTCGACGTGGTCCGGGCCGCCGGCCGCACCGGACTGCCCGTGATGGTGGGCGCGGCCACCGGCCGAGGTCTCGCGACGCTCGCCGCGGCGACCGACGGCCCCCTGTGGCTGCGCGTCCCCACCACCGGGGACCGCGACACCGCGGGTGGGCTGGCGCGGAGCGCGGCGGCGGCCGGCTTCGAGGCCCTGGTGCTCACGCCGGGTCCCGGCCCGTCACCCGGGCACGGCGCCGGCGCGGCGGACCTCGCGTGGCTCCGCTCGGTCGCCCCCCTTCCGCTGCTGGTCGCGGGGGTACGTACGGCCGCGGACGCGGTGCTCGCCCTCGAAGGGGGCGCCGACGGGCTCGTGGCCGAGGAACTGGCCGCACTGCCCTCCATCGCGGCGGCCGTCGCCGGGCGGGTCCCGGTCCTGCTGTACGGCGGCGTCCGGCGCGGCGCCGACATCCTGGTCTCCCTCGCCACCGGCGCCGACGCGGTGCTCCTCGACCGGCCGGTCCTGGAAGGCCTGGTCGTCGCCGGCCGCGACGGCGTCGCGGAGGTGCTCGAAGGCCTGGCCGGGGAGCTGGTGGGGGCGCTCGCCTTCACCGGAACCGGATCGGCCGCCGACGCCGGCCCGGAGCTGCTGCGCACCGCCCGCGGACCGCTGCCCACGGCCGTCGCCGCGCGCGGCGGCCGGGGTGACGCCGAGCTGAGCAAGGCCGACCTGCACACCAGCGTGTCCGACCCGGTCCTGGACACGATGAACTTCCTCAACGAGGTCACCCACCGCTACCCGGACGCCATCTCGTTCGCGCCCGGCCGCCCCTACGACGGGTTCTTCGACACCGAGGAGATCTTCACCCACATCCGCCGGTACCTCGACCACCTCGCCGAGCAGGGCAGCTCGGCCCGACAGATCCGTACGGCGATGTACCAGTACGGCCCCACGGCGGGCCAGATCCGCGAGATCATCGCTGACTCGCTGCGCGCCGACGAGAACATCGACGTGCCCGCCGCGTCGATCGTGGTGACCGTCGGCGCACAGGAGGCGATGCTGCTGGTGCTGCGTGCGCTGCTGTCCGGCCCCGACGACGTCCTCCTGGTCGCCAGCCCCTGCTACGTGGGCATCACCGGCGCGGCGCGGCTCCTGGACCTCACCGTGACCGCGGTGGAGGAGCGGGAGGAGGGGTTCTCCTGCGCCGACCTCGAAGCGGCGATCCTTCGGGAGCGCGCCCTCGGGCGACGCCCCCGTGCCTTCTACGTGATCCCCGACCACTCCAACCCGTCCGGCACCACGATGAGCACGGACACCCGTACCGAGCTGCTCGACATCGCCGAGCGGTACGGCGTCCTCCTCCTGGAGGACAGCCCGTACCGGATGGTCAGCCCCGGGACACCGCTGCCGACCCTCAAATCCCTCGACCGCTCCCGCAGCGTCGTCCATCTCGGATCCTTCGCCAAGACCGTCTTCCCCGGCGCCCGGGTCGGCTTCGCCGTCGCGGACCAGCGCGTGGTGGACGACTCCGGCCGCACCAGCCTGCTCGCCGACGAACTCGCCAAGATCAAGAGCATGGTCACGGTGAACACCTCGTCGCTGAGCCAGGCCGCCGTGGCCGGCACCCTGCTCGCCGCCGGAGGCCGGATCTCGGAGCTCAACTCCGAGGCCGCCGCCCACTACGGCGAGGCGATGCGGGCCACGCTCGCCGGCCTCGACGCACACCTGCCGGCCGTGCGACGGGAAGCCCTGGGCGTGCGCTGGAACGAGCCCACCGGCGGCTTCTTCCTCACCCTGAACGTCCCGTTCCGCGCGGACAACGAGGCACTGACCCGGTCCGCGCAGGAATACGGCGTCATCTGGACACCGATGTCGTACTTCCATCCGCAGGGCGGCGGCCACCACGGCATCCGGCTGTCCACCAGCTACCTGACGCCCGCGGAGATCGAAGAGGGAACCGCACGGCTCGCCCGCTTCATCACGGAGCAGAGCGCGCGGTCCTGAGCTCCGTACCGGCCCGGCGCCCGCGGCGCCGCCTCCGGCACGAGTCCCGCACCAGCCCGGCACCGGCCCGGCTGTCAGTCCCGAGCACACAGAAGGGCGAAGCACGTGACCAGCAGTACGACCGACCAGAAACCGCGCAGCAAGCCGCGCATGTGGGGGTGGACCTTCCGGTGACCATCAGCATCGAACGCCCCGTGGGCCTGGGCCTGGACCCGCGGACTCCGTTACAGCCCCGGATCATCGGCGTGGGCACGGCCGCATCGGGTACGACCTACACCCAGCAGGAAGTCCTCGACGCCTTCGGGATCACCGATCCCAAGGTCACTTCCGTCTTCGCCAACAGCGCGATCGACACCCGCCACCTCACCCTGCCGGAGCCGAACGAGGAAGGGGTCCGCGCCCCGGAGGCGCAGGGCGACCTCCTCGACAAGCACAAGGCGGTCGCCGTCGAGATGGCCGCCGACGCGCTGCGCGCCTGCCTCAAGCGGGCCGGCGCCGAACTGTCCGACCTGCGCCACCTGTGCGTGGTGACGACCACGGGCTTCCTCGCCCCCGGCCTCAGCGCGCACCTCATCCGCGAACTGGGCATCGACCGCCACTGCAGCCGCAGCGACATCGTCGGCATGGGCTGCAACGCGGGCCTCAACGCCCTGGGCGTCGTGTCCGGCTGGGCCACCGCGCATCCCGGCGAACTCGCCGCGGTCGTCTGCACGGAAGCCTGTTCCGCCGCCTACGTCATGGACGACACGATGCGCACCGCCGTCGTGAACAGCCTGTTCGGCGACGGCGCCGGGGCCGTCGCGCTCGTCGCGGGCGGCCGTCCGGACGAGACGGCGCCGGCGCCGCAGGGCCCCACCGTGCTCAAGTTCGCCAGCTGCATCATCCCCGAGGCGATCGATGCCATGCGCTACGACTGGGACCGGGAACAGGACCGGTTCAGCTTCTTCCTCGACCCCCAGATCCCCTACGTCGTCGGCGCACACGCCGAGATCGTCGTCGACCGGCTGCTCGAAGGCACCAGGCTGCGCAGGAGCGACATCGACCACTGGCTGGTCCACTCCGGCGGCAAGAAGGTCATTGACGCCGTGATCGTCAACCTCGGACTGACCCGCCACGACCTGCGGCACACGGTCGGGGTGCTGCGCGACTACGGCAACGTGTCGAGCGGATCGTTCCTCTTCTCGTACGAAAGGCTCCTCGACGAACAGGTCGCGAAGCCCGGCGAATTCGGTGTCCTCATGACCATGGGGCCCGGTTCCACTCTTGAGACGGCACTGGTCCAGTGGTGAAAGCGGGAGAGATGCTGAGCGAGACACTGACGCTGACGATCGACGGGACCGAGCCGCTGACGCCCGCGTCGGTCAGGGAGATCGACGCCCTCTGCGACCGCGCCGAGGACGAATCCGGCGTCGCCCTCGTGACCCTGAGGGTCACCGGCGCACCGGCGGAGGGCTGGGCCGACGGCCTGACCACCGCACTGGTCACCAAGTGGGAGCGCGTGCTGCGCCGGCTGGAGCGGCTGCCCGCGGCCACGATCGCGGCGGCCTCCGGAGACTGCGGCGGCACCGCCCTCGACGCCTTCCTGACCGCCGACGTCCGCTTCGCCGCACCGGACACCCGGCTCCGGGTCCCGCTGCACGCGGACGCGGCCTGGCCCGGGATGACCGCCTACCGGCTCGTCCAGCAGGCCGGCGCCGCCAGGGTCCGCCGCGCCGTCCTCCTCGGACTGCCGATCGAGGCGTCCGACGCCCTGGCCCTCGGACTCGTCGACGACCTGGCCGAGGACCCGTCGGACGCGGTCGAGACCACCGCCAAGCAGCTCGCCGGGCTGTCCGGCAAGGAGCTCGCCATCCGGCGCCAGCTCCTGTTCGACGCGACGTCGACCAGCTTCGAGGACGCCCTCGGGCCCCGGCTGGCGGCTTGCGACCGCGCACTGCGCCAGGGCCGCCAGGAGGCCGCCGCGTGACGACCGGCCTGCCGGCCGGGGAGGGCGCCGGATCCGGCGCCCTCTGGCCGGCCCTGACCGAAGCCGCCGAACACGCCGAGAAGGTCACGGCGTCGCTGCCGCTCCCCGGCGCGCGCTCACCACGGCAGCGGGCCGAGGCCGACGCCGCGAAGAACGCGGCCCGCGCCCTGCGCGCACGGTTCCTCGACGCCCACGCCGACGCCGTGTACGACCGGCTCACCGACGGGCGCACCACGCCCCTGCGCCTCCCCGAACTCGTCGCGGCCGCCGCGGCGGCCTTCCCGGGCCTCGTTCCCTCCGCCGAACAGCTCGCGTCGGAGCGGAGTCGGCCCCAGGCCGACAAGGAGGGCCACGAGATCGACCAGGGCATCCTCGTCCGCGCCGTCCTGCGCTCCCCGTCGGCCGGCCCGCACCTGCTGGACGCGATGCTCCGGCCGACTCCCCGTGCCCTCCGCCTGCTGCCGGAGTTCCGCCGCACCGGCCTGGTCGCCACCGACTCCGTACGGCTCGAACGCCGCGACGGCGCGGCCCATCTGACGATGTGTCGGGACGACTGTCTGAACGCCGAGGACGATCGGCAGGTCGACGACATGGAGACCGTCGTCGACCTGGCCCTGCTCGACCCGGAGGTCCGCGTGGGCGTGCTGCGCGGCGGCGAGATGACGCACCCCCGCTACCGGGGCCGGCGCGTGTTCAGCGCGGGCATCAACCTCAAGGCCCTGCACGCCGGCGACATCTCGCTCGTCGACTTCCTGCTCCGCCGCGAGATCGGCTACATCCACAAGCTCGTCCGCGGAGTCCTCACCGAGCACGACGGGTCCTGGCACACGCCCACCGTCGAGAAGCCCTGGATCGCGGCGGTGGACTCGTTCGCCATCGGCGGCGGCGCACAGCTCCTGATGGTGTTCGACCACGTGATCGCCGCGTCCGACGCCTTCCTCAGCCTGCCGGCCGCCAAGGAGGGCATCGTGCCCGGAGCCGCCAACTTCCGGCTCGGCCGGCACAGCGGCCCGCGCGTCTCCCGCCAGGTCGTGCTGCACGGCCGCCGGCTCATGGCGAGCGAGCCGGACGCCCGGACCCTGATCGACGAGGTCACCGAACCGGAAGGCGTCGACGCGGCCGTGGAACGGGCGGTGGAGCGGCTGCGGGCCCCGGCGGTCAACGCCAACCGGCGCATGCTCAACCTCGCCGAGGAACCGCCCGACGAGTTCCGGCGCTACATGGCGGAGTTCGCCCTGCAGCAGGCCCTGCGCCTGTACGGCGAGGACGTCATCGACAAGGCCGGCCGGTTCGGCGGTGGCCGCCCATGACGGACGACGCCACGAGCCCCCGGGTGCGGTACGAGAAGAAGGACCACGTCGCGTACGTCACCCTCGACCGCCCCCACGTCCTCAACGCCATGGACACCCGGATGCACGCGGAACTCGCGGACGTCTGGGACGACGTCGAGGCGGACGACGAGGTGCGGGCCGCGGTGCTCACCGGCGCCGGGGAGCGTGCCTTCACCGTCGGGCAGGACCTGAAGGAACGAGCCCGGCTCGACACGGAGGGCACCGCGCGGACGAGCTTCGGCAGCCGCGGCCAGGCCGGCTGGCCCCGGCTCACCGACCGCTTCACCCTCTCGAAGCCGGTGGTGGCCCGGGTCAACGGCTTCGCCCTCGGCGGCGGCTTCGAACTGGCCCTGGCCTGCGACATCGTCGTCGCCTCCGAGGACGCGGTGTTCGCGCTCCCCGAGGTACGGCTCGGGCTGGTCCCCGGAGCCGGCGGAGTGTTCCGGCTGTTCCGGCAGCTGCCCCAGAAGGTCGCCATGGGCCATCTGCTCACCGGCCGCCGACTCGATGCCGCGACCGCCCTGCGGTACGGACTGGTCAACGAGGTCGTCCCGGCCGGCCGGCTCGACGACTGTGTCGCGCAATGGACCGGGGACCTCGTCCGTGCCGCCCCGCTGTCGGTCCGCGCCATCCGCGAGGCGGCGCTGAAGTCCTTCGACATGCCGCTGGAGGAGGCGTTCACCGCCCGGTACTTCTGGGAGGAACGCCGCAGGCACAGCGGTGACGCGGTCGAGGGCCCGCGGGCGTTCGCCGAGAAGCGCGATCCCGTCTGGACGGGCCGCTGAACCACCCACTCCGGGTCCGCCGGCAAGCATCCCCCCCGGCTCACCGGCGGACCCGGGCTCTTTCCCACCGACGGACCACATGCGAGGAGGGGCGGACCGATGCCGGTCACCCGGATCGACGGGATCAACCTCAGTTACGACGAACACGGATCCGGCGAACCGGTCGTCATGGTCACCGGGACCGGCGCCCCCGGCCGGGTCTGGCGTTCCCACCAGGTCCCCGCCCTGAAACGCGCCGGCTACCGCGCGATCACCGTGGACAACCGGGGGATCGCGCCTTCCGATCCCTGTCCGGACGGTTTCTCCCTCGCCGACATGGTGGCCGACGTCATCGGACTCATCGAGCACCTCGGCACGACACCCTGCCGCGTCGTCGGCTTCTCCCTCGGTGCGATCGTCGTCCAGGAACTGCTGGTGGCCCGGCCCGAACTGGTCCGCCAGGCCGTCCTCATGGCCACCACCGGCCGCGCCGACACCCTGCTCAGAGCCATGTCGGCCGCCGACATCGAACTCGCCGACAGCGGAATACGGCTCCCGCCCCGCTACGCCGCCTACGTGCAGGCGATGCAGAACCTCTCGCCCGAGACGCTCGGCGACGAAGAACGGCTCCAGGACTGGCTCGGTGTGTTCGAGCTGTCGGGAGTGGACACCTCCGCGGTGCGCGGACAGCTGGGCCTGGAGATGATTCCGGACCGCCTCCGGGAATACCGGAACATCCGCGTTCCCTGCCTGGTCATCGGATTCGGAGACGACCTCGTCGTCCGCCCCGCACTGGCGCGCGAGGTGGCCGCGGCCATTCCCACCGCCACGTACACCGAGATACCCGGATGCGGCCACTACGGATATCTGGAGAAGCCCGACGCGGTGAATTCCGCGATCGTCGACTTCTTCGCCGCGGGCCCGAAAACGTGACCTTTTCCCGTGCCGAAACCCTGCCGAAACCGATGTCCTCGTAAACCTGGTGGGGCAACCCGTCCGTCAAACCCCCGCCGGACAGGTCGGGCGGGCCGCGGGAGCCACGTCTCCTCCCGCGGCCCGCGGGCGAAGGACCGGCCGGGCCGTCGCAAGGCGGCCCGACCGGTCCGGACGCCCGCCCCGCGGGACGGCCCGCACCTCGGCTACTCGGTTCGTCCGCCCTCCTCCTCCGGCTCGCCCACACGGCCGGGGAGCCGGGGACGGTGATCGCCGGCGGTGGCCTTGGCCACCATCTCGGCCAGCAGCGTGCAGGCTCGCGAGATCTCCCTCTGGGTCTGGTCGCGCTGGGTGACCGCAGCCGCGACCAGCAGCGCGGTCAGCGCGGAAGAACCGTTGAACGCCTGGAGGGTGATCATGTTGGTGAGCAGGTCATGACCGGCGAAGGGGCCTGAGCCGCGGGCCGCGGCGGCGATGGCGAAGGTCGACACCGACAGGGCGCACAGCGCCGCCCCGGCCGGCCGGAAGCGGAAGGCCGCCCAGATCAGCAGCGGGAAGCCGAGGAACATGAGCGGTGCGTCACCGGTTTCGAGGAACCCGACGAAGACCGTGGTCGCCAGGAGCAGCAGTCCCTCCGCCCAACGGGACGGCCGCGCACGTCTCGGCCACCGTGCGTAGCGCAGGACGAGCAGGACGGGCGTGACGATCAGTACGCCCATCGCGTCGCCCGTCCACCAGACCGACCACGTCGGCCAGAATTGCTCGGCGCTCAGCGCTCCGGAGAGGGCCAGGGTCCCGCTGCCCACCGTCGCGCTGATCAACATCCCGGTGAGCGCACCGAGGAAGATCAGCCCCAGGGCATCCTGCAGACGGTCCAGTTCCGTGCGGAACCCCGTACGACGGAGCAGCGCGTACGAGCAGACGGGCGCGAGGGTGTTTCCCGCCACGATCGCGAGGACGGCCGGGATCGACGGGCCGAGCGGGACGTTGACCAGGAACGCGCCCAGCGCGATTCCGGGCCAGACCCGCGGACCGCGCAGGAGCAGGCTCGCCACGGCGATCCCGGTCGGCGGCCACAGCGGGGTGACCTGGCCCCCCACCAGTTGCTGGATCAATCCCAGCTTGGCGGAGCCGTAGTACAGCGCGGCGACGGCGCAGATCTCCAGGACGGCCGGGCCGGCCTGCCGGACCCGTTCGGGCCGCGCGCCAGTCATCAGGCGATACCTCCGCATCGATATCGTCCCGGAACCCATCATCCCTCGGATCCCCCGCGTCCTCCACGTCACCGTCGAGCCGGAGGCGACGCACGGGGATCCGGGTGCGGGGTGCGCAGGGCGAGGATGGCCAGGTCGTCGTGGCCGTCGCTGGGGTGGTGATCGGCCAGAGCCTGGACGAACTCCTGCAGCGGCAGGTCGGCGTGGACGGCGGCGAGATCGGCCAGCCGGTCGAGACTCTCGTCGATGGGGTACTCGGGATGTTCGACCAGCCCGTCCGTGAAGAACACCACGGTGGACTCCGGGGGCAGGAAGCGGGAATGGTCGGGGCGGGGCTGCGAGGGGTCCACCCCGAGCGGTACCCCGGGCTCGGCGAAGAGGTACTCCACCGGGCGCCCGGGCGTGATCAGCAGGGGTGGGACGTGACCCGCGGTGCTCCAGTGGAGCCGCCAGCCCGGTTCCTCGGGTTCGATGCGTGCCAGGGTCGTGGTGGTGACGGGGTTGCTCGTGATGGCGTGCAGGGTGCGGTCGAGCTGGGCGAGGACGGTGCTGGGCGGACGGCTCTGGTCGAACAGCAGGGCCCGCAGCATGTTGCGGGTGGAGGCCATGGAGGCGGCGGCCTTCAGGTCGTGACCGACCACGTCGCCGATGACGACCGCCACGGTGTCGTCGCCCAGCGGGATCGCGTCGTACCAGTCCCCGCCGAGTTGGCTGGGCTGGTCGGCGGGACGGTAGATGGCGGCGGCGGTGAAGGGCCGCAGGTCCGGCAGGGTGGGCAGCAGCAGCCGCTGGAACTGCTCGGCTCCCAGGCGCACCCGTTCGAACAGACGGACCTTCTCGATCGCGATGCCGGCGGCACTGGCCAGCGCGACGACGACGTTCTCGTCGTGGACGTCGAAGGGACGTCCGTCGCGCCGCTCGGAGAGGTAGAGGTCACCGTAGATCTCGCCGCGGACGCTGATGGCGACGCCGAGCAGAGTGTGCAGGTGCGGGTGGCCGGACGGGAACCCGGCCGATGACGGATGCTCCGAGATGCTGTCGACCCGCAGCGGTTCGGGGTGGTGGATCAGGTGCCCGAGGACGCCCCGACCGCGGGGCAGGCCCGTCCCGGCCAGATCGGCGCGTTCCCGCTCGGACAGGCCGGCGGTGATGAACTGCTCCAAGTGCTCGCCGGATCCGCCGAGTACGCCCAGTGCCCCGTAGCGGGCGCCGACCAAGTCCATGGCGGTGGTCACGATGCGGTGCAGGACGTCGGGCAGCTCCACCTCCTGACTGATGGACACCACCGCGTCCAGCAGACCCTGCAGACGGTCCATGGCGGCCAGCAGGGAACGGAGTTGCTCGTCGATCCTGGCCAACTCGACGCGCAGGCGCACGTGCAGGTCGGGAAGGTACGGCTGCCCCGGGTGGTTCGCTTCCTCGTTTCCCGCCATCACGAGCGCCCGGCGGCATCCGAGCGGTGCATTCCGGACTCCTGACACGACCCTGATCAATCGGGACCACAGCGTGGCACGGCCGAACAGGCAAAACGGTCATTACTCCGAATGCGGCATGCCACTGCGGGGGCGACCCCCTGCCGACGTACGGCGCCGCGGCGATACTGAAGGTAAGCCGACTGCCGAGGCAGGTCGAAGGGTGGCAGTGATGGACGCACCGGCGCCGGGACCGGGTGAGATGCCCGAGGACCCGTTCGCGCTGCACAATTCCGCCTCGGCGGTACTGGACGACCGCGGCAGGGTCGTCGGCTGGAGCGACCGCGCACAGGAGCACCTCGGCTACCTGCCCGACGAGGTGCTGGGCCGCACGGCCCTGGACTTCCTGTCCGATCCTCGTGACCGGGAGGCGGCCCGGGACGCGGCGGCCGCGTGCGGGCGCGACCGGGGCCGGTCCGGCGTCCTGCACGTCCGGCACCGCAGTGGGCGGCCGGTGGAGCTGGGCTTCCGGGCCCGCCCCGTCATCCGCGCCGGCTCGACCCGCGAGTGGTTCCTCGTCTTCGCCCCGGCGGAGGAGGTGCGCCGGTGGGAAACCGATCGATCGGTCCTGGACGGTCTGTTCCGGCGCTCCCCGATCGGTCTGTCCGTGCACGCCCCCGACCTGAGCATCCTGCGGATCAATCGGGCCCTGGCCAAGTTCACCCAACTCTCCCCGGTGGAGATCCGCAGCCGACGCATCGGCGACTTCCTCATCGGTCCTGACCTGCAGACCATCGAAAGGCGTCTGCGACGGGTACTGGAGACGGGCACCCCCCTGATCTTCACCGAGCAGCCCTGTCGCCTCAGGAGCGACCCCGGCCGGGAGCGGGTGGTCTCGGTGTCGGCGTTCCGGATGGAGGACCCCGGCGGCGAGATCCTCGGGGTCACCCAACTGGTCGAGGACGTCACCGACCGCCACCGGGCGCGACGGCGGCTCGCCCTGCTCAACCGGGCGAGCGCCCTCATCGGGACCACGCTGGATCTCGACCGGACCACCCGGGAGCTGGCCGACGTCGCCGTCCCCGACCTCGCGGACGCGGTCTCGGTGGATCTGCTGGAGTCGGTCGCCCGGGGCGACGAGACCGCCGAGGAGGAGAGCGGAGCCGTCCGCAGAATGGCCGCCCACTCGGTCATGGAAGAGGCGCTGGGGGTGATGTACTCCGTCGGAGAGGTCTTCCACTTCGACCCCCGGACCCCGCAGGCCAGGTGCCTCGCCGAGCAGCAGCCCATCCTCGAACCGGTGCTCCTGAGCAGCCCCGGCTGGTACTTCCGGGATCCGGAGCGCACACGGCGCGCCCTCGGACTGAACGCCCACTCGCTGATCGTCGTACCACTGACGGCCCGCGGTCTGCTCCTCGGCCTGCTGAGCCTGTGGCGGGCCGAGCGGCCCGAGCCGTTCGAGGAGGACGACCTCACGCTCGCGGAGGAATTCGCCGCGCGGGCCGCGCTGTGCATCGACAACGCACGCCGCTACACCCAGCAGCACCAGGCCGCGTTGACGCTGCAGCGCAGTCTGCTGCCGCAGGCGTTGCCCGAGTACAGCGCGGTCGAGGTCGCGCACCTCTACCTGCCGGCCGATCCGGCCACCGGTGTCGGCGGCGACTGGTTCGACGTCATCCCGCTCTCCGGGGCACGCGTCGCCCTGGTCGTCGGCGACGTCGTCGGCCACGGTCTGCACGCCGCGGCCACCATGGGCCGCCTGCGCACCGCCGTGCACACCCTGGCCGGACTCGACTTCGCCCCGGACGAGGTCCTCTCCCACCTGGACGACCTGGTCATGCGCCTGGCAGCCGAGCAGGAGCCTGCCGACGGAGGTTCGCGGGGCCGGCAGATCGTCGGCGCGACCTGCCTCTACGCGGTCTACGATCCCACCTCCCGGCGCTGCACCCTGGCCCGGGCCGGCCACTCGTCCCCCGCCGTCGTGACCGCCGACGGAGCGGTGAGCCTGCCCGACCTCCCCGAGGGGCCGCCGCTCGGGCTCGGCGGACTTCCGTTCGAGTCCGCAGAACTGGAACTCGCCGAGGGAAGTCTGCTGGCGCTGTACACGAACGGTCTGGTCGAGGCGCGCGGCCTCGAACTCGACGAGGGACTCGACCGGCTGCGAGAAGTCCTGTCCCGGCCCGGCCGCACGCTGGAGGAGACCTGCACGGACGTCCAGGCCGCGCTGCTGCCGGAGCACCCACCGGACGACGTCGCGCTGCTCCTCGCCCGCACCCGCGTGTTGGCACCGGAGCGGATCGCGTCCTGGGAACTGCCGGCGGAGCCGGCCGCCGCAGCCCGGGCACGTCACCTGGCGGAGGCCACACTGACGGGGTGGGGCCTGGAGGAGCTGGCCTTCACCGCCGAACTGGTCGTCAGCGAACTGGTCACCAACGCCTACCGCTACGGCGGCGGCGGGCCCGTGACCCTGCGGCTCATCCGCGACCGCAGCCTGATCTGCGAGGTCTCCGACGGCAGCAGCACGGCTCCCCACCTACGACGGGCACGCACCACCGACGAGGGCGGCCGCGGCCTCTTCCTGGTGGCCCAGCTCACCGAACGCTGGGGCACCCGCTACACCCGGGACGGCAAGACCGTCTGGACGGAGTTCCCCCTCACCGCGGACGAGTCGTAGCCGCGAGGCTGTCGGTCAGGGGACAATGCGCCGCAACTACCCTGCTGACATGCGGATTTGAGCCCACGGTTGTGCCCGCTGTACGGTGTCGGCCACTGGGACGAGCAACCCGGGAGCGCGGGAGAGCAACCTGCGCGCACGCAACGCACCATGGGCGACGCCAATCGCCCTCGGGGGCTTCTGTACGCCCCCTGCAGTGCTCTTGCCTGCCGCCACTTCGGGGCAAGAGGCCCGCGCGTCAGCACCACCGTTCCACCCGAGTTCGGGGCCTCCGTCGTCCGCCGATCTCAACGAATCCACCCACGCGGGTGGGCACAGCCATGCGGGCGCTGTGTTCGACAGCGAACCTGTCTTCGTTGAGGTCGTTCGCGCATCGTCCCGCGATGTGGCAGTCCTCCTTCGAAGACGACCGTCTACGTTTGAGGAGGACACGATGCAGGGGTTCATCGAGAATCTCGCCGTCAACGCCCCGTACGGGGTCGTCGCCATCTGCGCCGTCATCGTCACCTGGTTCTGGTACAGCGCGCACACCCTGCGCCTCTCCCTGGCCGACTCGCAGCCGGCGGACCGTCCCGCGATCATCCGGGAGCATGCGAAGATGATCCGCTTCTGGCGCCGCCGCTAGCGATCGACTGCCGGCAGGGCTCGAGCCTTCCGCTGCCTGCCGGCTCCCCCCCCGTGTCACGGGGTCGCGCGCACGAGGACGAGCGAGCCTTCGTACGAGGGCCGGCTGCGCAGCTGTCCGAACTGCTCCTCCCAGGCGCCGGAGCGCAGGTCGTGGCGCAGTGCCTCGTCGAAGCGTGCGCGCACCCCGTCGTCGACGAAGCTCCACGCGGAGCACGCCTGGCGGGCCGCCGGCTCCAGGAGCACCTCCGGCCGGCCGTAGTAGGCCTCGTTGAACCCGTCGGTGCAGTCGAGCGGAATCGGCACGCTCCGCACCGTGCAGGTGCCGCCCAGGGCGGCGGCCAGCTCCTCGACGGGCGGGTAGCGCCGGGCCTCGGTGTCGAGGACCTCCGGCGCGTACCGGTACAGCCAGAAGTCCCGGACCAGTGCGGGATCGCAGGTGAGGATGACCACCGGGCCGCGGGTCACCCGCCGCATCTCGCGCAGTCCGGCCCGTACGTCGGACCACTGGTGCACGCTGAACAACGTCATCGCCGCGTCGAACTCCCCGTCCGCGAACGGCAGGTCCTCGGCCACCGCGTCCACCGCGGGGGCGAGGTGCGCCGGGCGCTGGGCGCGCATCGACTCCGAGGGCTCGACCGCCGTCACGCCGCGCGCCGCGTCCTCGTACGAACCGGCACCGGCGCCGACGTTGAGCACGGAGGCCGCGTCGCCCAGGGCCTCCGCGATGAACCCGGCGATGCGCCGGTCCGGGCGGCGGTAGGAGGAGTACCCGGCGCCGATCGTGCCGTAGTCGACGTCGCCCGCGCTGCCGTCCTCGGTGCGTGCGCTCATGGGATCCGGATCTCCTCGCCTCGGTCGTGCCGCCAGAGTAGGTGAGTCCGGTCGTTCTCGGAGGTGGACTCGGCAGCCCGCCGCCGTCACCCGCCGCTCATCGGGCGGCGTACGTGCGCGCGGTGAGTCTGCGCTCCGCCTGAGGGGCGATGGCCAGGGCGAAGCCGTGGTTGGCGGCGATGGCCCGGGTGTGGTCCGCCGAGAGGGAGCCGTGCCGTTCGAGGGTCAGGGCGGGCAGCGCCGAACGGTCGTGGCCGGTGGCGCGGTGGAAGGACAGCACGGTGGTCGACATCGGCTCGTGATGCGGGTACCGGCGGCGTGCCGCGGCCTCGTCCTCGTGGACCAGGGTGGTGACGCCGGGCTCGTGGCCGAAGTCGGCGATCACACCCGCGGCTTGCCAGTGGGCCGGCTCGTGAACGGCTCCGGTCCGGTGACGGGAGCGGTTCGACGAGGTGACGGACAGCAGGTCCGTGGCCGTCGCTTCGAGCGCCGCGGCGAGGAAGCCGTTGGAGGGGCAGCTGTAGCCGGGCCCGATCAGCTGCACCGTCGCGACCCCGTCCTGGACCGACGTCAGGTGCGCGGGGACGTGCGCGGCGGCAGGGCCCCGGAAACCGAAGGGGCCCAGGGTGAAGAGCTCCTCCACCAGGTCCTGGATCTGCCGCCGCCGGAACTCCGCCGGCAGCCGGCACCAGTCGAAGAGCGACGGCACGTGTTCGCCGATGGTCGTGACGCTGCCGACCTGCCCGGCCGGGCGGCCCTTCATCAGGTTCACGCGCTCGACGACACCCCGGTCGGGGCGTGCCGTGAGCGCGTAGAAATTGCCGAACCCGTGCGCCACCGCCTGGCCCCGGGCCAGGGCCGCCGAGGTACTCGTCACGTCCGCCGCGTTGCCCAGGAACAACTGCCCGGCGACCTTGGCTCGCCCACTCATCTCGGCCTCCCGGCGTGATCGTTTAGACGTCCAACGATCCGTCCGCCCGACGGTCACTTGCCCCGCCCCGCCGATGCCCGACGGGCACCGGCGGCAGCCGGAAATTACCCGGCCCCGGAGCCGCACCCCGCTCTACGATGGCCCGATGTCGACGATCAAGAAGTTCCAAGTCACCTTCGACTGCGCGGAACCGGAGCGCGTGGCCCGCTTCTGGTGCGAGGTGCTGGGGTACGTCGTGCCGCAGCCACCGGAGGGGTTCGACACCTGGGACGACTACCACCGGTCCCTGCCTCCCGAGCGTCAGGGAGCTGGGTTCTCCTGCATGGATCCCACCGGTGAGGGCCCGCGCCTGTACTTCCAGCGCGTCCCCGAAGGCAGGGTCGTCAAGAACCGGGTGCACCTCGACGTACGGGTCGGCACCGGGCTCGTCGGCGAGGAGCGCGTCGCGGCCCTGGAGGCCGAGTGCGCGCGTCTGGTCGCGCTCGGCGCGGTGCGCGTGCAGCTGCTGCGCGCCGATGGCTTCAACGAGTCGTGCCTCGCGATGCAGGACGTCGAGGGCAACGAGTTCTGTCTCGACTGAGTGGCCGCGGGACGGCGCGGGTTCAGGGGGCGATCTCGAACGCGGGGGGTTTCAGGTCCTTCAGGCACGTGGTGTCCGGCGCTGACGGGTCGTCGAAGAAGGAGACGGTGATCTCCTGCGCGCACTTCGACGTCGCGAACACGACGTGGGGTTCGTAGGGGACCGTCACCACGGTCGCGTTGCCCAACGTACGCGCCACGTACGGCCCGTTGTCCGCGCCGGTCTGGGAGTCGAACCCGCCCGAGATGGCGAGCGTGGGGATGTCGCTGCGGGTGACGTCCCGGATCGAGCGCGCCGCCGCGGGCACGTTCCAGGCGGCGCAGTCCTCGCGGAGGAAGGCGAGCTGCGGGGCCTGGGCCTGCACCGAGCGGGGGTACGACGGGAAGGCCTTCTGACCGCCCCGGAGCGCCGCGCCCTGGTCCTCGTACGGTGTCCATTCGCTGCAGAAGACGCCGTAGACGAGCCCGTGGGCCACTCGTCCCATGGCCTGGGGGCTGAGCTTGCCGCCCGCGTACTGCTCGGCGATCCGCTGCGGTTTGCCGTGGGCCAGCTCGTCGATCTCCGCGGGCACCTGCGGCGCGATGTGCGTGGCGGAGGTCATCCAGGTCACCAGTGCGCTGCCGTCCAGTACGACCTTCACCGGCTTCGGCTGTCCGGGGACGGTGACGGTGGTCGTGATCGGCTTGGCCTCCAGTTCACGGACGAGGCGGTCGAAGGTGGCCGACAGGTTCGGATAGCGGCGGTTGCAGGCGGGCTGCTCGGCGCAGGCCTTGAACAGGCCGTCGAAACCCTGCTTGGCGCTGCTCCAGGTCGCGGCCGAGCCCGACCTGGACGGCGGCAGGATGCCGTCGATGCCGACCGACCGGAGCCCTTCGGGGTGCAGGCGCATGTAGACGAGTGCCAGGTGGGTGCCGTAGGAGATGCCGTACACGTTCCAGTTCTTCACGCCGAGCGCGGTCCTCAGGTCCGCGTAGTCGGCGGCGCTCTCGGTGTCGTTGTAGGCACTGAGGTCGATGCCGCGGGCCGCCAGCTCGTCGCGGCAGGCCTTCGTGGCGGCGACGTGCAGCCGTTCGGTGGACGGTGCGTTGGAGACGAGGCCGACGGCGCGGGCGTTGAACTCGTCGATGTTGGGGCAGAGGACGTTCGGCTCGGCCGAGTACGTGCCCCGCTGGGACATGAGGATGAGGTCCCGGTCGCGGTTCAGGCCGCCGTCGACGGCCATCTTCGCCTCGCCGACCGCGTCGTCGCCGGGTCCGCCGGCCAGCCACACGATCGGGTCGGGTGCGGGCTTGGCGGCCCGGGCCGGCACGATCGCGACGCCGAGCCTGATGGTCTTGCCGTTCGGCCTGGCACGGTTCTCGGGCACCGTGAGCGTCCCGCAGCGGGCCCCCTTGAGCTCGGGTACCGGGTCGGCCGTCTTCGGGCAGGGGCCCGGCTCGTAGGTCGCGTCGCCCGCCTTCCCGGCGGTCGTGCCGATCGGTGTTCCGCCGTCGTCCTTGGCCAGGGCGGGCGCGGCGAGCAGACCGGTGACGAGGAGTCCGGTCGCCGCACCGGCGGCCGTGGCGCGGATCCGCCGTGTGGTGCGCCGACGGTCCGGCGTGGGGTGGGAAGCCATCTGTCCTCCCGGTCACTTCGGGGCGATCGTGAACGGCCCTGGCTTGAGGCCGGCCACGCAACGCGTGTCGGGTGCGGTCGGATGGGCGAGGAACGAGGCCAGTACGCTCTGCGCGCACGGCGACTGCGGGACCACCCAGTGCCCGATCCCGGGGATCAGCACGGAGGTGGAGCGGGACAGGGTGCGGGCGGCGTCCCTCGCGTAGCTCGCCCCGGTCTTCATGTCGAAGGAGCCGGCGATGACGAGCGCCGGAACGGAGCTGACGGTGGCCACCCGGTGCCGGGCCGCGTTGCTCGCGACGTTCCAGACCCCGCACACGTCGTACTCGAAGGGCAGCTGCGGTGTCTGGGCCAGGACCGAATCGGGCCAGGTGGGGAAGGCGTCGTGCCCCGCTGCCAGTACCTCGGACCGCGAGGTCCCCGGCACCCACTCGGCGCACGCCACCGACTGCGTCAGTCCGTGCGCCGCCGTGCCGATGGGCTGGACCGAGTCCTTGGCACGGCCTTGCGCGAAGCGCTCCGGGTTGCCCCGGGCGAGCTCGTCGAGGGCCGCCGGGAGGTCCTTCGGCTTCACGTTGAAGCCGACCATCAGGTTCAGCAGCGCGCCCCCGTCGAGGACGACCTTCACCGGGGTTCCGCCGCCGGGCGCAGTGGCGTTCACGGTCAGGGGCTTCGCCTCCAGCCTGCGGACCTGCTCGTTCAGGGTCTTGCGGAGGTCCGGGTAGCGGCTCTTGCAGGCGGGTTCGGCCGCGCACGCGTCAAAGGTGTTGTCGATGCCTTCCCTCGCGCTGCCCCAGCCCCACGGAAGCTTCGTGACCTGCGGTGGGCTGACCGAGTCGATCGCCAGCGAGCGGACCCCCTGCGGGTGCAGGCGCAGGTAGGCGAGGCCGAGGTTCGTGCCGTACGAATAGCCGTAGACGTTCCACTGCGCGATGCCGAGGGCCGTGCGCAGATCGGCGAAGTCGGCGGCGTTCTCGGTGCTGTTGTACGCGCTGAGGTCGGTACCGTCGGCCGTGAGGCGGGCCCGGCACTCCCGGAACGCCTTCAGCATGAGCTGCTTCGCCGCCGGCGCGTCCCAACCGAAGCCGACGGCCTTCTCGTTGAACCGGTCGACCTCCGGGCAGGCGAGGTTCGGCTGGTCGTAGAGGTTTCCGCGCTGGGCCATGACGATCAGCTCGCGGTTTTTGTTCAGACCCGAGCCGATCAGGAAGGGAATGTCGTCGAAGGCGTCGCCGCCGGGACCGCCCGCCATGAACACCACCGGGTCCGGAGCGGGCTTCGCCGAGGCGGACTTGATGACCGCCACGGCCAGCTTGATCGTCCGTCCGCCGGGGCGGGAGCGGTTCTCGGGGACCACCAGGAACCCGCACCGCGCCGTGGCCAGCGCCTCGATCGGCTCGGGGGTCTTCGGACAGGCGCCGGGCACGAACCGTGGCGGAGGGGTCGGGCCGGGCCCGGCGGGCCGACCGGGGGAGGGGACGGCACCGGCGGGCGTCGGGCCGAGTGCTGCCAGACAAGCCAGCGCGGCCGCGGCGGCTGCCGCGTTGACTCGGTGCAGTGTCATGGGATTCCGTTCCTGTGCCGGCGTCGTGCGGCGGCCCCGGAGGGGCCGCGCCGCAGCGGTGGGGGCGGAACGCGCGCATTTCGACGGTACCGGCAGGTGCGGACGTACGCACTCCGGCGGCCGCGCACTGGTTGCGCGGTGCGATCACATGACGGAAGGCCCGGGCGTCAGAGGTCCTGGACGCGCCGGAAGGGCCGATCGGCCTCCAGCTCGAACGCGACCTCCAGCAGTTTGCGCTCGGCGCCCGGACGGCCGGAGAACATGACGCCGATGGGCAGCCCGTCCTCCGTCGCGCTCGCCGCCGGCACCGAGATCGACGGGGTGCCGACCACGTTGTTGACCGGTGTGAACGCCACGTACGCGAGGATCCGTTCGATCAGCGTCGGGTACGGAACGGTCGGGCTGAGGTGGCCGATCGGCGGCGTGGTGTGGGCGAGCACGGGCGACAGCACCAGGTCGAGCCCGCGGAACGACGCCGCGTACGCCTGCTTGGTGCGCTTCAGCCGCCGCAGCACGCCGGGCGTGCGCCGCCACTTGCCCAGGTACTCCTCGCGCAGCCCCCGGCTCAGGCCGTCCATGCGGTGCCGGTCGAAGTCCGAGCCGAGGGTGCGGCCCGTGACGCCGAGGAGGAACGACAGCATGCCCCAGTACGTGAGGAAGTCGTCGGTGAAACTCGGGTCGAGGCCCAGTTCCACCGGCTGGACGGTGTGGCCGAGCCGTTCGAGCGTCGCCACGGTCTCCGTGACCGCCGCCCGGGTGGCGTCGTCGGAGTGGACGCCGTTCGGCGAGTCCAGCAGGAAGCCGATGCGCAGCCGTTGTCCCGAGGAGCCTTCGACCAGGCCCAGCGGCGGCAGCGCGGGGTTCTTCCAATACGTCTCGGCGGCCGCGAGGAAGGCGGCGGCGTCCCGGACCGAGCGGCTCACGATCCCGTCGGAGATCAGGTCGAGCGGCAGTTGGCGGCTCTGGGCGTTCGCCACGACCCGACCGCGGGTGGGCTTGAGGCCGACGAGCCCGCAGCAGGCCGCGGGTATGCGTATCGAGCCGCCGCCGTCGTTGGCGTGCGCGATGGGCACCGCCCCGGCCGCGACGAGCGCCGCGCTGCCGCCCGACGAGCCACCGGCGGAGAAGCCCGTGTGCCACGGGTTGCGCACCGGTTCGGCACCCTCGTACTCGGTGGTCGGGCTGAACCCGAACTCGGGCAGCCGGGTCTTGCCCAGCACCGTGACCCCGCTGCTGAGGAACTGCCGGGCGAACGGCGCGTGGCGCCGGGCCGCGCCCGGGCGGAAGGCGGCGCTCCCGTGGCCCGTGGGCAGCCCCTGGTAGTCCGTGTTGTCCTTGACGAAGGTGGGCACGCCGGCGAAGGCTCCGCCCGTGTCCGTGGCGGGCGCGGGGGATTCCACGTACGCCTGGACCGCGCCCAGCCGTGCCTCGACCGCCCGGACCCGCTCCTGCGCGTCCCGGGCCGCCTCGGCGGCGGACACCTCGCCGCGCCGGATCGCCGCGGCGAGACCGACGGCGTCGTGCTCTCCCAGGGCGTCGTCCCGGAAGGCGTGCACCATGGTCCGTTCGTCGAAAGTCGTCACCGCTGCTCAGCCCCCGGCCGTGTGGATGGTCGCCCTGCCATCATTGCCTACCGCCGGGTAACCCGCGAGTGATTCCGGAGGATGCCGAGCACCTTTTCGACCCCGGATCAGGGGTTCGGGGCGTCCTCGGAGCGGATGGCGCTGCGGACGCCCGTGATGACCGTGACGGTCAGGCACAGGGCGATGACGGTCTCCGCCCACAGGAAGGCGAACCAGTCCAGCACGGAACCGATCGGGGGCGAGCCGGGGGCGGTGTTCCGGAACGCCGCGAGGGCGAACAGGGTGGCGGCCATCCAGGCGAGAGCGGGCCAGACCAGGCCCGAATCGTGGGTCATCAGGTACCAGGACCCGATGATCACGGACGCCGCCAGCGCCCACATCACGATCATCATGAACACGGCGAAGACGAGCAGGCTGCCCGACCGGAACACGTCCAGGCCCACGAGGGCCCCGCGCTGGGTGGGCACGGGGGTCGCGTCGATGGCGAAGAGCGTGTCGTTGTTGGAGAACATCATCCGCACCGGCACTTCCCGGCCCCCCACCTGCGCCGCGAAGCCGATGTCGGTCTGGTAGGCGTCGAACGGGTAGTCGCTGATCGATCCGCCCGTCATGGCGACCTGTACGTCCTTGGTCGCGAGCCGCTCGTGCGCCTTGAAGGCCAGGTCGCCGACGGTGGCCTCGGTGGTCTGGAGGCTGAGGTCGGCCACCGGGGAGACCCCGTCCTCCTCGCCGAGGGACCCGCGGGGGACGACCCGGACCCGCAGGACCAGTTCCCTGGCCGCGGCGTCGACCCGCTGGATCGTGGCCTCCACGTCCACCCGGTCGGCGGCCGAGGATCCGACGGTGTGGATCTTGTCGTTCGCCTGCCGCTCGGAGAACTGCAGCCACGACCCCACGCCCACCGCCGCCACGATCAGTACCGCGATGGGGAGCAGGACGGGCAGGAGCGAGGTCCGGGAGCGGCGCGGGCGGGTGGGGTCCGCGGGTGGGGTCATGCTGACTCCGGCGAGGTGGGAAGGGCGACGGGCTCGCCGTCTCCTCGGGATGCGTGGCGGTGGCCGCAGGCCGATCCTCGTCGACGGGGCCGGGGATCCGCCGCATCCGGGGCGGGTGTGTCGGCCGGGGTCCGCCTTCCCGGGGCGTCCGCCCGAGGGGTCGGAGTGTCGGCCGCCGTTCGCGCGCCCCGGCGGGTCAGCCGGCGTCGGGCTCGCCCCGTCGTACCGCGTCGTGGGCGGCCAGCGCGGCGTGCAGGGTGAGCAGGTCGGCGCCCCGGGCCGCGTCCAGGCCGGTCAGCTCCGTCGCCCTGCGCAGGCGGTAGTCCACCGTGTTGCGGTGGACCTGGAGCCGGGCGGCGGCCCGGCGCCGGTCGAGGCCGCAGGCGAGGAAGGTGCGCAGGGTGTCGAGCAGCTCCGGGCGCCCGGCCAGCGGGCCGAGCAGCGCCGCGAGCCGGTCCCGGGCCGGGCTCGGGCGGCTCAACTGGTACTCCAGCAGCACGTCCTCGAGCAGGTACAGCCCGGGCCCCCGGCCGGACGCCTCCGCGACCTTCCGCACCTCGCCGACCATCCGGGCGGCGTCCGCGACACCCTCCGGCGCGGCCGCGGCCGCCGCCACCAGCAGCTCGGCACCGCACATCAGACCGAGTTGCTCGACCAGCCGGGTGAGTCGCTCCCGGTCCGCGGCGGCGAAGTCCGCGGCCGGCCCCTCGTACGGGATCAGCACCAGCCCGCCGTCGTCGGAGAGCACGGACAGCGGGACGCCCGGGGTCTGGCGCTGCAATTCGTTGCGCAGTCGCCGGAGTTTGCGGCGGGCGGCGACGGAATGGTTGACGCCGGGCCGCAGCTCGTCCGGGTGCGGTCCCATGGCGATGCGGAGGACCAGGTAGGAGGGCGGCAGCCGGATGCCGGCCCGGTCGGCCGCCGCCTGCGGGTCCCCGCCCTCCAGGAGCCGGGACAGCAGGGACTGCCGGGCGACCTGCTCGTCGCCGAGGGCCGCCTGCCGCTCCTGTACGTATCCCGCCGCGACCGCGCAGCTGACGAGCCGGAGGTAGCCGAGCAACCGTCGCTGGACCAGCAGCACGTCCGCCAGGTCGTCCGGCCCGGCCGTCGCGAGGACCTGGGCCGCGCACTCCTCCGCCCCGAAGTGGTAGGCGCCGACGACGGCTTCCAGCGGTACGCCCTCGTCGGCGCGCCGGGCCGACGACTCGCTGATCCTCGCCAGCTCGGACTCCTCCGGCAGCTCGCCGCCGCGCAGCACCCGGATGAAGGCCCGGATGCCCCTGTCCACTTCCTTGGTGATCTCGCCGCGGAGCTGTTCCGACGGCAGCGCTCCGTAGGCGGGCAGCTGCTCGACGAGCCGGGCCATCACGGTGGGGGCGAGCGTCGGGGCGGCGGCCAGGAGCCGCTTGTGGACCGGTACGCCGCCGAACTGCGGCCCCTCGTCGCCTCCCACGGCTTTGGGTGCGGTCACAATCCACCTCGCGAATCTCTGTGGTGCGACCCGGAGACACGGCCCCCAAACGCCACCATTCTGTTTTCCGGGACGTTACTTACTAGTTGGTAACACGCCCGCCCGGTGGACCGCCAGCCGCGATCGGAGCCCGACCGCAACCTCCACCGGATCCCCACGCCCCCACCCGCAGCGGAGGACCGCCGTGCTCGCGACCAGAAACGCTGTTCGTCTCCTGGCCACCGCCCTCGTCACCGCGATGGCCGTCACCGCCGCCCCCGCGGCCACGGCCGCCGAGGTCACGTCGTCGAGCGCCACCGCCGGCGACTCGTTCTACAGGTACACCGGCAGCGAACCCCTCGCCTCGCTCGCGCCGGGCACCGTGCTGAAGACGCGGACGCTCCAGTACCACCTCGTGGGCCTTCCCACGCCGGTCAAGGCGATCCAGCTGCTCTACCGCACGACCGACGCGCAGGGCCGTCCGTCCGCCAACGTGACCACCGTGGTGCGCAGTCTGACGGGCGACGGCGGCAAGGCGGTGTCCTACCAATCGTTCTACGATTCGCTCGACCCGGAGCACGGCCCCTCCCGGGCCATCGCGGGCGACGTCAGCCTGGGCGGCGCCATCGCGAACGCCGAGTCCCTCTTCCTCGCTCCGCTGCTCCTCCAGGGCTACAACCTCGTCATCCCCGACACCGAGGGACAGACCGCGAACTTCGCGGCCGGCCCGGAGTACGCGACCAACACGCTGGACTCGATCCGCGCCGCGACCAGGTCCGCGGAGACCGGCATGAACCAGGACACCCGGTTCGGGCTGATGGGGTACTCGGGCGGCGCCATCGCGACCAACTGGGCGGCCGCCCTCGCACCGACCTACGCGCCCGAGGTCAACGCGAAGCTCGTGGGATTCGCCGAGGGCGGTCTGCTCGTGGACCCGGCGCACAACCTCAAGTACGTGGACGGTTCCCTCGTGTGGACGGGCGTCATCCCCATGGCGCTCATCGGCGTCTCCCGCTCGTACGGCATCGACCTGAAGCCCTACCTGAACGACTACGGGGTGGGGGTCTACGAGAAGCTGGAGCGCGGCTCGATCGTCGACGCACTGGGCCACTACCCCGGGCTGACCTGGAAGAAGATGGCGAAGTCGCAGTACGCCGACCCGAATTCGGTACCGGCTTTCGTCGACGCGGTGAACAGGATCAACCTCGGCTCGGCGCCCACCCCGTCCGTCCCGGGATTCATCGCCCAGGGCAACGGGGGAGTCTTGGAGGGGACCTTTGGCAACCGTCCGGGCATCGGTACCGGTGACGGCGTCATGGTCGCCGGAGACGTCCGGACACTCGCCCGGCAGTACTGCTCCACCGGCAACGGAGCCATCGAGTACCAGCAGTTCGACCTGCTCAGCCACGTCGGCGTGCCCGTCGTCTGGGCGCCCCTCGCGATGGGCTGGATGAACGACCGGTTCGCGGGCAGGACCGCCCCGTCCGACTGCGGCCGCATCCCCGCGGGCAACTCCCTGGCGCCGGAGAAGCAGGTGCCCGCGTCCTGATGCCGCGCGCGACCCCGGGGCCCCGCCGCCGCGTCCGATGCGGCGGCGGGGCTCCGGGCGGGCGGGGTCAGGACACCATGGAGGCGTCGGCCACCTCGGTCAGCCTGACCGTGCACAGACCGCCGCGCTCGCTCTTCACGTCCGTCACCTTGAGCTGCGTGCCCGGCGCGAGGATGTACTCCTCCTCCCCGGTGAAGGCGGAGAAGTTCCGGATCCCGACCGCCTGGGAGGGCGTCACCTCGAAGAGGGTCCGCTTGCCCCGGCTGCCCAGGAAGGACCGGGCCACCTTCAGCTCGGAGGTGCAGGAGGAGACGCCCCACCAGGTCACCGTGCGGCCCACCGGGTACTGCGACCGCAGGTCCAGCGACACACCGCGCCACAGCGGCTGCGTGTGGGCGGGCAGCCCCGACATCGCCGAGAACAGCAGCCGCAGGTACGGCAGGTAGGGCGTGACCCTGGTGCGGTCCGGGGAGCGCAGCACGGCGTTGATCTCCCGGTAGAAGGCGGACTCGCAGGTGTAGAGGTAGAGCGCGGCGATCGCGTCGGCGGACAGGCCGACGGTCGTCTCGTCCGCCCTCCGCTTGCCGAAGTCCCGTGACCGGTCGATGTGTCCGGCGATCCCGGACAGCGCCTCGGCCACCGGGGCGACGGCGTCCTGGAAGTCCATCAGCGGGGTGTCGAACACCCCGGTGATCGCGGGGAGGACCAGGCCCTCGTCCTTGACGCTGGTGAGTCGCTCCAGGTAGAGCTGGTGCAGGTTCATGGTCGACTCGATGAAGGCGCCCATGCGTGCCGCGACACCCCCGTCCCCGCCGCCCGTGGAGGCAGCCGCCTCGTTCCACCCCTTGCTCGGGAGCCAGTCGATCCCGTCGACGCCCAGCGAGGTGAGGGCCTCGTTGACCATCGCGAAGTGGTCGCCCTCGCAGAAGATGTCGCCCTGCGCCGCCGGGTTCGCGTGGTCGATGTGCCGGACCTCGACGTCCGGGTACTTCTCCTGGAGCCGCAGGACCACCTTCTTCAGGCTGCGGGCGTGCGCTCCCCACCACGCGAACACGACCCCGCGGTCCTCCTCGTCGGCCTCCTGCTTGGCCTTGAGGATCTCCTCGACGATCCGTTCGGCCACGGGCCGCCAGAACGCCGTGTGCTGGTCGGCGCCCATCGCACCGTCGCCGCTGGCGGTCAGCGAGGCGTTCAGCAGCAGCACGCCCTGGGTCAGCATCGCCTGGAACCACTCGGGCGGCTGGACCGTCTCGCGCTCCTTCAGCAGCGCGCGCACGTCGGCGATGGGCGTCTTCTTGGCGATGCCGTACTTCCACATCGCCGCCGCCTTGATGATGCAGCGGATGCTGACGACCCGGCCGAACTGGCTGTCCTTCCAGTCGTTGAAGGTGTTGTCGAACATGGCGATGCCGGTCGCGCTCTCCGGGCGCGGGTACGGGTTCTGACCGAAGACGACGACCTTCCACTTGTGCGGCGGGTTGGGCTTCAGCGCCTGGAAGGTCAGTTCGCGGACCGGGACGACCTCGGGGCTGCGGCCCTTCCCGATGAACCGGGCCGCGTCCGGCCGCGCCTCGATGACGGGCTTCAGGAGCGGGAGCCAGGGCTCACCGCCCCCGTCGAAGAGTTCGGCGAGGGCCAGTGGGTCGTCGGTGACGGGTTGGGCCGGGTCCTGGGCCTGTGCGGGTGCCGGTGCGACCGCCGGTTCGGGTGTCGCTTCCGGTGCCGGTGCCGGTGCCGGTGCCGGTGCCGGTGCCGGGGCCGTGGCCGCCGGGGCCGCGGTCTGCGGCGGCACGATCCGCACCCGCTGCTCGACCGGGGCGTCCTCGATGCCGTCCAGCTGCGCGGTGATCGTGGCGCGCAACTCGTCGTCGTCTTCGAACCAGTGGTCGTGGAAGAGCGTGTAGCCGGTCCACATCAGGTTCGCGCACACCCTGGCCGGAACCCGGCCGGTCTGCGCGCCCATCCCGACCAGCGCCACGGAGCGGATGCTGCCCGGCTGCTCGCGGTTCTGCCGGTGCACGGCCTGGAACGCGGCGGCGCACGCCAGGGCCACGTTCAGCGTGGCACTCACGTTCTGCGAGGACCGCACCATCGTCGGCGTCGAGATCAGGTACCGGGGGACGGTCGCCCCCGACGGGACGCAGACCGCGCTGCCCACCGGGAGGGTGCCCGCGAACCGGTCGCGGATCGCGCGCTGCACCCGCAGCTGGATGCCGGATCCGAGGTGCCGCTTGATGACCGCGTCGACCCCGCCGTCCATCCGGCCACGGGAGTTCGTCGGCGTGACCCAGGCGTCGACGTCCTCGTCGAGGATCGAGCCCCGGCGGATCTCGATGCCGGGGGTGTCCGCGAACGCCGCCCGCCACGCCTCCACCACACGCTCGTTGACGTCTGTCAGTACAACCCTGAGCACGGGCTGGAGACTGCTCTCGGTCATCGTCCACTCCTGTCGGAAACGGCTTCGGCAACAACTCGAACCTAGCCGCCACCACTGACAACGCCGCTCCGGCAGGGGGACGATGACCTGCCGTCATGACTCCGCGTCACAGCCGCCAGTACGTACCCGCACGGGAATCGACGTGCACCACGTGCCGGCCGACGCGCACCACGTGATGGTCCCCACCGGACCAGGAACCGGCGGCCCCGTCGGCGCCGGGCAGCGGGGTCCAGACCTCCAGGAAGGTGCTGCCGTCGGGGTTGGTGCCCCGCTCGACGAGGTTCGCGCCCTCCCGCCGGAAGGTCCCGGCGTCCTCGCCGGGCTCGCCCGTCAGGTGGCGGAAGTGCACCTGTGAACCGTCGAAGGAGGTCGTACCGGCGAAGCCCCGGCTGTCGGCGTAGTACGGGCCCGCCTGCAGCCACACCACCTCGCGGTCCTCCAGGAGGGGCCCGCCGTCGCGGCTGATGCCGCGGCGCAGCCAGGCGCCGTGCTCGGGCACCGGGATGCCGGGCCCGCCCGCGAACCGGTCCGTCGGCTGCCGGCGCTCAGCCACGGTCGGCGTCGGGGTCGTCCACGGCCAGGAGGGTCAGCGGTACGTTGCCGCGCACCGCCTGCGAGTACGGGCAGACCGCGTCCGCACGGTGCAGCAGGGGCTGGAGGTCCGCCGCCCGCCACCCCGGGAGGCTGACGGTGAGGGCCACCGCGAGGCCGTAGCCCGCGGGGGTGTCCGTGGTGCCGAGCTGTACTTCGCAGGCCACGCGCGCGGCGGAGGCGTCCGCCCCGAACTCGGCGGCGACCTCCGCGAGCGCGGAGGTGAAGCAGGCCGCGAAACCGGCCGCGAACAGCTGCTCCGGGTTGGTGGTGCCGGGCACCTTCTTGCGCGGCGGGGCCAGGCGGACGTCCAGACGCCCGTCGTCCGTGCGGACGGAGCCGGTGCGGCCCCCGTCGGCGTGCGCGGTCGTCCGGTACAGGCTGCGGGTGAGTGGCACGGTCATGGCGTACGGCCCATCTTGCTCGACGAGGACGCTGCCGCGGGCGCGGACAGCGGTCGGCGCCGCTGCTGCGGCACCTCGCGCGTCGTCGTGCGTAACCGGGTACGGCGCATCTCGTCCGGGGCCTCGCAAGGCCGCCGGACAAGTTAGCAACGCAGGCGGCCGTCCGGGGAGCCGCCGGGCGGTGACCTTCCTCACCCGTGGGCGGCCCCGCCGTGATCCCGGGGCGAGAGGCGGGGCCCGCGGCTGCGGTACGCCCCGGGAGGCATGCCCTCCCACCGGGTGAAGGCACGGACCAGGGCCGTCGCACCGCTCAGGCCGACGAGGGGCGCGATCCGGTCCAGCGGCAGGGCCGTGGTCTCCAGCAGCCGGCGGGCCCGGCCGTGGCGGGCCGTGTCGAGGAGCGTGCGCCACGACGTGCCCTCCGCCTGAAGGGCCCTGCGCAGGGTGCGGACGCCGAGGCCGAGCTCCTTGGCGGCGCCCGCCGGGCCCGCGTCCCCGAGCGCGGCGTACTCCAGCCACTGCCGCAGCCGTTCGGCCACGGCCGGGGGCGCGGACAACTGGTGCAGGAGCCGGTCGGCGTAGGCCCGGTGCAGGGCGTTGAGGGCCGGGTCGTGGAGCGGTCGGCGCCGGTCGAGGTCCTCGTGGGCGACCGTGATCACGTTCTCCGGGGCGTCGAACACGACCGGACAGCCGAGGACGCGGGCGTACGGCTCCGCCGAGCCCGCACGCGGGTGTGCGAACGACACGGACAGCGGCGCCCAGCCGTCGCCGGCGATCCAGCGACCCGCCCGCACCATGCTGCTGACGACCGCCTCGACCTGCTGGGGGTGCATGGCCGCCGGGTCGACGGTCGGCCGGTAGCGGACCCGGCCGGCATCCCCCCGGCGGTCCACGCTCACCCTGCCCGCCTGGCTCACCAGCGGGTGGTAGCGCTCCGCCGCCAGCGCGGCCTCCGCGAGGCTGGCGCTCGTGAGGACGAGGTGGCCCAGGATGTGCAGGCCCGTGGGCCGGATGCGGTCGCCCACGAGGAGCCCGGTGTGCGGGCCGGCCCCCCGGGCGCCGAGGACCTCGTCCCACAGGACGCGCATCTCGGCGTACCGCAGCCGGTCCGCGGGCAGGGCCCGGTAACCGGAACCGCCGGTCCCCTCCGCCGCGGCGCTCAGTACGGCGAGGGCGTAGCACGAGGTGACGGTGGGAGGCTCGGTGAGGGACACGGCCGCCAGTCAATGCCGGAGCACGGGCCGCGTCAACACCGTCTCCTCTCAACGCGGTCGGCCGTCGGCGGGACGGCCTGCGCCGGGGTGGCCCGCGGCGGGGTGGCCCGCGGCGGGGTGGCCCGCGGCGGGGTGGCCCGCGGCCGGGTGGCCCGTGGCCGGGTGGCCCGTGGGCCCGGAGAGTCAACGGGTTGGCCGCCGGGGTGAATGACGCGGCCCCGGGGCGCTCCTAAGGTCTCCTTCGGACACCGAGGGGATCCGGGCCCGGAGCGCCGGGGCAGCTGCGGGACCCAGGTCGCGATCACCACCGCCAGAGGAGTACGCCGTGATTCTCTTCCTGCTCCCCGCAGGCGACTACGACCCGACCGAGGCGGCGGTGCCCTGGGCCGCGTTGCGCGACGCCGGATACGAGGTGCGGTTCGCGACCCCCGCCGGGAAGGTCGCGTACGCCGACCCCAGGCTCACCGACCTCGGGTTCTCCTGGCTGTCGCCCTGGCTGATGACCCGCCGCGCCGAACTCGCCGCCTACCGGCGCCTCACCGAGGACCCCTGGTTCCTCGCCCCGTCCGCCTACGCGGACGTCGAACCGGCCGCCGTCACGGGCCTCTTCGTACCCGGCGGCCACGCCGCGGGGATGCGGACGCTGCTCGAGGACGCCACCGCCCAGCGGTTGTTCGCCCGGGTCTTCACCCGGGGGCTGCCGGTCGGCGCCGTCTGCCACGGTGTGCTGCTCGCCGCCCGGGCCACCGATCCCGCCACCGGGCGCTCGGTCCTCCACGGCAGGCGCACCACGGCCCTCACCTCCCTGCTGGAGCTGACCGGATGGAACCTCACCCGGCTCTGGCTGGGCCGCTACTACCGCACGTACCGCACCACCGTGCAGCGGGAGGTCACCGCGGCGCTCGCCGACCCGGGCCACTTCCTCACCGGCCCGCCGCTGCCCCTGCGCGACACCGCGGCCCGGCCCGGACGCGGCTTCACCGTCACGGACGGCAACTACGTCTCGGCGCGGTGGCCCGGCGACTGCCACCGGCTCGCCGCGGACTACCTGGCCCTGGTCCGCGCCCACGAGGCGGCCGAATTGTCATGAACGCTTCTTGAAGGGGTTCGGGATGAATCGACGAAGAGTCTTCGGGCGACGCCGGTACCTGTTGTCCGGGCTGGTCCTCGCGATGGTCACCCTGGTGCTCGGCCCCACGGCCGGCGGCGCGTCGGCGGGCCCGCAGTGGTGGGAGCCCGTGGCGCGCCCGGTCCCGGACTCCCAAGTGGGCGTCACGGGGGAGCCGTTCACCGGGACCGACGCCCAGGGCCGGGTCCGCGGTTGGGTGGACGCGCACGTCCACCTGATGTCCGACGAGGGCTTCGGGGGGCGACTGGTCTGCGGAAAGGCCTTCTCCCAGGCGGGCGTGGCGGACGCCCTCAAGGACTGCCCCGAGCACTACCCGAACGGCGTCCTCGCCCTCTTCGACATGATCACCAAGGGCGGTGACGGCCGGCACGACCCGACCGGCTGGCCGACGTTCCGCGACTGGCCGGCCCACGACTCCTCCACCCACCAGCAGACCTACTACGCCTGGATCGAGCGGGCGTGGCGGGGCGGCCAGCGCGTCCTGGTGAACGACATGGTCACCAACGGAGTCATCTGCTCGCTGTACTTCTTCAAGGACCGCGGCTGCGACGAGATGACCGCGATCAGGCTCCAGATCCGCAAGACGTACGAACTCCAGGACTACGTCGACGCCATGTACGGCGGCGCCGGAAAGGGCTGGTTCCGCGTCGTCACCGAGCCCGACCAGGCCCGCAAGGTCATCCAGGAGGGCAAGCTCGCCGTCGTCCTCGGCGTGGAGACCTCCGAACCGTTCGGCTGCAAGCAGGTGCTGGACGGCGCCCGCTGCACCATGGCCGACATCGACCGGGGCCTCGACGAACTGCACCGGCTCGGCGTGCGCAGCATGTTCCTGTGCCACAAGTTCGACAACGCCCTGTGCGGCGTCCGGTTCGACACCGGCACCACGGGCATGGCCGTCAACGTCGGCCAGTTCCTGTCCACCGGCACCTTCTGGAGCACGGAACCCTGCACCGGCCCCGAGCACGACAATCCGATCGGCTTCGGACTGGCCGCGGGCCTGTCGGCCGAGGAACCCGGCACCTCGCCCGCCGAGGCCGAAGCCAGGATCCGGGCCGCGCTGCCCGAAGGCGTCGAACTGCCTCGGTACGGCAACTCCCTGCAAGCCGCGCAGTGCAACCGGCGGGGTCTGACCGCGCTCGGCGAGTACGCGGTGCTGGGCATGACGAAACGCAACATGATGCTGGAACTCGACCACATGAGCGTCAAGGCGGCGAACCAGGCGCTGCGCGTGCTCGAAGCCGATCAGTACGCGGGCGTCCTGTCCACCCACGGCTGGATGGACGACAACTGGACGGAACGCGTCTACCGCCTGGGCGGCCTCGTCACCGGCCACATGTACGAGGCGACCGCCTTCACCGCCGAGGCGCGCAGGCACGCGGACCTGCGGGCGAAGTACGGCGCCGGGTACGGGATCGGCACCGACATGAACGGCTTCGCCTGGCTCCCCGGCCCCCGGGCCGAGGCCGGAAACCCCGTCCGCTACCCCTTCCGCAGCCCGGACGGCGGCTCCGTCCTCGACCGGCAGGTCACCGGCTCCCGCGTGTGGGACGTCAACACCGACGGCGGAGGCACCCACTACGGACTCGTACCGGACTGGATCGAGGACATCCGGGTCACCGGCGGCCAGGACGTGGTCGACGAACTCATGCGGGGCGCCGAGGGCTACCTGCGCACCTGGGAGCGCAGCAGCGGCCACACCACCCCCTACGCGCCGCTGGTCCGCGGCTACCGCCCCCACGCCGGACACCTGGCCTCCACCCGCTCCCTGCCCGCCGGATTCACCCACGAGGGGGTCTGGAAGGTGCTGCGGGACCCCGCGCCCGGCACCGTCCGGCTCTACGAGTGCAAGGTGGCCGAGCACTCGCTGCTGACCCCCGACCCGGGCTGCGAGGGCCAACAGCCCCTCGGCGCCGTCGGATACGTGTACACCCGACAGGTGCCGGGCTCCGTGCCCCTCTACCGGTGCTCCATCCCGTCGGTGTTCGACCACTTCGTCTCCGGCCGTGCCGACTGCGAAGGTCCGTACACGAGGGAGGGCCTGCTCGGCTACGCCATGCCGGTGGCCGCGTCGTAGCGCCGAACGGAAGGGGTGCCCCCGGCACGTGCGGCCCGGGGGCACCCCTCGCGTCGATCAGCCTCGCGGAACGAGCCGGGCGGCCAGGCGGGTCAGCAGGGACCGGCGGTGGTCCGGATCGGTCGCGAGGGCCAGCGCCGTCCAGGCCATGGCCAGCCCTCCGTCGAGCACCGCGCGGTCGGCCTGGGCCGTGACCCCGTACCGGGTGAACTCGGGGTTGTGCATGATCGCTTCGCCGCAGTCGTAGCCGATCATCGGGTGGATGGTGGGCACGAGGTGCGAGACGTTGCCCATGTCCGTGGAGCCGCCCCGCAGGGTCGGGTCCAGGTCCTGGACCCGACGGCCCAGGTCCCGGGCGGCCGTGAGGTAGCTGCGGCCCATCGCGAAGTCCTGGCGCAGGTCCGCGTAGTCGTTCCCGACGGTCTCCAGGGCGAGTTCGGCGCCCGTGGCCAGGGCCCCGGCCTCGAAGCAGGCCCGGATCCGGGCCTGGAGCTCGGCGAGCTCCTCACTGGTGACGGCCCGGCAGTCGTAGTCGGCCGTGGTCCGTGCGGGGATCACGTTCGCGGCCTCCCCGCCCCCGGTGACCACCCCCGAGACCACGGCGCCGGGCCGCATCTGCTGCCGGTACGCGGCGATGGCCACCTGGGCGATCATCATGGCGTCGGCGGCGTTGATCCCGCGCTCGGGCATCGCCGCCGCGTGCGCGGCCCGCCCCGTGTAGCCGACCTTCCAGCTGCTGATGGCGAGCGAGCTCATGCCCACCGAGTCGGAGGGCGCGGCGTGCACCATCATGGCGGCGGCCACGTCGTCGAAGGCGCCTTCGCGCAGCATGTCCACCTTGCCGCCGCCGGACTCCTCGGCCGGTGTGCCGAGCAGTTTGACGGTGATGCCCAGCTCGTCGGCGAGCGGGGCCAGCGCCAGCGCGGCGGCCACGGAGGCGGCCCCGTTGACGTTGTGGCCGCAGGCGTGGCCGATGCCGGGCAGCGCGTCGTACTCGGCGCAGATGCCGATGACGAGCTCGCCGCTGCCGGCCCTGGCGCCGAACGCGGTCGGCAGCCCGTACGCGCCCCGGGTGACCTCGAAACCGGCCCCCTCGACGAGGTCCGCGATGCGGCGGGCCGCGCGGTGCTCCTCGTAGGCGAGTTCGGGATCGGCGTGCAGCGCGTGGCTGAGGCCGATGACCGCGTCCTGGTGGGAGGTCAGGACGGCCCGGGCACGTTCGCGCAGGTCGGTGGTGCTCATCGGCCCACCCGCCCGGTGCCCGCGGCGCCCGCGGCGCGCGGCCTGCGGTAGACCAGGGCGATGGCGGCGCCGGCCACCGAGACCAGGGCGCACACCGTCCAGGTGACGGTGTAGGCGCTCAGCTCGGGCAGCGGCCGCCCGGCCGGGGTGCGGGAGGCGAAGACCGTCAGCACGGCGGCCGCGCCGATGGAACCGCCGACGTTGATCAGGAGCTCGTTGATGCCGGAGCCCACCGAGGTGCGGTCGTGGGGTACGGATTCCACGGCGAGCGTACGGGTGGAGTGCTGGAGGAAGCCCGTGCCCAGACCCGCCACGGCGGTGCCCGCCAGGAAGAGGGCCAGGTCGCCGTGGAAGGACAGCGACAGCACGTACCCGGCGGCCATCAGCAGAGAGCCGGTGACGAGCGTGAGCCGGTCGGTGACCGCGGCGGCCACGGCCGGCGCGATCAGCGCCCCGAGGGCGAGGGCCAGCAGGTTGGGCAGCATGCCGACGGCGATCGCGAACGGGCCGAGGCCCAGTCCGTAGCCGTACGTCGCGGGGTCGGTGCCCATGAACACCGCGTTGGCGACCTGGAGCCCGATCATGCAGAAGGTGAAGGTCAGGGTCACCAGCGAGACCACGACGACACCCCGGCGGCGGAACATCGTCACGTCGATCATCGGCTGCGGGGTGCGCAGCTCCACCCGCACCCAGACCGCGGTGACGAGCGCGCCGCCGACGAGACAGCCCAGGGTCCGCACGGAGGTCCACTCCCAGCCGGGCGTGCCGCCGAGGCCGAGGCCGAGCATCACGGCGGTGAGGCCGACGCAGAGCAGGACGCCGCCCGCCCAGTCGATCCGGCCGCCCGGCCGGTGGTCCGACTCCGGCAGCAGCGGCCAGGTGACGGCGAGGGCCAGGCCGGTGGCGACGGCGGGCACCCACAGGGCCGCGGTCGGACTGTCGACGGCACCGGCCACGAAACCGCTGGCCACGAGCCCGAGGGCGAGTCCCGCGACGAGCGCGGCGACCATCACGCTGATACCGCGCCGGCTCTCGGCGTCGCCACCCCGGCTGCGGCCCCGCAGGATGCCGACGAGCAGCGGGAAGAAGCCGGCGAACGCGCCCTGGAGGATCTGGCCGCACAACAGGGTGGCGAAGTCGCGGCTGAGGCCGACGAGGACCGAGCCGAGCAGGACGATCAGCAGGTTCCAGCGCAGCACGCGGCGGTGGCCGTAGAGGTCGCCCATCCGGGACAGGACCGGGGTGAAGGCGACGCTGGCCAGCAGGTTCGCGATGCTGATCCAGTTCAGGTCGGCCGCCGTCACGCCCAGCGTGTCGGTGAGATCGCGCAGCAGGGGCGAGAGGAAGCCCTGGGTGATCCCGCTGGTGAGCTCCACGAGCATGACGGAGGCGATGACGGCGCCCGCGGGGGTCGCGCGGAGTCCGCAGGAGGCCCCGGCGGGGGAGTGCGAGGGTCTGGCGTCCGTGTCCGTCATACGTATCACCTGTTCGGGGAACGGGCCGTGCGGCCGAGGCAGGGGGAGGGCGGTCCGCCTGCGGGGCGGATTCCGCACCACAATGTCCGGTGCGGGCCGTGCCCCGGGCAAGAGTGGGGCGGATAATCGGGTGAACGCGGCACTCACCCCCTGGTCGACGGCGGATTCCGGCACACCGGCGGCCGTGCGGACGCGGATCGGACAGCCGTCGACGGGGCCGGGCGGACTGTCGTAGCGTCCGCCGGTTGGGAGGCCCTCGATGAACACCGGTACCCCGGGCGCGGCGCAGCGCCCGCCCCACCCCGCCGACCTGCCCGAGCTCGACGCCGTCGACCACGCGGTGCTGCGCGCCCTGCACCGCGATCCGCGCGCCGCCTTCGCCGACGTGGCCGAGGCGGCCGGGGTGCACGAGCGGACGGTCGCCCGCCGCCTGGAGCGGATGACCGCCACGGGCCACGTCCGCTTCACCGCGGCCCTCATCCCCGAGTACCAGGGCGAGGGGATCACAGCGGAGCTGGCCGTCCGCTGCGCCCCCGGCAGGGTCCACGAGACGGCGCTGGCCATCGCCCGCCGGCCCGAAACCCGCTCCGTGGAAGTGGCCACCGGCGCCCTGGAGGTGTTCGCCGAACTCAACGCGCCCGGCCACGACGCCCTGCTGACCCTCGTGGACTCGGTGATCGGCCGGCTGGACGGGGTCGTGGACATCCACTCCAGCGTGGTCCTGCGGCTGCTGCTCACGGCCAGCGACTGGGCGCCGTACGACGAGGAGCCCACCGGGGTGCGGCGGCTGGTCATGGCGGGGCGGGAGGTGCCCGCGCCGCTCGCGGTCGACGACCTCGACCGGCGACTGGTCGCGCTGCTGGGTGCGGACGCCCGGATGTCGACCACCCGGCTCGCCCGCGAGCTGCGGGTGAGCGAGACCACCGCCCGCCGGCGCCTCGCCCGCCTGATGACCTCGCACATCCTGCACCTGCGGCTGCACGCCGATCCGGCGGTGCTCGGCTATCCGGTGGAGGCCCGGTTCCGCGTCGGGGTGGCGCAGAGCGGCCTCGACGCGGCGGTACGGCAGTTGGCCCACGAGCCCGCGGTACGGCACCTGGTGGTCACCACGGGGGCCGCCGGACTCCTCGGTTACTCGAGCCACCGCGACCTGGCGGACCTGCACGCCTTCACGGCCCGGGTCTTCCCCCGGCTCGGCGCCGGCACCCAGGTGGAGACGGCCCTGCTGATGCGCACGTACAAACGGGCCGGGGTCGCCGAACCGGCGGCCGGCGGCCCGATGTGACCCGCTCCCCGCTCACGGCCGCGCGTCACCCCGCGCGGGGCCGGGCCCGCTCAGGTCGGATTCGGTCAGGGGCTCCAGCTCGCCGTGGGTGTCCAGCCAGTAGAGGAAGAAGACGGCCGGCGCGACGAGCAGCAGGGAGACGAGGCTGACCACCGTCAGCCAGACCAGCGTCTGCGGATCCCCCGCGGCGTCCGCCACGGACAGCGAGGTGGGGATGAGGTAGGGGCGCTGCGCCAGCCCCCAGGCGAGGACGGCCGCGACCACGGTGCCGACGGCGCCGAATCGCGCCAGGTGCGTCCGCCGCCGCACCACGGACAACGCCGTCGCGGCGAAGCACACCAGGGACACGATCGCGAGGGCGAGCCCCGCGCCGTGCGTCAGCCCGTGCCAGACGTGGGGGGAGTCGCCCCGGGTCACCACGAGCACCCACACCGCCGTCAGGGCCGCCGCGACGAGGGCGACCAGGGAACGGAGCCGGAAGTAGCCGACCAGGTCGGGCGCGTCGAAGCGGGCGGCGTCGGCGGTCAGGAACACGGCACCGAGGAGCGCGGTCGCGGCGATGGTGAGCACCCCGAAGGCGAGCGACGCGTGGTTGGCCCACGCGTCCGCGGAGGCCTCGACGCCGGGCGCGATCCGGCCGGTGGCGATGGCGCCGACCGCAGCCCCGAGGAAGAACGGCGTGAGCAGGGAGGCGACGGCGAAGGCGGCGCCGTAGAGGCGTCGCCGAGCCAGCCGACGCGCGGGTTTGCGCAGGGCGAATCCGGCGCCGCGCAGGACCATGCCCAGGGCGGCCAGCGCCAGGGGGGCCCACAGCGCGGTGAACACGGTCTGGAACATGACGGGGAACCCGGTCCACATCAGGACCAGGACGAAGACCAGCCAGACGTTGTTGACCTCCCACACGGGTGCCATGGCGTGGTCGATCAGCCACCGCGGGCGCTTGCCGCGCTCGGTCCCGCCGGCCGTCAGGTCCCAGAAACCCGCCCCGTAGTCGATGCCGCCGCCGCAGGCGTACGCGGCCACCGCGAGCAGCAGCACGAGCGCGACGAAACCGGCCATCACCCACCACCTCCCACGGGCGGGCGCGGACCGTAGGGGGTGACCGCCTCCGGCTCCTCCACCGCCGGCCCGTCGGCGCGTCCGCCCGTCCGTCCGTCGGCCAGGCGCCGGCCGTCGCGCATCTTCAGCAGGATCCCGAGGAACACCCCGAAGACGCAGACGTACACCACGACCACCAGCCCGAACATGATCCACAGGGTGGTGGACCTGGTCGGGGTGACGGCCTCCGCGACGCGCATGTTCTGGTAGACGATCCAGGGCTGGCGCCCCACCTCGGTGGTGATCCAGCCGCACTCGACGGCGAGGACGGAGGCGACGCCGGCGCAGGCCGCGCCGCGGTAGAACCACGTGGAGCCGGGCAGCCGCCGGTGGCGCAGCCAGACGAAGCCGTAGCAGACGGCGAGCAGCAGGAGCAGGCTGCCGATCCCGACCATGGTGTCGAAGGCCCAGTGCGCGATCGTGGCCTGGGTCGCGTTCGGCCGGTCGCTCGCCGGGACGGAGCTCAGCCCGGTCACCTGCGTGTTCGGAGTGAACCCGGCCAGGATGGAGTCGAGTTGGGGGATCCTGATGCCGCCGGAGACGGTCCCGTCCGAGTGGAGCCGGCCGTAGAGGTACTCCGGTACGTGGGTGTCGGTGTCCCAGACGAGCTCCGTCGCCGCGAACTTCACGGGCTGCTTGTGGAACACCTGCCGGGCGATCGAGTCCCCCAGGACGAACTGCACCGGCGTGGCCACCGCGGCGAGCGTGAAGGGGACCGCGAAGCCGAGCCGGTGGTAGTGGTCCCGGTGCCCGCGCAGCCACCCGACGGCGTAGACGCCCGCCACCACGTAGCCCGCCGTCACCAGCATCGCCACGACGAAATGCCAGTACTGGGGCCCGAACATCGGGGTGAAGATCGCCTTCCAGACGTCCACGTCGACCGGGTTGCCGGCCGAGTCGAGCGTGAACCCCTGGGGGGTGTTCATCCACGAGTTGGCGGCCAGGATGCCGAAGGCCCCCAGCAGCGCGATGGCCGGCAGGGGCAGCCCGAGCAGGAAGTGGGTGCGCGGCTCCAGCCTGCGCCAGCCGTACAGGTAGATGGCGATCAGCACCGCTTCGAGGAAGAACGCCCAGGCCTCGACGCCGAAGCCGATGCCGAAGACATCACCCCACCGGCCCATCAGTCCGGGCCACAGCAGCCCGAACTCGAAGGACAGCACGGTGCCGGTGACGACGCCGATCGCGAACTGCACGGCCATCACGGCCGACCAGCGCCGGGCCAACAGCAGGGCCGTCGGGTCGTTCCGGCGCAGGCCGCGGTAGTGCATGACGAGGGTGATGAGCGGCAGCGCCACTCCCATCGGCACCAGGATGATGTGGGAGGCGAGGGTGAACGCCATGAGTTCCCTGGCCGGGAGCAACTGGGCGGGGCTGTCCGCCGCCAGCAGGTGGACCGTGGTGTGCATGCGTTCCTTTGCCGCTCGGGATCACGGGCCGGAGGGAGCCGAGCCGCGCGGGCCGCGCCGCGCGGCCGAGGTGCGGGGATCGGCCGCCGCACTCAACCGCCGGTGGCGAAGCCGGGAAAGAGGGTCATGCCGCCGTCCACGTAGAGCGTGGTGCCGACGACGTAGTCCATGAGGTCGGAGGCGAGGCCCACGGCCGCGTGGGCGATGTCCTCGGGGTCGCCGATCCGGTCGTACGGGATCAGCTTGAGCAGGTCCTCCCGGGCCTCCTCGGTCTCCCACGCGCTCCGGTTGATCGGCGTCCTGATGGCGCCCGGGGCGATCGCGTTCACGCGGATCCTCTTGGGCGCGAGCTCCTGGGCCAGGGTCTCCATCAGCATCTGCACGCCGCCCTTGGAGGAGGCGTAGTTCACGTGCCCCGCCCACGGGATGATCTGGTGCACGGAGCTCATGCAGATGATCTTCCCGGCCGCGTGGGACACCTCCGGGACCACGCCGCGCCGCAGGAACTCCTTCGTCGCCTCCCGCGCGCAGAGGAACTGGCCCGTGAGGTTGACGTCGATCACCTTCTGCCACTGGGCGAGCGTCATCTCCTCGAACGGGGCGTCACGCTGCAGGCCGGCGTTGGCGACCAGGATGTCGATCGTGCCGAACTCCCGGACCATCCGGTCCATCATGGCCACGACCTGGTCCTCCTGGGACACGTCCGCCTCGTACGCGGCGGCGCGGACGCCGAACGAGGTGATCTCCTCGACCACCTTCTCGGCTTCCTCCGCACCGGACACGTAGTTCACCACCACGTCGGCCCCGGCCCGGCCCAGGCCGATGGCGGTGGCCTTGCCGATCCCGCTGTTGGCGCCGGTGACCAGTGCCTTTTGACCCTTGAGCAGGTGGGCGGGGATCACTCCCCGCGGTCCGCTCCGGTGGGAACTCAACGTAGACCGCCTCCTCGAATGCCCGGCCCGGGCCGCCGGACAGCGGCGCGGCAGCGTCCGAACGCCACCCAAGCACCGCCTCCGCGGACCCGCGCCCCGGGCGAGGCGGGCTTGGGCCACGCGGCCGAGCAGCGCCGCCCGGTCGGAGGACAGGCAGGGCCGGCGTCAGCCCAGCCGCTCCAGCAGGTGGTCGCCGACCCGCAGGGCGTTCGCCATCGCCGTGAGCGACGGATTGACCGCTCCGATGCTCGGGAAGAAGCTCGTGTCGACCACGTACAGGTTGTCGAGGTCGTGCGCCTTGCAGTTCACGTCCAGGGCGGAGGTGGCCGGGTCGTCGCCGAACCGCACGGTGCCGGCCTGATGCGCCGTGGCGCCGATCGGCATGCCCTTGTGGAGGTAGATGCTCCGCGTCAGGAGACGGTGCTCGTGCATCCCCAGGTGGCTGAGCATGCCCTGGAGCTTGTGCCGCAGGCGGGTCAGCCCCTCGATGTTGTTCTTCTCGTCCAGCACGAGACGGATGGTGCCGTCACCGTCGACCGTGACCCGGTTGTCGGGGAGGGGAAGGTCCTCGCCGCACAGCCAGAAGTCGACCGCGTGGTGCGCCATGACCTCGAAGGGCATGTCGGGGCTCACGGCCCCCGCCCAGCGCGGCGCCTCGCCGTGGATCTGGTCGGCGTCCGACTTGCCGAGCATCTGGATGCCGCCCAGCGGGTAGTCCCAGTCGTCGGCGCCGAGGTACCAGTCGTGCAGGGCCAGCGTCTTCTGGAACTTCGTGTCGTTGGGCTCCTTCGAAAGGGCCATCAGCGCCAGGTTGTTGTGCCGCATGTAGTGCCGGCCGACCACGCCCGAGCTGTTCGCCAGCCCGTGCGGGTGACGGTCGCCCGCCGAAGCCAGGAGCAGCACCGCCGAGTTGACCGCACCGCAGGCCACGACCACGATGTCCGCCGTGTAGGGGGTCTCGGCACCGTCCTCGCCCCGGGTCACCACCCTGCTGACGGTGCGTCCGGTCGGGTCGGTCTCCAGCCGGACCACCCGCGCGTTGGTGACCAACTCGACGTTGGGGTGCGTCAGGGCCGGCTCCACACAGATCACCTGGGCGTCCGACTTGCCGCGCACCAGGCACGGGAAGCCGTCCACGCGGTCACAGCGGATGCAGACGCTGGAACCGCTCGCCCGCCCCTGCCCGTCCTGCACCAGGTTCACGCCGATGGGCAGGTGGAAGGGGTGCAGCCCGCGCTTCTCCAGGTCATCGCTCAACTGCTGGATGCGCGGCTCGTGTTCGACCGGGGGATGGGCGTACTGGGCGCTGCACGGCCCCTCCCACGGGTCCTCCCCGTGACGGCCGTGGACCAGGTAGAGGTGCTCCGCCTGCGTGTAGTACGGCTCCAGGTCCTCGTACCGGATCGGCCAGGCGGGGGAGACCCCGTCGTGGTGGCGGAGCTCCCCGAAGTCCTCGGGCCGCAGCCGGAAGAGGGCGGCGCCGTAGAACTTCGTGTTCCCGCCGACGTAGTAGTTGACCTCGGGCGGGAACTCGTCGCCGTGCTTGTCCAACCAGAACTCCGGGGCACGGTACTTGCCCTTCACGAACACGGCGGTGGAATCCCAGTTGTCCCGCTCGCGCGGGAGGTAGTCGCCGCGTTCGAGGATGAGCACCCGTTTCCCGGACGGGGCGAGCCGGTGGGCGAGCGTACCGCCCCCGGCGCCCGAACCGATGACGACGACGTCGTAGTGCGGGGAGTCGCCCACGGCGACCACCGTCCTTGCGCTCGTGGGCCCGCCCTGTCACCGGCCCTCTCGCTGCGCGCTGCCGGGACACGGCAGCCACCCCCACCTCTTCGAACCTAACCCCCCACCGGGGGAACGGCGACCGGACGCGGAACCGGCGCCCCGCCGTCAGAGGACCGCGATCGGATTCACGGGCGAACCGGTGCCCGACGGCAGCCTGAGCGGCGCCACCACGGACAGGAAGGACCACCGGCCCGCTTCCGCGCAGGCCGGCGCCAGCTCCTCGAACTGCAGGTAGTCCATCAGGTGCACCCCCATGGCGTGCACCGCCAGCACGTGCACCGGAAAATCCACCCCGACCACCGCACTGGGGGCGGTGTCGTTGTTGCCGTCCGAACCCAGTGCGGAGATCTGCCGCTCGGCCAGGAACCGTACGGCCGTGGGATGGAGACCGGCCCGGGCCCGCGCGGCGTCCCACGGCCCGAGCTCCCGGCGCCGCGGCCGATGTCCCACCCGTACGAACAGCACGTCACCCGGCCCGGCCCGCACCCCCTGGGCCGCCTCGGCCGCGGTCAGGTCGGCGGCGGTCACGTGCTCCCCGGGCTCCAGCCACGGAACGCCCCGCAGCCGCGGCACGTCCAGGAGCACACCGCGGCCGACGATGCCGTCCCGGACGACCTCGACGGAGAGCGCGCCGGCGCCCTCGGAGGTGACGCTGTCGGCCGGCACGCCGTTGTAGAGCGTCCCGTCGAACAGCACGTGGCACAGCGCGTCGAGATGACTGTCCGCGTCCCCGTGCACGTTCATCGCGAACCGGTCGAGCGCGAAGTGCAGCCCGTCGCCGCCCGCCGCACCGGTCCGGCCCTCGGCGGGCTCGATCATCCGGTGCCGCGCGGGGTCGGGATCGTCGGGGCCGGCCTCGGTCTCGATGGGCGCGGCGAGGGACACCGTACGTCCGGAACGGACCTCGGCGGCGGCGGCCACGACCCGCTCGGGCGTCAGGTGCCGCAGCGCACCTCGCCGGTCGTCGGGTGCGCGCCGGTCGAACCCGCGCACCTCCTCGTACAGCGCGCGGAACGCCCCACCGGTCATCCGCCCCGGCGCCGACGGCCCGGACTGCGCCGTCACCAGGACCCCCACGGGGACAGACCCCACCGCAGGACGTGGCTCTCGCCCGGCCGCAGGACCGCGAGCGCCGTGCCGCTGCGGAAGGCGTCCGCCGGGCAGGACATCGGCTCGACCGCGACACCGCGCCGGCGCCGCCCGGGCTCCGACAGCGTGTCCCCGGTGTACACCTGCACGTACTCGACGCCCTGAAGGAGCCGTACGTCGACGCCGCGGTCCCCCGAAGGGTGCGCCAGCCGCACCGCGCAGTCGCCGGCGGAGTCCCGGTCGAGCCCCGTGAACGCGGTGTCCAGGTGCTGCCCGCCGATGGGCCGGGCCGTCCGGAAGTCGTACGCCGAGCCCTCGACCGGCTCCTCGCCGACCGGCACGCCGTGCTCGTCGGCGTCGAGCCGGAGCAGGGCCGGGACGGTCAGCAGCGCGTCGTCCACCAGGTCCGTGCCCACGGTGAGGTACGGGTGCTGTCCCACCCCGTAGGGCGCGGCGGTGTCCCCCGGGTTGGTGGCGGTGACGGTGGTCTCCAGCCCGTCCGGGCCCAGCCGGTACTCGGCGGTGACCTGCAGCCGGAACGGGTAGCCGGGCTGCGGGAAAAGGGTGGTGCCCACCGTGACCGCGTCCTGCTCGCGCGCCAGCAGCCGCCACGGGACCCACCTCAGCAGGCCGTGGATCGCATTGCCGTTCTCCGGCTCGGTCAGCGGCAACCGCAGCTCCCCGCCGCCGAACCGGTAGCGGCCGCCGGCCACCCGGTTCGGCCACGGTACGAGGAGCTGCCCGCGGCCACCGGTGATCGGCTCGTCGGCGGCGAATCCGTCCAGGACCGGCCGCCCGCCCACCGCGTACTCGCGCAGGGCGCCGCCCAGCTCGACGACCACCGCGGCCTGCTCGCCGCGGCGCAGCGGCCATTGTTCTCCCGATGCCGTGGGGGGCATGCGCGGCTCCTCGGTGTGCGACGGAGGTACGGCGGAGGGCCCAGGGAGGGCTCAGGCGGGACCGGCCGCGCCCGCCGCGCCGGGGCCGGGGGGCGGGGGAGGGCCGGCCTGCGGCTGCGCGGGGGCTCCGGGGGTCCGCTGCGCGGAGCGGCGCATCAGCAGCTGGCTGGTCACGAAGGACACGACGGCCGCCAGGACGATCACCGGGGTCATGGCGGCGCTGTCGAGCACCAGGACGACGAGCACGATGCTGCTGACGGGCAGCCGCAGGGCGCTGACGGTCGCGGCCGCCATCCCCGCGGCCATGGCCGGTACGACCCCCAGACCCGGCAGCGGCGAGAGCAGCACGCCCGCCGCGCCGCCCAGGAACAGCGAGGGGAACACGGGGCCGCCGCGCAGGCTGCCGAGGCACAGGGCGTAGGCGGCGCCGGCGCACAGCAGCACGGCGATCAGGTCCCCGACGCTCCAGCTGTGCGGATCGGCGGCCAGCCGGCCCAGCGTGGCCTGGCCGGAGGAGGCCACGTCGGCGGGCGTCCGGCCGGTGGCGAGCGCGTACACGGCACCGCAGACACCCGCCGCCAGGGCGCACGACGTGGTGTGGAGGACGGTGCGCTTCGCGACGAACCGCGCGGTCAGCTGCCCGCCCCGCATGATCAGATGGATGGCGGCGCCGATGGCCACGGCCATCAGGACCGCCCAGATCACGTCCCCGGCGTCGAGGCGTGCGGCGGGCACGCCGACCTTCATGGAAAGGCTGGGCGCGTCGAGACCGGTCCAGCGGCCGAAGCCGGTGAAGACGAGTGCGCCCACGCCGCTCGACAGCAGCGCGGGCAGCATGACCGCGAACAGTTGGGGCCCGCCGACCCCGGCCACTTCGATGAGCAGCACCGCGGCGACCAACGGACTCCCGAAGATCACCGCGATCGCCGAAGCCGCTCCCGCCGCGCCCAGCAGGGCCGCGCTCTGGGGGTTCGCGGGGATCCGCGCCAGATCCCTGAACAGGAGGGCCAGGCCGCCACCGAGGGCGATCAACGGGGCCTCGGGGCCGAGGGTGGCACCGAGGGGGAGGCTGAGCACGGCGGCGAGCACCACGCCGGGCAGGGCTCTGGGGGAGGCGCCGCCGGTGTGCAGTCCCCCGGCGGGGATGTGGCCGCCCCCGCCGGGCATTCGGGTGACCACGAGCCCGACGGTCACACCGGCAACGAGCAGCAGTGGCAACGGCCACCACCACGGTGGGACGTTCCAGCCCAGGGACTCCGGCAAGCCGGCCCACATCAGCTTCTCCAGCTCGTGGAGCCCGACCAGGAACCAGAACGCCACCAGGGACACCGGGATGCCGATGAGGGCGCAGAACACGAGGGTCTTCAAATAGCCCGGACTGCGCAGCAGTTCACCCAGCAGGTTCGCCTCTTCGGGCTGTTTCGCTTCGGAAGGCCCAGTCTTGGTTCCGGACAACCGCAACCACTCCTCACGAGCAACGGCACACGGCGGGGGGCAGCCCGCCAGGCCATTCCAACATCAGGTCGTGGAGTTCGCATGTCAGGAGGTGTCAGGAGGTGTCGGGACGTGGCGGAACAGGTCAGGCGGGCTGCCACAGCTCGACGCGGTTGCCCTCGGGATCGGTGACCCATCCGAACCGGCCGACGCCCTCCATGTCCTGGGTCTCCGCGTCCACGTCCGCGCCCTTGGCACGCAGCTGCGCGAGCATCGCGTCCAGGTCGCGGACCCGGAAGGCGAGCATGGTCCGCTGGGAGCGGGCCCCGAAGTAGTCGGTTCCGGACTCGAACGTCGCGAACACCGTCGGCCCGGCTTCCTGACGCCACAGGCCGTGCTCGTCGGCGTCCAGGCCCAGGCAGTCCCGGTACCAGGCGGCCAGGGTCGCCGGGTCGCCCGCCCGCATGAAGTACCCGCCGATTCCCAGAACGCGTTCCATGGCCGCCATCCTGCCAGGAACGCGCGACGGCCCGCCCGCGCGAGATCGCGCGGGCGGGCCGTCGTCACCCAGGGGGTGGAGGAGGCGTGCCGGGCCGGACGACCGTGCCCGGCCCGTGTCACCTCACACGCTGTTGGCGACCGGAGTCTGCGGCACCACGGAGGGAACCGCGTTCGAAACCGCCCACTGCCGGTCCTGTTCGAAGGTCCGGAGCAGGTCCGCCGCGACGCTGACCGCGATCACGGCGGGTTCCTTGCCGGTGATCTCGGTGAGACCGATCGGGGTCTTGATCCGATCGATGGTGGCCGCGTCGTGGCCGCCCTCGTTGGCCAGGCGCTGCCGGAACCGCGCCCATTTGGCCGAGGATCCGATCAGGCCGACCGAGCCGAGACCGTCGGTCCGCAGAGCGGCGTCGCACAGCGCGGCGTCCTCCGCGTGATCATGCGTCATGATCAGGACGTGCGTGCCGGGCGGCAGCTCCGAGAGCACCTCCTCGGGAAGCAGCAGCGTGTGGTGCACGTTGACTTCCGCCACCGCGTCCGACAGCACGCCGAGCCGTTCGTCGGAGAGCATCTCGGGACGGGTGTCGATCAAGTGCAGATCGAGGTTGTGGCGGGCCAGGATACGGGCCAGCTCCAACCCCACATGCCCCACGCCGAAGATCGCCACCGCTTCGACCACCGGGAGCGGCTCCACGAGCACGCTCACGGCTCCACCGCAGCACTGGACGCCGTGCCGGCTGGTGACCTTGTCGTTGAGGGCGAACTCCATGAGTTCCGCTTCCGGATCGGGGGTGCCGATCAGTTCGCGGGCCCGGTCGATGGCAACGGCCTCGATGTTGCCGCCGCCGATCGAACCCCAGGTCTCGGTCCGGCCCACGACGAGCTTGGCACCGGCCTTGCGGGGCGCGTGGCCGCGCACGGTCGCGACGGTCACGAGCGCACCGGGTTCCCGGTTCGCCCGCAACCGCGCGACCGCGGCTACCCACGTCATGTCAGGCATTGCTCAAGGCGGCCGTGTCAGCGGAGACCTCGCTGACGTCCAGCTTCGCGTCGGCCGCGCGCGCGTTCTGGATCGCCCAGAACACCGCCTCGGGCGTCGCGGGGGCACCGAGCTCCAGGCTGAGACCGCTCGGCCCGAACGCCGCGGCGGCCTGCCGCAGTGCCTCGCGGACCGAGAACGCCAGCATCAGCGGGGGCTCGCCGACCGCCTTGGAGCCGTAGACCGCACCCTCTTCGGAGGCGTTCTGCAGCAGCGAGACGTTGAACTCCTCGGGCATCTCCGAGAAGCTCGGCAGCTTGTACGTGCTCGCCGCCTGCGTCAGCAGACGACCGCGGTTCGGACCCTCGGTGGTGTCCCACCGCATGTCCTCCAGCGTCAGCCAGCCCGCGCCCTGGACGAAGCCGCCCTCGACCTGACCGATGTCGATCAGCGGGGAGAGGCTGTCGCCCACGTCGTGGATGATGTCCACGCGACGGAGCTTGTACTTGCCGGTGAAGCCGTCCACCTCGACCTCGGCCGCCGCGGCGCCGTAGGAGAAGTACTTGAACGGGGAGCCCCGGAACGTCTGCGCGTTCCAGTGCAGACCCTCGGTGCGGTAGAAACCGGCCGCCGAGAGCTGGACCCGCTGGAAGTACGCGGTGTGGACCAGGTCGTCCCAGGCCAGTTCCTTGTCGCTGCCGAGGACGCGGGCGACACCGTCGACGATGCGCACGTCCGAGGCGTTCCCGCCCAGCTGGCCCGCGGCCACCTGCTGCAGCCGCGCGCGCAGCTGCTCACAGGCGTTCTTGATCGCCCCACCGTTGAGGTCCGCGCCGGAGCTGGCCGCGGTGGCGGAGGTGTTGGGCACCTTGTCGGTACGCGTCGGGGCGAGGCGCACCTTGTGCAGCGGGATGCCCAGCGAGGTCGCGGCCACCTGCATCATCTTGGTGTGCAGGCCCTGGCCCATCTCGGTGCCGCCGTGCGTGATCAGGACGGAACCGTCCTTGTAGATCAGCACGAGAGCGCCGCCCTGGTTGAAGGCGGTGAGGTTGAACGAGATGCCGAACTTGATGTTCGTGATCGCGAGCGCCCGCTTGGTGTGCGGGTGCGCGGCATTGAACGCCGCGATCTCGCGCTTGCGGTCGGCGATGCCGGCGTTCTGCTGGATCTGGTCCCAGATGAGGGAGATCCGCTCGGCCTGCGTGACCGGCTGGCCGTACGGCGTCGTCTGACCCAGGTTCGGCTGGTAGAAGTTGCGCTCGCGCAGCTCCATGGGGTCCAGGCCGAGCTGGGGCGCGACGCGGCCGAGGATGTCCTCCATCACCAGCATGCCCTGGGGGCCGCCGAAGCCGCGGAAGGCGGTGTTGGAGACCTTGTTGGTCTTGGCGATGCGACCGGCGACACGCGCGTTGGGGATCCAGTACGTGTTGTCGATGTGGCACAGCGCGCGAGCCGTGACGGGCTCGGACAGGTCCAGGCTCCAGCCGCCGTCGGAGGTCAGCGTGGCGTCCAGGGCCTGGATGCGGCCCTGGGCGTCGAAGCCGATCTTCCACTTGGCGTGGAAGCCGTGGCGCTTGCCGGACATGGTCAGGTCCTGGGTGCGGTTGAGCCGCAGGCGGACCGGACGGCCGGTGAGCTTGGCGCCGAGCGCGGCGATGGCCGCGAACCCGTGCGGCTGCATCTCCTTGCCACCGAAGCCGCCACCCATGCGCAGGCACTGCACAGTCACTTCGTGGCTGTGGATGCCGAGCACGTGCGCGACGATTTCCTGCGTCTCCGAGGGGTGCTGCGTGCTGCTCTGGATGAACAGCTGCCCGTTCTCGTCGATCAGGGCGAGCGCCGCGTGCGTCTCGAGGTAGAAGTGCTCCTGGTCCTGGAACTGGAACTCGCCCTCGAAGACGTGGGCGGACTCCTCGAAGCCGGCGTCGATGTCGCCGGTGACCATCAGGGGACGGGCGCCGTGGAAGGCCTCCGCCGCGATGGCCTCCTTGACCGTCATGATCGACGGCAGCTCTTCGAGCTCCACCTCGACGGCGGCGGCACCGAGGCGCGCGGCCTCCAGGGTCTCGCCGAGCACCCAGGCCACCGAGTGGCCGTAGTACTGGACCTCGTCCGGGAAGAGCGGCTCGTCGTGCTTCATGCCGGCGTCGTTGACACCGGGCACGTCGGCGATGGTGAGCACGCGGACCACACCGGGCACCGCGAGGGCGGCCTCGGTGCGCAGCGCCGTGACCTTGGCGCGGGCCTTCATGACCTGGACCGGGTAGGCGTGCAGGACGTCCTTGGTGCGGTACACGAGGTCGTCCGTGTAGAGCGCGGCACCGGTGACGTGCAGGGTCGCGCTCTCGTGCGGCATGGATACGCCGACTACGGGCTTCTCGGGGATCTCGGACAGATGGCTCATGACGACACCGCCTCAGGGGTCTCTGCGAACAGCTTCAACAGGCTCTGGCCGAGCATCGCGGAGCGGTATTCGGCGCTGGCGCGGTGGTCGTTCATCGGGGTGCCTTCGGCCTGCAGCAGCTGGGCCGCGGCCTCCACGGTCTCGGACGTCCACGGCTTGCCCTCGAGGGCGGCCTCGGTGGTGAGAGCGCGGATCGGGGTGGCCGCCACGCCGCCGAGGCCGATGCGGGCCTTGGTGACGATGCCGTCCTGGATCTCGAGCGCGAAACCGACGGCCACGCTGGAGATGTCGTCGAAGCGGCGCTTGGCGATCTTGTGGAAGGCCGTGACGGGCGACAGCGGGAGCGGGATGCGCACCGCGCGGATCAGCTCGTCGGGACGGCGCACGGTCTGGCGGTAACCGGTGAAGTACTCGGCCAGCGGGACCACGCGCTCGCCGTCGGCGTCGGCGAGGACCAGCGACGCCTCCAGGGCGAGGAGGACCGGCGGGCTGTCACCGATCGGGGAGCCGGTACCGAGGTTGCCGCCGAGGGTGCCGCTGTTGCGGATGAGGCGGGAAGCGAACTGCGGGAACAGCTCGGCCAGCAGCGGGACGCTGCCGTCGAGGCGGCGCTCGATCTCGGTGAGCGTGACCGCCGCGCCGATCTCGAGGTAGTCGTCCTCGAACTTCAGCTCGCGCAGCTCGGGCAGGCGGTCGATCGCGACCACGAGGTCGTCCCGGCGGGAGCGGATGTTGATCTCGACGCCGTAGTCGGTGCTGCCGGCGACGAGGACCGCCTTCGGCTGCTCGCGGAGCAGCTGCGTCACCTCGGCCAGGGAGGCAGGGCGCACGAAGGTGCGGCCGTCCTGGGTGTACTCGGTGACGGCGGGCGCGGGAGCGGGCTGCTCGCGGCGCTGGGCCAGCGGGTCGTCCTCGGTGGGCTCACCGACGGCGTACGCGGCGTCGCGGATCGGGCGGTAACCCGTACAGCGACACAGGTTTCCGCTCAGCGAGTGCAGGTCGAAGCCGTTCGGGCCGTGCTCGGCGTCGCCCTCGGCGTGCGAGTCCTCGCCCGGAGCGCACGTCTGGGCGCAGCGGCCCGGACGGTAGTACTCGGAGGCCATGCTGCAGATGAAGCCCGGGGTGCAGTAACCGCACTGCGAGCCACCGCGGACGGCCATCTCCTGCTGCACCGGGTGCAGCGTGGGGGCCTCGCCGGCCTCGCCGGGGGTGGCGAGACCCTCGGAGGTGATGACCTCCTGGCCGTCGAGTGCCGCAGCCGGGACCAGGCACGCGTTGACCGCGACCCAGTCGGTGGGCTTGTCCACTCCGGGACGGGCGACCAGGATGGAACAGGCGCCGCATTCACCCTCGGCGCATCCCTCCTTGGTACCGGTCAGGCCGCGCTCGCGCAGGAAATCGAGCACCGTGGTGTGGGGTGCGGAAGGGGAAAGGGGTGTTTCTTTCCCGTTTACCGTGATGCGCGCCTCTACCATGGCACGTCCTCATTTCGGGGCGCGGTCGATCGGACTACCCTAGTCGCCATTTTAGGAGCTTTCTTTTTCGTTGGCGCAGCTCTGGAACCGGGAGAGCGCCAAATCGGCGCGCAGCACGCGCCGCAGGTGGTGACAGAGATGGAAAACGTCCCGGGGCCCTGGAACGGGCACGCCGGACAGCGGCTGCTAAGCGCCGTGTGCTACTCGACCCGGAGCCCAGGCGATCTGGTGAGCGAGACGAAGAAGTTCGGAGATGGTCGACATCCGGCTTCGCCTCCTTCCAGCAGCTCACGAGTAGGTACGTCACGAGTAGGTACGGTCGAAAGTACGTGCAGGCGGGTCCATCGGTCAAGCCGCTGTCGGTTGATTCCCTGAAGACAAACGGCCCTGTGCCGTGCGTTTTTGTACGACCGACCAACCCGATTAGTCGCGTTCCGTCGATTCGCTGACTTGCGTCTGGCGACGGATACCGGATTCTCCGGTTCCGCGTCCTCGCCCCCGGGCCTCGCCGAAGGTTCCCTGGTGCCTGCTCGACCCGCTTGACCAGGTGTTTTGTCGCGCTGGGGGGAGGCGGGGGCCACCGGTGACCGCCGTGTCGACGCCGCGGGGCTTGCGCGGTGGGCGAGCGCGGCGCAAGAGGCGGATTCAGGCCACCCGAGAGCGCCCTCTGTAAGAAGTGGAGCAATGGACATCCCCGGGACACCTCCCGGTGGCCCCGCGGGTCCCGTGACGTGCCGGCCGCCGCACCCGCCCGGGCGGGGGAGGGGCGCTCTCCTCCTCCCTTCGGGGCGGTGGGCGAGGAGTGGCGGCGGCAGGGCCGGGCGGGGCAGGCTGTAGGCATGAGAGCGCCCCCGCGCTCGCCCCCGGAACCGGGAGCCGGCGGCCACCAGATCCTCTTCGCCTTCGCGGAGTGCGTGCCCTTCGCGATCGCGTTGGTGGTGCTCGTCATCGAGCTCACGCCCCTCCACTTCGTCTACACGGGCCCCCTGCTCGTCGCGACGCCCGCGCTGGCCGCCGTGACGATGGGCCCGATGGGCACCCTCGCGGCGGCCGGGGTGGCGCTGGTGGTCAGCATCATCACCGTCACCCACAACCAGGCCTGGGGCGGCCAGCAGGTCTACACGAACCTGGTCGCGCTGTCCCTGGTGACGGTGGCGAGCTTCATGACGAGCAGTGCCGTGCGCACGCGTCGGGAGAACGAGCTCAACCAGGTCCGCCGGATCGCGGAGGCCGCACAGGAGGTCCTGCTCAGACCCGTACCGGACAGGCTGGGGCCCGTACGGGCGGCCAGCATGTACCTGGCGGCCGAGACGGGCGCCCAGATCGGCGGCGACCTCTACGACGCGGTGCAGACCCGGTACGGGGTCCGGCTGATCGTCGGGGACGTACGGGGCAAGGGGCTGCCCGCCGTACGGGCCGCCGCCGTCGTGCTCGGCGCGTTCCGGGAGTCCGTGCACTACGAGGACGACCTGGTCGAGGTCGTCGACCACTGCGGCGCGGCCCTGCGGCGGGACGCCGCCCTGGCGGGAGCGGGCGTCGGTGCGGCGGTGGCGGACGACGAGGAAGCGCTTCTGGAGGGGTTCGTCACCGCGATCGTGGCCCAGATCCCGGACGGGCCCGTCATCGAGGTGGTCAACCGGGGCCATCCGGCCCCGCTGCTGCTGAGCGACGGCAAGGTCCGGCCCCTGGTGCCCACGACCTCCCTGCCGCCGCTCGGCCTGGAGGAGTTCATCACCGGCCCGCCCGGACGGACGGAGGGCTATCCGTTCGAGCCGGGGGACCGGTTGTTGCTGCACACCGACGGTGTCCTCGAAGCCCGTGACGGCTCCGACAAGTTCTTCGACCTGCCCGTGGCCCTGGCCTCGATGCGCGACCACACCAGGCCCGAGTTCCTGGAGGGCCTGCGCCAGGCGCTGATCAGGCACACGCAGGGCGCTCTGGCGGACGACGTGGCGGTCGTGGTCGTCGACAGGATCGACCCCGATCGGCTCCGGGACGACACGGCCCCGCAGTCCCGGTGGTGACCGGGCCGGGTCGCCCCTTTTGAGCCCAAACGCGGCCGGTTTTCATGGTGTTGTCGGCGGCCGACCGGTCGGGATCCCGTCGGGAACTCGGTGGAAGCAGTGCGTCCGCAACCCTTGACGGGTCTCCGGAGCCCTCACATACTGGCGGCCAAATCGATTTGGCCAAATCGATTTGGCCCCTGCCGGGAGCCGGATCGTGGCCGAAACCGGAGCGAGCCGAACGGAGCTCGAACGTGTCCAGTCCCAGCACTCTCCCCCACCCCGTGGACCAGTCCCGACCGCTGAGCAGGATCATCCTGTTCGGCATCCAGCACGTCCTCGTCATGGCGGCGACCCCCGTCTCGGCGATCTTCCTGATGAGCGCCACCCTCCATCTCGACCCCGGCCTCACCGTGAACCTGCTCTCGGCGGCCTTCGTGCTCTCCGGGGTCGGCTCCCTGATCCAGTCCCTGGGACCCTGGAAGTTCGGGCCCCGGCTGCCGTTCGTCATGCTGCCCGGCGGAGCACCGCTGATCCTGTTCCTGGCCATCGCCGAACAGCACGGCGTACGCACCGCCACCGGCGCGGTGATCATCAGCGCCGCCTTCTACTTCGTCGTACTGCCCGTCTTCTCACGCCTGTTGAAGTTCTTCCCCACCCTCGTCATCGGCACGATGATCGTGATCGTCGGGGTCAACCTGGTGAAGGTCGGCGCGCTGCTCGTCACCGGACGCCCGGGCACCCCCGGCTTCGCGAACACCACGAACCTCGCACTCGGCATGGCCACGATCGGCTTCACCGTCGCCCTGTACTGGCTGTTCGACGGCATCGTGCGGCAACTCGCCGTGATGCTCGGCTTGATCGCCGGGGCCGCACTGGCCTTCGCACTCGGCCGGTTCGACTTCGGTGGAGTCGCCGACGGCGGGATCCTGAGCGCACCGCATCTCATGCCCTTCGGCTCGCCCGAGTTCAACCTCGTCGCCGCGCTGCCGCTGATGCTGTACGGCCTGGCCTCCATGGCGGAGGCCACCGGTCAGACCGTGATCAACGCCGAGACGGTCGGCAAGGAGATCGACACGCGGACGGTCGTCCCCCGGACCATCCGGGGCGACGCGCTCGTCTCCCTCTTCGGCGGATTCCTGGGACTCCCGCTGATGGTGACCAGCGGCGAGAACATCGGAATCGTCCGCGTCACGGGCGTGCGCAGCCGGTTCGTGACCGCGGCCGCGGGCGTCGTGCTCATCGCCATCGGCTTCCTCGCCCCCGTCATCCGCGCCATCAGCGTCATCCCCTCCGCCGTCGTCGGCGGCACCGCGATGGTGGTGTTCGCGGTGATCACGGTGCTCGGCGTCCAGATGCTGGGGAAGGCGGACCTGGAACGGCACTCCAACGGGTTCATCTGCGCCGTCGCCCTCGCACTGGGCCTGCTGCCCATCCTCGTCCCCGGCGTCTACGCGGGCCTGCCGTCCGGTGCGCGGATCCTCCTCGAAAGCGGCGTCGCCGTCGGCGCCTTCACCGCCGCCATCCTCAACGTCCTCTTCAACCACGTACGGCCCCGGCTCGTCCGTGGGCGAGCCGGCGACCCCCTCACCGCCCTCGTCGACGCGGGCGAGACCCGCGCCGTACCCCACGCGTGACCCGTACCGAAAGAGCGAGATGACCGACCTGACGCAGTACGACGCGCACCCGGACGCGGGCCCGGGCCCGGAGGGCCTGCGCCCCGACCACCTCACCGGCGAGGACCGACTCCTGCTCCCCGCCGTCGTGATGACCCCCGACGGACCGAAGGAGCAGTACGCGGTCGTCGTGGCCGACGGCTCCTTCCTCGCGGTCGGACCGGCACCGCGGCTGGAACGCGACCACCCCCACCTCACCCCCCTCAGACTGCCCGGACACGTGCTCATGCCGGGATTCGTCGACGCGCACCACCACCTGACGCAGAGCTTCGGCTCCGCACTCGCCTTCGGCGAGCCCTCCGAGATCTTCCGCCGGGTGTGGGTCCCGCTGGAGGGCGCCCTGGACGAGGAATCCGCCTACGTGGCCGCCAAACTGGCGGCGCTCGAATCGCTGCGGGGAGGGTTCACCACCGTCGCGGACGCCGGCACCCGGGCCTGCGTGGACGTCGACGTGGTGGCCTCGGCCACCCGCGACGCCGGAATCCGCTGCGTGCTGGGACTCGTCTGCCACGACACCGAGGACGCCGGCGATCCCTCGGGCCCCACCCGTACGGCCGATGTCCTGACCCGCGCCGAGAAGCACCTCGCCCGCTACGAGGGGGAGGAACTGGTCCACCCGTCGCTCGCGGTCGCCGTCCCGGAGGCCGCGACGGCGCACACGCTGCGGGCCACCGCCCGGCTCGCCGCCGAAGCGGGCGCCGTCGTCCAGATCCACGTCAACGAGCACCTCGCCGGCGTGGAGCGCTCCCTCGTCCGGCACGGCCTGCGGCCCCTGGAGTACCTGAGGGAAGTCGGCGCCCTGGGACCGCAGTTGCTGGCGGCGCACGCCACCCTGGTCACCCCCGCCGAGCTGACCCTGCTCGCCGACACGGGCGCCGCGGTGAGCTACAACCCCGTCGCCAGTGCCTGGAAGGGCAACGCCGTGGCGCCCGCGACCACCATGGCCGAACGCGGGATCCGCTTCGGACTGGGCACGGACGGCACCCGGGGCGACGGTTTCCGCCTGGTGGAGGCCGCGGAGTTCGCCCAGCGCCTCACCTACGGCCTGGCCACCGGGGACTCCTCCTGCGGCGCCGGCTGGACCTGGCTCGAACACGCCGGTCCGGGCGGAGCGGACGCGGTGGGCCTCGGAGCGCTCACCGGCCGGATCGCGGTGGGGGCGGCGGCGGACTTCCTGCTCGTCGACGCGAGCGGCCCGGAGATGCGCCCCTCCTGGGACCTGCCCTGGGAACTGGTGCGGCGCGGCAACCGCGACCAGATCACCGCCGTGGTCGTCGCCGGACGGCTGCGCATGTTCCGGGGCCGCCCCGTCGACTGGGACGGCGCGGCACTGGTACGGCGGGCCGCCGAGCTGGCCGGGGAGGTGGTCGGACGGGCCGGGGTCGAACGCGTGCACCGCACGTCCACGGACGCACGGGAGAGGAGCGCCGCGCGGTGAGCGCCACGACCCTGGCGGTCCTCGCCCTGGTGGTGGCCGCCGCCGCGTTCGTCCAGGGGACCAGCGGCCTCGGCTTCGCGCTGGTCGTGGCCCCGGTCGCCGGACTGCTCGCACCCGCCCTGCTCCCGGTGTTCGTCCTCGCGTCGATGATCCCGCTGAACGTGTACGTGGCCTGGCGCGAGCGGCACTCCCTGGACCTGAGGGGTGCAGGCTGGATCACGGCGGCCCGGCTCGCGGCGACCCCGGGCGGACTCGTACTGCTCTGGGCGGTGCCGGAGCAGCGCCTCGGCCTGGTCGTCGGCGTGGCGACCGTGCTGGCGGCGGTGGTGAGCCTGGCCGCACCCGCCTTCGTGCCCGGCCGCGCCGCCTACCTCGGCGCGGGGCTCGTCACGGGGCTCACCGAGACCGCGACCGGGGTGGGCGGCCCGCCGCTGGCGCTCGTCTACCAGCACCGGCCGCCGGCGGAGCTGCGGTCCACGGTCGCGGTGTGCTTCCTCGTCGGCGAGGTCGTCTCCCTCGCCCTGCTGCTCGCGACGGGTCAGGGCAGCCCGGCGCAACTGGGCTGGGCCGCGCTGCTGCTGCCCGCCCTGGCCGTCGGGGCGTGGCTGAGCAGGCTGGCGCACCACCGTGTCGACGCCGCGAAGATGCGACCGCTCGTCCTCGCCTTCGCCCTCGTCTCCGGGGCGGTGCTCATTCTGGCGCCGTGACCCGCAGGGACGAGGCCCGCGCGATGACGCGGGGCTCGGGCGCCGACACCGCCGCCGCGGGAGCCGCCCCGGCGGCGGTGGCCTCCGTACCGGCGCCGGCCTCGTCCCGCAGGCGGGCGAGGAGCAGTTCCACCGCCTCGGAGGCCGCCCGGTCCAGTTGGAGGTCGACCGCGGTGAGCGGCGGCTCGCAGGTGCGGGCCCGCGGGCCGTCGTACCGGGTGACCACCATGACGTCCTCGGGGACCCGCCGGCCGCTGTCCCGGATCGCGCGGACGGCGCCGACCGCGAAGGCGTCCACGAGTGCGCAGACGGCGTCGGTCTCGGGATGCTCGGCCAGCAGGGCCGCGCAGCGCTCGTACCCGGCTTCCTCCCCGCCCTCCTCCGGAGCGGTGGCCACGACCGGGGTCCAACCCTGCTCGGCGGCGGCCCGTTCGTACGCGGCGCGGGCATCGACGGCGGAGTGGCGGGTGCCGGCGCCGATGATCAGGGCCGGGTGGCGGGCGCCCTGGGCGCGCAGGTGCTCCAGGAGCAGCTCCGCGACCAGGCCGCCGCGCAGGTCCACGTACGGGGCGTCCGTGATCGAGGGCATCTCGCGGCCCAGAGCCACGTACGGCAGGCCCCGCTCGCGCAACTGCGCCACGGCCGCGTCGTCCTCACCGGGCTCGACGACGATCGCGCCGTCGATGTCGAGGGAGTGCAGCGCCGATCCGGACTGGACGGGAGGCACCAGGACGAGCGCGTACCCGTGGAGCAGGGCGCGCTCGGCCGCCGCCGCGGCGACTTCCATGTAGAAGCCGAGCCGGGAGGGGCCGCCGGCCACCGCGAAGGGCATCGAGGAGGCCAGCGCGATGGCCTTGGCCTGCCCCTGGCGAAGCCGCTGCGCGCGCAGGTTCGGCCGGTACCCGAGCTCGGCGGCCACCTGCTTGATGCGTTCGCGGGTCCGGGGGTCGACCTTGCCCAGCCCGTTGAGGGCGTGGGACACGGTCGTCCGCGACACCGAGGCGGCCAGGGCGACATCGGCGATCGTCGGCGGCCGCCTGCGGGAACCGGATCCGGATCCGGGGCTGGACATCGGCAGGACGCTCCTCGATCGGTCGACGGCTCTTGCGCCGATTGGCGGTTGACGGGTGACGGTGGCGGTTGACGGGTGTCGGGTGACGCTGCCATCTTCGCCGACTCGGCCCCCGTCCGCCGGCCCCGTCCGCCTCACCCGCCCCCGGGGCCCGTGCTCGGAGGAACCGGCGGCGCGCAGCGGTACGACGGCGTTCCCCACTCGCTCCGCACGAAGACCGGTTCGTCGTCACGCACGGGCGAAGAGGTCCTGCCGTGCCTCGTCCAGGACGAAGCCGTTGTCGAGCCGCACCCGTACCGTCACACCGAGTCCCCGCGCCTGGTGTGCGGTCCACTCGGCCTCCAACGAGGCCAGGTTCTCCTCGAGTTGCCGCTTGCTCGCCGGGGGCATCTGGTGGCCGAAGTCGTCCATGAGCGACTTGAGGCGCACGTACTCGCGGACCTCGGGGCCCTGCTGCTCCGGCCGGTCGCCGTAGACCCGCTCGACGGTTCCGCCGGTGCCCGCGGCGAGGGACAGGGAGCCGGCGACGGGACCCGTCCGCGTCGGGTCGTCCCCGGCCGCCGTGACCGATCCGGTCAGCACGACCTCCGCCGCCAGCTCCACCCGCTGGCCTTCCTTGAGTGTCATCGCCCCATTATCCGAGGGCCGCGACGGCGGCGACCATCCGGTCCCAGAAGCCGTCGACGTCCAGGCGCACGGCGACGCGGGCGTTGACGGGACGGTCCACGTAACGGTGGGGGTCCACCACGGTGGCACCACGCGTGTACCGGCCGTGCAACTCCACGACCACATTGGCGTCCACGACGTCCACGAGGGCGGGATCGATGACGCGGGCCACCGCGACCGGGTCGTGCAGCGGCGGGTGCGGGAACCCCCACAGCGTGCGGTACGTGGACCCGAAGAAGGTCAGCAGCTCGGCGCAGACGTGCCCGAGGGGAGTGCCGAGCCCTTCGAAGCGGGCCACCACCTCGGGCGTGGCCAGCGCCTGGTGCGTCACGTTCAGACCGCACATCGTGACGGGCACGCCGCTGCGGAAGACGATGTCCGCGGCCTCCGGATCCGTGAGGACGTTGAACTCGGCCGCGGGCGTGCGGTTGCCGCGCTCCGTCGAGCCGCCCATCAGGACGATCTCGCGGATGAGGGCGGCGTCCTGCGGATAGCGGGTGAGCAGGAGCGCGATATTGGTCAGCGGGGCGGTGGGGACGAGGGTGACGGGCTCGGGATGTCCGTTCAACGTCCGGTGGATGAGCTCCACGGCGTGCTCCGGGACGACGTCCACGGTGGGTTCCGGGAACCTCGGCCCGTCCAGGCCGGACGCCCCGTGCACGTCGGCGGCGACGCCGAGGGGCTGGACGAGCGGACGGTCGCAGCCGGCGGCGATGGGGACCCCGGTGATCCCGGCGACCGTGAAGACGCGCCGCGCGTTGAGGGTGGTCTTCTCCAGCGTCTGATTGCCCGCGACCGTGGTGACGGCCAGCAGGTCGACCCCCGGGTCGCCGGCCGCCAGCATGATCGCGAGGGCGTCGTCGTGTCCGGGATCGCAGTCGATGATGATCGGAACGGGCACGCTGCTGCTCCATCCGTTCGGCTCGTGGCCCCTCCAGTCTGCCGCCGCGCCGGTCCGGTGAACCGCAGGCGCCCGGAGAACGGCTCGATCCGGTCGTATGGTCGGAAGATGGTACGCAAACGCGTGATCGTGTCGGGGACCGTGCAGGGAGTGTTCTTCCGGGACACCTGTCGCAGCCAGGCGCTGGCCCACGGGGTGTCCGGGTGGGTGCGGAACCTGCCCGACGGGGACGTGGAGGCGCTGTTCGAGGGGGACGAGGCGACGGTCGCGGCCATGGTGCAATGGGCACGCACGGGGCCGCCGGCGGCGGTGGTCCGCGCGGTCGAGGTCCACGAGGCCCCGCCGACCCCTCCCGGACCCACGGGCTTCGAGGTACGCCCCACACCACGTACCGGCACGGCCTGACCCGGCCGTAGACGTCCCCCCTCCTCCCCCTCGGCGGCGCGCGGACCGACAGGGGGAATGCATGGCCGCCGACCGGGTAGGCGCGGGGTATGTCCGGTCACGGCCACCTCATCGACAGCACGCTCTCCCTGCTCGCCCACGGCTACGCGTGGGCGCCGGACCTGCGCCGGGCCCACGGCGGGGCGCCGCTGGTGCACACCCGGCTGATGGGGCGGCACGCAGTGCTCCTGCACGGCCCCGATGCCGTCGACCTCTTCTACGACAAGAGCCGGATCCGGCGGCACGACGCCCTGCCCGCGCAAGTGGTGGACACCCTCTTCGGCAGGGGAGCGGTGCACACCCTGGACGGAGCCCGGCATCGGGAGCGCAAGGAGATGCTGGTCTCGCTGCTCATGGCACCGGAGGGAATCGCCGGCCTCACCGCCCGGGTCGAGCGCGGCTGGCACGAGGCCCTCGCGGGCTGGGAGGACCGCAGCGTGGTGCTCTTCGACGAGGTGGCCGCCCTGCTCGCGGGGGCGACGTGCGACTGGGCGGGCCTGCCGGTCCCGGACGACGCGGCCCGAGAGATCGCCGAGGACTGCGTGGCCATGGTGGACGGCTTCGCCACAGCGGGCCCCCGCCACGCCCGGGCCCGCCGCGCCCGGCAGCGCCAGGAACAGGGGCTGATGGCCGCCGTCGACCGCATGCGCGCGGAGAAGGAGAACCGCCACCCGGAGACGGTGGCGGAGACCGTCGCCCTGCACCGGGAGTCGGACGGCACCCTGCTCGATCCCCGCACGGCGGCCGTGGAGCTCCTCAACATCATCCGCCCGACCGTCGCCGTGACCTGGTACGTCACCTTCGCCGCACACGCGCTCCACCGCCACCCCGGCCGCCGTGACCACCTGCGCACGGACGGCCCCGGCTACGCGCTCGCCTTCGCGCAGGAGGTACGCCGCTTCTACCCCTTCGTGCCCTTCATCGGCGGTGTGGCCGCCGAGGACCTCTCCTACGCCGGTGAGCAGATCCCGGCCGGCACCCTCGTCCTCCTCGACGTGTACGGACAGCACCACGACCCCGAGCTGTGGGAACGGCCGTACCACTTCGACCCCGCGCGGTTCCTGGGCCACGAACCCCGCCGCGGCGAACTCGTCCCACAGGGCGGTGGTGACGCCCGGACCGGCCATCGGTGCCCCGGTGAGGACATCACCCTCGCCCTGCTCGGCACGCTCGCGCCGGCGCTGGCCCGCCTGGACCTCGCCGTACCGCAGCAGGACCTGTCCATTCCGCTGAGCCGGATCCCCACCCGGCCCCGCAGCGGATTCGTCATGGGCGTGGAATCCCGGTCGGACCGTCACCGGGGGCGGCAGATGGTCGGCGGCGGTCGCCGCTGACCGAGGTCAGCCCGATGTGGAGCGGGAGCCCGCGGCGGCGGGCGACTCGTCGAGCGTGAAGAGGCCGCCGTCCGGATCGCACACCGTCACGCGCTCACCCCCGGCCCACCCGGCGGCGTCCGGGACGATGGTGCCGCCGTTCTCGACGACCGCCCGCTGCGCCTCCTTCAGGTCCGGGACCTTGAAGTGGACCAGCCAGCGGGGCCGCAGCAGCGGCTTGTCGGCGGACGCCTCGACCGGGCCGCTGTTCAGACGGGTGACCACCTGGCCCGAGCGCCGCAGGACCACTTGGTCCTCCTCGTACGAGACCTCGCAGCAGTCGGCGTGCTCGTTCTCCTCGTCGCCCTCGTCCCCTTCCTCGTGCGCGACCCACTCCAGGATCTCGCCGTAGAAGACGGCCGCGTCGAACGCGTTGCGGGTGTGCAGCTCCACCCATGCGGGTGCCCCGCCCTCACCCACGCGCCACTCGGACAGCGCCTCGCCCTCCCAGACCCCGAAGGCCGCGCCCTCGGGGTCGGTGGCGAGGGCCGCCCTGCCGCGCGGCGGATAGGACACGGGCCCCACCCCGACCGTGCCCCCGCGTTCGCGGATCCCGGCCACGGCCGCGTCGGCGTCGTTGACCGCGAAGTACACCGTCCAGGCCACGGGCGCGGCCAGCTCCCCGGCCATCGCCCCGATGCCCGCCACGGCCACACCGTCCCGCTCTGCCACCGAGGACGCCCGCCCGAAGACACCTCGGCGGAAGGTCCAGCCCAGGACGGCGCCGTAGAAGCGCTCCGCAGCCTGAAGGTCGCGTGCCATCAGGCTCAGCCAGCACGGCGCACCCGGCACATCCGCTGCCACCAGCACCATGGCAGCCTCCTCTCGTCCCGCTCGTACCGCGCTTCCGGAATTGCTCTTGGTCGTATTGTGACCGTACATGCGGTTCGGTGGGTTACGAGTGGATTGTCCGGGGCGTGCCCGGGGGACGTCACCCCCCGCAGCCGCCGGTCCTCCGGGCCCAGGCCTCCGCGAACATCTCGTGCAGCGGCGCGGTCGGCAGCACGCGGTCGAACGGGGCCTCGATCGGGTCCCGCGACGTCCGGCCCACCAGGTGGCTCTCCAGCTTCACCGTCTCCAACGGCAGGTGCGGCGCCTTCAGCTCGGTCCACTCGCCGGGCAGGAACAGGCTCCGGCCCGCCCGTGCCCGCTTGGCCTCCAGCACCGCGCCGGTGGCCAGCAGCTCCGCCCGGACCTCGGCGTGCCGCTTGGCCGACCAGCCGTTCCAGCGGCGTACGTTCCGGTCGGTCGGTGCCGCCAGGGTCGCCAGCTGGAGGTACAGCGCCGCCGCGTCCGTCCCCGTGCCGAGACCTGCCGCCACCCGGGCGACCAGCTCCGGGCAGGACTGCCGCGGATCCGCCTCGTACGCGCCGGCCGGCACCGCCCCCGAAGCGGCCCGGAGCATCATCCGCTCCAGTGCGCCGCCGGGCAGCAGCGGCGCCACCCGGTCCAGGGCCCGCGCGAGGCCGGTGATCCCGCGCAGCCGCCGCCACTCCTCGGGCCCGGCGACCGCCGAGGGCCGCAGGACGGCGACACCTCCCGGCGCGCACACCACCAGCGGGCCGGAGTCGTACGCCGTCATCGGAGTCGGATCGTCCTCCTTGCGGCGGTCCATGGCCACGGGCAGGCGCTCGGGCCCGAACTGTTCGGAGATCGGTGTGGAGGAGTCGGCGACCAGCCCGCCGGGCAGGTCCAGGAGCAGTTCCGGACGCGCCAGCTCGGCCCGGAGCCGCTCGTACAGCGCCGGCGCGCCGGCCACCGCGGGATCTCCGACGGGCCGGTCCGTCCACGCCCACACGAGCGCACTCGCGATCCGCCCGAGCTGTACCCCCACCGGAGTGCCGTACCGCGGCACGGGTCCGGCCGGGGGTACGGCCCTGACCTCCACCCCGGTGCCGTACCAGGTCGCCGCCAGCTCCCAGCCCACCGCCGGCACCGTCGCGTCCTCGGCCGCGTCGTAGCCGCCCGCCAGCCGCCGCGCCCACACCTCCGACAGGCCCAGAGCGGTCTCCAGGGCGTCGGCCGCCTCGTCGTGCACGCCCGGGAGAGTCCCCAGCAGGTCCCGCCACACCCCGGCCATGCGTTCCGCGGCCGCCGTGACACCGCCCGGCCGCCACAGCTCCGTCGGGTCCTCGGGCAGGGCCGCGGCCAGCAGGGCGCGCCGGCCGGCGGCTCCGAGTCGGGCGCGCAGCTTCTCGTACGACTCCGCCGTCATCGGGGTCGCCTTGTACGGGGCCTTGCACGCCAGGGAGCGGGCCTCGTCCCGACCGGGCCGCCCGATCAGACCGGCCACCACGAGCCGCGCCACGGCCCTTCGTACGCCGGTCAGTTCGGCGAAGCGCTCGGCCGCGGACTCCGGCACCGGCACCGGCCCGTGCTCCTCGACCGCCGCGACCAGGGCCAGGAGCCGGGCGCTGTCGTCCCGTTCCACGCGCACCAGCCGGGCCTGCAGGGCAGCGGCCGGCACCGGATCGCCGTCGCGGTCCTCGGCGGCGGGGGCCACGAACCACTCCCGCGAACCCCCCTCCCGTACCGCGGCGGACGCCACGGCGGTCCCGCCGGCCCGCAGCGCGTCCAGGACCGCGGAGTCGTCGGTGAGCCCCACCCACCAGGCGCTGCCCGCACGGGCGAACGGCTGGTCGGCCCAGGTGGTCAGGAGCGCCAGCAGCGCCGCCCGTTCGGCATCCGGGGTCGGTGCCACGGCCGCCCGCCAGGCCGCGGCGTCGATCGAGCCGAGCAGCTGCGACCAGTCCTGCGGCGGCGCGGGCGGCGAGAGCCGCCGCACCTCCTCCGGCACGGCACCCGCCAGAGCCGCGCCGTCGACGGCCAGCGCGACCAGCGTCGCGGGCAGGGGCACCTCAAGGGCCCGCCGCCACGGATCGCGCTCCCCGTCCGGGAGCAGCCCGAACAGCGCGGGGATCAGCTCGGTGTCCGGAGCCGACCGGCGCGGCAGGGCGGGCGGGGCCTCGGACAGCAGCTCGACGCGCCGGTGCAGGGCCCGCCGACGCTCCTCCACCCGAGCGGCCCGCTCGGCCACCGCCACCACGGCCTCGACCAGGACCGGGTCGGTGACCTGCGGCAACTCCCGTGCCACGGTGGCGCGAAGGGCCGCCGTGCCGCCGGAGGCCGCCGCGTCGTCGAGGGCGGCCGTCAGCAAGACGTCCGCGGTCTCCCGCCGCACGGTCCGCAGCGCCCGCGATCCGGCCGTGTCCCGCGTCCGCAGCAGGTACCAGAAGGCCGGCGGCAGGGCCACGCCGCCCGAGGCGGTGACCCGTCGGACCGGCCTCACCCGCGGGTGGCGGGGCGAGTGGTGACCGTCCAGTTCCCACAGCAGGACGCCGTCGGCGGTGTAGGCGCGCACGCCGGTACGGGTCTGCGCCTCGGCGAGGACCACGTCCTCCACGGCGCCCTCCGGCGGGGACCACAGCCCCCAGGGCTCCTGTCCCGGCCGGTCGATGTCGAAGCGGGCGGTGCGCCCGTCGACGCTCTCCACCAGGTAGTGGTTGGGTGCCGGGTCGCGGTGCCCGGTGCGGAACAGCACCCGGGTCCCGACCAGGCCGTCCCGGCTGCCCAGCGGGGAGCCGTCCAGCCCGGCGGGCAGCGGAGCCAGTTGCAGGGCGTCCCTGGCCAGGGCCATGCCGGCCTCGGACGGTTCCGCGGCCGGATCGGCGTTCGCGGCGCGGCCGGGGAAGTCCGGCAGCGGCGTCGGGCCCCGCCGCTCGCCGGTGACCCGGTCCACCTGCTCCCACGGCCCGCCGAAGACCTGGCCGGTCCAGATCCGCGCGCCGTCGCCGAGCTGCAGCTCTCGACCGTCGATGCCCTGGGTGCCGCCCGGCCTCAACACCCGCCCGCCGTCGTGCCGACCGCCACCGTCGGCGGACTCGAACTGGAAGCCGTACGCCCCGTCCAGGCTGCCGCCGAACGGCACCAGACCGCTCTGCTCGTCCGGGGTGAAGGGCTCGTCCGGACGGTCGGCCCAGACGGCGGTGTCGCAGGACCAGGGGCTCGCCCCGAGGCTCCAACTCACCAGGAAGGAGCCACCGACGTAGTGGACGGCGTACATGGTCGCCCCCTCGGGCACCGTGAACCGGCAGGAGCCGCGGACCCCGTCGGGGGCGACGGCGACCGCCCGGTCCCGCCCGAACACCGTCAGCACGGGCCAGGTGGAGGTCACCCCGGCCACGCCCGGAAGACCCCGGTCCGCCTTCCCGAGCCCGGTGTCGACGTCGGTGCCGGTGCCGTCGGTGCCGGCACCTGCGTCCGAGTCCGAGTCCGCGTCCGCCGCGAACTCCGCGTACACCGACTCCATTGCGGGCCAAGCCAGTTCCTCCGGCAGACCCGCCGCGAGCGAGCGCCGCAGCGCGCCCGCCGCGCAGGCTTCGGCGAGGGCGTCGGTGATCCCGCCGAGCGCCGACACCGTCGGCCGGTCCAGCAGGGTCTCCAGTTCGGCCACGGCCTCCTCGGCCCCGGCCATGCCGCCACCCGCGACGGTGTCGACGAGCCTGCCGACCCGCCCGGCCACCTCGTTCGCGACGCCCTCGTTGCCCGGCAGCAGCGTCACCGCCGAACCGGCCCGTCGCCCGAAGGCGGCGGGCCGGTTCGGGAGCAGACCCGCGTGCACGGTTCCTTCCAGCCGGGGGCCGAACACCGGGTCGGCGGCCAGCGCGGCCAGGTCCCGCCGGGAGCGTTCCTCCCAGAAACGCATGCCGACCTCGGGGCCCGGGTCGACGACCGGGACCCCGGCCGCCAGACAGGCGTCCAGGACGTCCGCGTCGAAGCCCTGCCAGTGGTGGCGTGTGACGTGCACCGTCACCGGGGCGCCCGCCGCCTTCAGCCGGGGTCCCAACCGGCCGATGAGGTCGAGGAATTCCTCCGGCAGCGGCCGGCGCGCGACCCCACCGCCGGGCTGGACCGCGTACTGGTACATCCGCACGAACTCCCCGACCCACTGGTGCAGCCCGCCCTCCGGCACCACCCGGCCCGACTCCATGGCCCGCGTCGCGCCGCAGCCGATGAGCATGCGCAGCCACGCCCCGCCGTCGACCGCCCCGTCCGGGAAGACCTCCACCAGCCCGGCCGCCACCGCCTCCGCGGGCGGATGGGCCGTCAGGACCGGTCCCGCCGCGATCAACAGCGCGTCCGGCACCGACTTCTTCCGGGTGACCGACAGGATCGTGCCCACCAGCCGGGCGACTTCCTCGTCCCCGTGCCCGGCCGCCTTGGCGGAGGCCCGCACCCGGCGCACCAGGTCCGCCGGCAGATCCGCGGACGAGCCCGCCCACGCGGTCAGGAACGCGTCCAGCGCCGTGTGCGCCGCGGCCGGTTCCAACGTCTCGCCGAGGAACCGCTGATGGGCCCCGAACTCCTTGGCCGGCATCGCCCCGCCCTTGGCGAACAGCAGCCCGTTGGCCTGCCGGTAGCCGGGATCCACGGGAAGCCCGTGTTCGGCCTCCGCCGCCCGGGCCGCCGCGTAGGCGCGCCCGCCCGGCCGGCTCCCGTAACCGATCAGCCGGTGGCCCACGGTGTCCCAGAACCACGGCAGATGGGCCGGCGGAAGCCGCCTGGCCCGCACGGCCATCGCGTCCACGAACCCGCCGGGCTTGGTCCACAGCCGCCCCAGTTCGGCGTGCATGTCGTCGACCAGCTCGCGTGCGACCCGCTCGGCGCCCGGATCGTGCGCGGCGACCCAATCGGCGTACGTCGTCGAGGTGTGCGGACCGGCGGTGGGCAACAGGGCGGCGAGTGGAGCGATCATGCTGTGGATCGTCGCACGCCCCTCCGACAGTGCCCCGCCCGGTCCGGGTGCGGCAGGATGTGCGGGTGGGGACGACGAGCGAACTGGTGGCCCGGGCGGCCGCCCTGGCCGCCAGGGGTGGCCGGGGCAGCCGGTGCGTCCTCGGCATCGCCGGGCCGCCGGGCGCCGGGAAGTCGACGCTGGCCGCCCGGCTCGCCGAGGCACTCGGACCGGACACGGCCGTGGTGGTCCCGATGGACGGGTTCCACCTCGCCCAGGCCGAACTGGCCCGGCTCGGACGGGCGGACCGCAAGGGCGCACCGGACACCTTCGATGCCGCCGGATACGTGGCCCTGCTGCGCCGGCTGCGCGGATCGGACGGGGCCACGGTCTACGCGCCCGCCTTCGACCGCTCCATCGAGGAGCCGATCGCGGGCAGCGTCCCCGTCGGTCCGGACGTACCGCTGGTGATCACCGAGGGCAACTACCTGCTGCACGACGCGGGGGAGTGGGCCGAGGTCCGGCCGCTGCTCGACGAGGCCTGGTACCTCGAACCGCAGGAGGACCTGCGCGTCCGGCGCCTGGTCGACCGGCACGTGCGCCACGGCAAGGACCCGGAGTACGCGCGCGCCTGGGTGGCCCGCTCGGACGAGCCGAACGCCCGGCTCGTCGCCCGGGGCCGCCACCGCGCCGACCTCGTCGTCGACCACGGCTGATCCACCGACCTTCACCACCCCTTCACCGAAACCCACTTGGCGGGATCCGGCTCCCGGCGGGCCGGGACGGTCACCGGCGCGATCGCCCGAACCCACTGGTCGGCACCGGCATCCGCGTGCCCGCCCGCCGGGACGGGCTCGGGCGGTCCCTCAAAGCCTGTCCGAAAACGTTTGAAACACGTACCAAACCTCGCGCCGGACAAGATCACCGCTTTGAGGTAATGCAGACGGCTCTTCAAGGTCATCCGGCCGTGCCTCCCGCTAATGTTCCCAGCGGATCTGGACGGATTCCCAGATATTCACCCCCATTTTTCCTCTTTAACCGGTGATGTGCCATGTGCCGATCGCCGCCCTTGAGAAGGAGAGCTCGTCCGATGACCGTTGACGCCAGCCCGGAAGCGCAGCTGGACCAACCCCCGCAGTCCAGCCTGAGCACGGCTGCCGCCCGCAACCTTGCCACCACGACCAAGTCCGCCCCGCAGATGCAGGAGATCACCTCCCGCTGGCTGCTGAAGATGCTCCCGTGGGTGGAAACCAAGGGCGGCGCCTACCGGGTCAACCGCCGGCTCAGCTACACCGTCGGCGATGGGCGCATCGACTTCGTCCAGGACGGCGCGAACGTCCGCGTGATCCCCCGGGAACTCGGCGAACTCGCCCTGCTGCGCGGCTTCGACGACGTGGACGTGCTGACCGAGCTCGCCGGCCGGTGCGTCCAGCGCGAGTTCCGGGCCGGTGAGGTGCTCGTCCAACGCGGCGCCCCCGCCGAGCACATCCACCTGATCGCCCACGGCCGGATCAGCCAGACCACCATCGGCAAGTACGGCGACGAGGTGTCCGTCGCCGTCCTCGCCGACGGCGACCGGTTCGGTGAGAACGCCCTGCTGGACGGCGACGCCGGCTGGGACTACACGGCCACCGCCGAGACCCCCGGCACCCTGCTCACGCTCTCCCGCGCCGACTTCGCCTCCGTGCTGTCCGCGGCGCCGAGCCTCCGGAGCCACATCCACCAGTTCAGCTCGCTGCCCCAGCAGCGGCAGAACAAGCACGGCGAGGCCGAGATCGCCATGTCGGCCGGCCACACGGGCGAGGCCGAACTGCCCGGCGCCTTCGTCGACTACGAGCTGAAGCCCCGCGAGTACGAGCTCTCCATCGCGCAGACCGTCCTGCGGGTCCACACCAGGGTCGCCGACCTCTACAACGGCCCGATGAACCAGACCGAGGAGCAGCTCCGGCTGACCATCGAGGCCCTGCGGGAGCGGCAGGAGCACGAACTCGTCAACAACAGGGAGTTCGGCCTGCTCCACAACGCCGACTTCAAGCAGCGGATCCAGACCCACTCCGGCCCGCCCACCCCCGACGACCTCGACGAGCTGCTCTGCCGCCGCCGCGGCACCAAGCTCTTCCTGGCCCACCCCAAGACGATCGCGGCGATCGGGCGCGAGCTCAACGCCCGCGGTCTCTACCCGGACCACGTCGACGTCGGCGGCCAGTCGGTACCGGCCTGGCGCGGGGTCCCGATCCTGCCCTGCAACAAGATCCCGATCAGCAGGGAGAACACCAGCTCGATCATCGCCATGCGAACCGGCGAGGACAACCAGGGCGTCATCGGTCTGCGCCAGACCGGTCTGCCGGAGGAGTACGAGCCGGGTCTGTCGGTGCGGTTCATGGGCATCAACGAGCAGGCGATCATCTCGTACCTGGTCACCACCTACTACTCCGCCGCGATCCTGGTGCCCGACGCGCTCGGCGTGCTGGAGAACGTACAGATCGCCCGCAGGCGCGACTGACTCCGAAACGGTCCGACGGTCCCGACGGCCGTCGACACGGCCACGGCGGCCCGGGACCTCCCGGGCCCGCCGCCGAGCACGCCCGGGATCCGGGACAGCCCTTTCACTTCACCGAGGAGCCACGGATGCCCGATCCCGGGCCTTCCCCCCTGCAGTCGAGCCTGCCCGCCGCCGCGGCCCGCTTCGGGGCCCACGTCCTGGCCGAGGCCCTGGCCCACGGCCGGGGCGAGGCGGAGACCGCAGGCGCCCACGCCCCTGCCTCCGCAGCCCTGCCGTCCCCGCCGACCCTGCCCTTCGGCCGAGCCCCCGGCGCGGAGGCGGTACCCGGCGACGCCCCCGTCCCCGACGGGGGGCCGACCCCGGCCATGGAACGCATCCTGCGCGGCCCCAGTGGCCTCGGAACGGCGGCGCTGAGCCTGGCCCGGCGCGCGGAGTCGGCGGCGCCGCAAGCCCTCGACGCACCGGAGCCGCACCAGCCGCCGGAGCCGGCGGTCGGCCGGCCCATCCCGGGCCTCTACCACCACCCGGTGCCCGAGCCCGACCCGCTCCGGGTGGAGGAGGTCAGCCGCAGGATCAAGGCCTGGGCGCTGGACGAGGTCGAGCTGTACCCCGAGGACTGGGAGGACCAGTTCGACGGCTTCTCGGTCGGGCGCTACATGGTCGCCTGCCACCCGGACGCCCCGAGCATCGAGCACCTGATGATCGCCACCCGGCTGATGGTCGCCGAGAACGCGGTCGACGACTGCTACTGCGAGGACCACGGGGGCTCGCCCATCGGCCTCGGCGGACGCCTCCTGCTGGCCCACACCGCCCTCGACCACCTGCACACGACGAAGGAGTACCACCCGCAGTGGGAGGAGTCGCTCCACGCGGACGCCCCGCGGCGCGCCTACCGCTCGGCCATGGAGTACTTCGTCCGGCAGTCCACCCCGTCGCAGGCCGACCGGTACCGGCACGACATGGCCCGACTGCACATGGGGTACCTCGCCGAGGCCGCCTGGGCCCAGACGGACCACGTGCCCGAGGTGTGGGAGTACCTGGCGATGCGCCAGTTCAACAACTTCCGCCCCTGCCCCACCATCACGGACACCGTCGGCGGCTACGAACTGCCGGCGGACCTGCACGCCCAGCCCGCCATGCAGCGGGTCCTGGCGCTCGCCGGGAACGCCACGACGATCGTGAACGACCTGTACTCCTACACCAAGGAACTCGCCTCTCCCGGCAAGCACTTGAACCTGCCGGTGGTGATCGCCGAGCGTGAGGACCTCTCCGACCGGGAGGCCTACCTGAAGGCGGTCGAGGTCCACAACGACCTCATGCACGACTTCGAATCCGAAGCTGCCGCCCTGGCCGCCGCCTGCCCCGCCCCCAGCGTGCTGCGCTTCCTGCGGGGAGTGGCCGTGTGGGTCGACGGCAACCACTACTGGCACCAGACGAACACCTACCGATACAGCCTGCCCGACTTCTGGTAAGGATGGGACCTTTTCATGACCAGCACTGATCTCTCCGCCTTCATCCCCGCCCCGGCGACGGCCTACCAGGGGGACATCGCCCGTTATTGGAACAACGAGGCCCGACCCGTCAATCTGCGCCTGGGCGACGTGGACGGCCTTTACCACCACCACTACGGAATCGGTGACGTCGACCACGCCGCCCTCGGTGACACGGCGGACAGCGAATACGAGAAGAAGCTGATCGCCGAGCTGCACCGGCTGGAGTCGGCCCAGGCCGAAGTGCTCTTGGACCACCTCGGCCCCATCGGCCGTGACGACACCCTCGTGGACGCCGGCTGCGGCCGCGGCGGTTCGATGGTCATGGCCCACCAGCGCTTCGGATGCAAGGTCGAGGGCGTCACCCTGTCGGCGAAGCAGGCGGACTTCGCCAACAACCGCGCCCGTGAACTCGGCATCGAGGACTCCGTCCGCGCCCGCGTCTGCAACATGCTGAACACGCCCTTCGAGACCGGCCAGGCCGCGGGCTCGTGGAACAACGAGTCGAGCATGTACGTCGACCTCCACGACCTCTTCGCCGAGCACTCCCGGGTCCTCGCGGTCGGCGGCCGCTACGTGACCATCACCGGCTGCTGGAACCCGCGCTACGGCCAGCCCTCGAAGTGGGTCTCCCAGATCAACGCGCACTTCGAGTGCAACATCCACTCCCGCCGCGAGTACCTGCGGGCCATGGCCGACAACCGCCTCGTACCGCAGGCCGTCATCGACCTCACCCCGGAAACCCTGCCCTACTGGGAGCTCCGGGCCACGTCCTCCCTGGTCACCGGCATCGAGGAGGCCTTCATCAACTCCTACAAGGACGGCTCCTTCCAGTACGTCCTGATCGCGGCCGACCGGGTCTGATCCCGGGCACCGTCGGGGGCCGGGCCCGTCAGCGGACGGACCCGGCCCCCTTGATCATGTGCGGAGGGCGCCGGCTAGGATGCGGATCATGTCGCAGCCGGTGAAACTCGTCATCCTCATCACGACCCTTCCGGGTCGGGGCCCCGAACAGATCGCCGCGTTCGAGCGCCTCGCCCCACTCGTGCGGGCCGAAGAGGGATGCCTGCAGTACGACATGCACCAGGTCGCCGGCGAGCCCGAGCGCTTCGTGCTCATCGAGCGCTGGGCCTCGCAGGAGGCGCTGGCCGCGCACGACGTCACCCCGCACATGATCGAAGCCGACGCCGCGAGCCCGGCGTTCCGCGCGGGCCCCGCCGAGGTCATCGCGTTGGCCGCGGCCCCGCTGGCCTGAGATCCGCTAGCCCTTCCTGCGGCCGGTCCGTTTCGCCAGGGTGGTGCGGCTCCAGCGGCACAGCAGTCCGAGCAGGCAGGCCGCGGTGGGCACCCACAGGACGGCGAAGGTCACGATCCCGGCCGGCGAGGTAGAGGTCGCGGCCCTGAGGAACGCCGCCACGGAGGCCATCGAGAGCAGGCACGCGCACAGCACGAGCCCGTCGCTCAGCGAACCCGTCCATGGCCTGATGCCGCGGCGCAGCGTGCGGAGTCTGCGGTCGAGGACCGGATCGGTTCGAAGCCGGGCCTCCATGTCTTCGAGGATCATCCGCTCCTGCCGGGAGAGCTCGGGGCCGTCCATGGCCACCTCCCGAGACTCGGTGCCTGCCTGCTCTGCGAGTACCCCATTGTGAACCGCTTACACGTGTCATCGGCAACCCGGGCGCGAGGGCCGGGCAAACGCGCCGATCGGGGCGTCGGGCATCACGTGCCCACCTTGACCGGATGCCGCAGCAGGTAGCCGAAGGCGGTGGTCACCAGGGCCGCCATACAGGCGATGAACACCAGGCCCGCGCCTTCCAGCCCGATCGGCCCGACCAGCAGCCCCACACCGATCACCGGTACGGAGATGCCCGCGTACGCCACCACGAACAGGGTGGAGATCACGGCGGCGCGCCGGTCCGCCGGCGAGGCCGCGGCCACCGCGGCGAGGGCCCCGCGGAACGCCAGGCCCTGTCCGACCCCACCCACCACCGCGCTCAGCACCACCAGCGCGAGCAGGTCCCACCGCAGGGCGCCCGCCAACAGCGCCAGCCCGGTGAAGAGTCCGACGCAGCCCAGGGGCAGGGACCGCCCCACCCCCACCGGGCCGACGGCGAGTTGCCCGGCGGTGGAGGAGAAGAAGGCGAGCGCGACGACCAGTCCGGTCACGGCGCGGTTGTGCACGTCCAGGGACTCCGAGAGGAACGCGGGGCTGACCGAGGTGAACACCCCGAACAGTGCGAATCCGGCGAACGAGGCGATCGCGGCGGGCGCGAACACCACCCGCACCTGCGGGGGCAGGCCGGGCCGCTGCGGGCGTACGGCGCTCCACGGCCGCCGGTCCCGGACCGTCTCCGGGAGCAGCAGCAGGACGGCCGTGGAGCAGGCCACCAGTGCGAGGTGCACGACGAACGGCAGGTAGAGCGGCCACGGCGCGTACTGGGAGAGCACCCCCGCGAGCAGCGGGCCGCACCCCAGCCCGCCCATGTTGGCGGCCGTCGCCACGAACGTGGCCCGGGAGCCGCCGTGTTCCGGGGCCAGCTCCATCACGTACGCGGTCGCGGCGCCGGTGAACAGGCCGGCGGACAGTCCCGAGAGCAGCCGGCCCGTGTACAGCCACCCGAGCCCGGTGGCGCAGAGGAAGCAGACCGCGCTCGCCGCCGCGAAGCCCAGGCCCGCCAGCAGCACCGGACGCCGGCCCACGGTGTCCGAGGCGTTGCCCGCCAGCAGCAGTGCGCCGATGACCCCGAAGGCGTACACGGCGTACACCACGGTCACCGTCAGCTCGGAGAACCCGAACTTCTCCTGGTAGAGGCCGTACAGAGGGGTCGGCAGCGTGGTGCCGGCCATGCACACGGCGAACACCGCCCCCATGAGCACGCACGGGCGCCACCCTCGGCGATCAGCTTCCATGGCGCAGACGGTATCCCCGCGAACCGCCCGGTTCCGGACGGAAAGACTCCGGCGCGCCGCCGGCTTCCCGTCCGCCGAATCCGCCGACGGGGGTGACGGACGCTTCCGGCCGGGCGGCGGGTTCGGCGATACGGCGCCGCCCCACCGCCCCGGCGATCCGGGCCCAGCCCGCACCGGGCCGGCCCCCGCGCCGGGGCGGCAGGGGTGAGGCGCGCTCAGGTCAGACGGTCACCCCCCGCGCCCTCGCGCCGACGACGGGCGCCGCGAGCCGACCCGTCCGCTGCAACCCGTACAGGGCGGCGGCGCACCCCAGGCCCAGGGCGGACAGCGCGAGCCACGGCAGTGCGGACACGCCGGCGGCCCGGGCCGCGTCCAGCGCCGCGCCCGTGAGCAGATTGCCGACCGCGATGCCGGCCCCGCAGACGGTGTTGTAGAGGCCGTAGTGCGTCGCCACCAGACGGTCGCCCGAGAGCCGGACGATGGTGTCCATCTCGAAGGGGTACGCGATCATCGTGCCCAGCGCGAGCAGCAGGGCGGCCAGCGCCGGTGGCACCGCGGCGAGCAGCCACCGCCCCACCCCGCCGCCCGGCACCGGCAGCGCCGTCGCGGCGAGCAGCGGCAGGAAGGCGACCGCCATGGCCAGCAGCCCCAGGACCAGCGCCCGGCCCGGCTCCATCCGGGCCTTGCACCAGGCGGTCACCCGGGTCTGGAACAGGATCGTGCTCAGCCCGGACACGGCGAACAGCACGGCCACCGCCGCGGTGCCGCCCGTGCCCCCGCCGCCCAGGCGCCGGACCTCCAGCGGCAGCGCCAGGTAGACCTGGAAGGTCAGGACGTACGAGCCGATCATGGCCAGGGAGAAGAGCACGAACGGACGGTTGGCGAGGATGCCGCGCCACTGCCCGAGCACGCTCTCGCGCCGGGCGCCGCCCGGCGCCGCGGTCGCGGCGCCGTCCCCCCTGCGCGCGGGCAGGGCCCTGATCTGCACGAGGCCCAGCACGGCGAAGATCCCGGCGGCGACCAGGCAGGTGACGCGGAAGTCGACCCCCGTCAGCACCATGCCCACCAGCGGTCCCAGCAGGATGCCCGCCTGGTAGAAGACGTTGAACAGGGCGAAGGCCTCCACCCGACGCTCGCCCGCCTCCAGGGCCAGGTACGCGCGGGTGGCCGGGTTGAACAGTGCCCCGGCCAGCCCCGTCGCGGCGGAGGCGCCGATCAGGGCGGGAACGGAGTCGACCAGCCCGAGGGTCGCGAAGCCGGCGGTGCGCAGCACCAACCCGGCGATGATCATCGGCTTGTAGCCGAACCGGTCGGCGAGGGTCCCGCCGATCAGGAACATGCCCTGCTGGCTGAAGTTGCGTACGCCGAGGATCAGTCCGACGGTCCAGCCCGCGAGCCCCAGCGGGCCCGCGAGGTGGGCTGCCAGGTAGGGCATGAGCATGTAGAACCCGAGGTTGATGGTGAACTGGTTGACCATCAGCAGTCGGACGCTGCGCCCGTGGGAACGGACCTGTGCGATCGTGCCCGCCATCAGGCCCGCGCCTCCGCGCCGTCGGTGCCGAGCGTGAGCGGGTCGACCACGGCGCCGCAGCGGGTCCAGCGCGTGACCTCCTTCTCGTCCAGCCGCCCGATCGTGTCCGGTTCGGCGGCCGGGGGGCCGTCGAGCAGCCCGTGGGCCGCGCAGTAGTCGTCGTCGTACACGGTGCTCAGGTAGCGCTGCGGTCCGTCGGGGAAGACCGCGGCGATCCGGGTGTCCGCGGGCAGGGTGCGGGCCAGCCAGCCGGCCACGAGCGCGACCGCGCCGACGCTCCAGCCGCCCGTGGCGTAGTGCGAGGCCGCGAGCCGGCGGCAGGCCCACACGGCTTCCGCCGGGGCCACCCAGTGCACCTCGGAGAACTGCTCGTAGGCGACGTTGCGGGGGTGGATGCTCGACCCGAGGCCGCGCATCAGCCGGGTCCGGGCGGGTTGACCGAAGATCGTGGACCCCACGGTGTCCACGCCCACCAGCGTCAGGCCGGGGTAGAGCCGGCGCAGGATCCGGGAGACGCCCGCCGAGTGCCCGCCGGTGCCGACACTGCACACCAGCACGTCGATGTGGCCCATCCCGGTGGCCAGTTCCAGGGCCAGCGGGGTGTACGCGGTGGTGTTGTCGGGGTTGTTGTACTGGTCCGGGCACCACGACCCGGGATTCCGCTCCAGCAGCCGGGCGACGCGGTCGCGGCGCGCCTGCTGCCAGCCGCCGGTGGGGTGCGGTTCGGACACGACGTTGACCTGGGTCCCGTACGCGGTCAGCAGTCGGGTCATCGACGACTCCAGCCCCGGGTCGGTGACCAGGGTGACCGGATGGCCGTAGACCATGCCCGCCAGGGCGAGGCCCAGGCCGAGGGTGCCGCTCGTGGACTCGATGATCCGGGCCCCCGGCTCCAGATCCCCTCGGGCGCGGGCGCGTTCGACCATGTGCAGGCCGGGACGGTCCTTGATGCCGCCGGGGTTGAACCCCTCCAGCTTCGCCCAGAAGCCGCGCCCCGCCGGGGCGAGGGGCTCCGAGACGTGGAGCAGGGGGGTGTTGCCGACGAGCCCGGACAGCGCCGTGCGGGCAGGGGGCGTCACGGGGGTCACGGTGGACGGGTCGGTGATCGATGTATGCATTTTTCCGCTCTCAATCGAAGATGCGTCAGGTGCTCGCTCGTCGGGAGCGGCCTATACGCGCCATCGACACGCGGCGGTCAGCGTGGAGCGGCCCGATCGGTCTATCGGAGAGAGTGCGGCGCGGGGCGCCGCGGCGGGGCCCGCCGTCGTGGCCGGTGCGTCACCGGCGACGGGCAGCGCGAGGTCCTGCGCCACCGTGCTCCGGTCGCCGGCCTGGGCCTGCGGGGTCAGCGCGGGTGCGGCGCAGGCGGAACCGTGCTCGGTGTGGGCGGGTTCCTCGTGCCCGGCCGAGGCGGTGTAGGCGGTGTGTCCGGCGCCGTCGCCGTGCGGATAGGTGGAGCAGTGGAACGCCGCGAAGAGGAGCGCGGTCAGGACGGCCAGCAGAACGCCGCGCACCCAGGACGTGCCTGGGCGGGTGCGGGCTGTGACCATGCCGTGATCGTAGCGTCTCCCTCACGTGATGACCGTCTGCAAATCGGTCAACATCATTCGGCGATTTCGGTGCGCTCCCACCACTCGTAGACGGCCTGCTTGCCCTCGGGGCCGTCCTGGGTGCGCGAGGTGCCGCGGAAGTGCTCGTAGCCGCCGCGGTGCGGGATCTTCAGGTCTTCGCCGGGGGCGGGGGCGGGGACGGTCCGCTCGGGCAGGTCGTCCGGCCCACCCTCCAGCACTGCCTTGTTCGCCATGTCGCCACTCCTCTCACCAGTGTGTCCAGCCCAGCATCCGGTCCGTGTCCATGGACGGATCCGACGCCTGGAGGCCCGGGAGCACCCACTCCTGGAACGGCGCGAGCACCGCGAGGACCAGGAAGGCGGCGCCGACCGCCCAGGCGAGCCACGGACCCTGGCGCCACAGCTTCTCCAGGAAGATCACGGCGGCCAGTCCCGCCATGGCGGCCACGTTCATCACCCCGAGCGGAATCAGGACGATCATCAGCCCCCAGCAGCAGCCGACGCAGTACGCCCCGTGGTGCGCGCCCACGCGCAGGTCCTTGGCCCAGGGCCGGAAGCGGGAGTACCGCAGCAGCTGGAACATCGGGCTGCGGCAGTGCCGCAGGCACACCGACTTGAGCGGCCCGAACTGCTGGACCGCCGCCAGCAGGAAGGCGCCCGCGCCGATCCATCGACCCGCCCCAGGTGCGGCGCCGATCAGCCGGTCGGTCATGGCGAGCAGCCCGTACGCCACCAGTCCGAACGCCGTCCACGCGAGCAGGTAGCCGATGAGGAATCCGGCGGTCCGGACGGCCCGTACCGCCGGGTTCGCGGACGTACGGCCGATCGCCGCGACCCAGGTCAGGGCCACCGGTGCCACCGAGGGCAGCATCATCGCCGCCATCATGACCACCCACAGCACCAGGAACGGGACCGGTTCCATGCCCATCGTGCCCGTCCCCGCACCCATCTCGCGGGACTGCGCGATGGTCAGCGCCCAGGCCAGTGCGGCGAGCAGGGTCAGCAGGATCCAGGCGACCGCCAGCTCGCGCTTCGGCAGCAGGACGCCCGGCCCGGTGGGGGCCGGCGGCGCCAGTCGGACGTGCGGCATGGCACTCCTCCCGAACGCGCGAGGACACCTCCAGCACAGCACAGAACCGCGGTCGGTGCCCGCCCGGCCTGGTCTGCGCGCCGTAAGGGGCGGAGAATGGTTCCGGGGGCTCCCGAGGAGGCGGGACCATGTCCGAGACGACCACGGCGACCGTTCCGAGATGGCACGTTGCAGGGGACTGGTTCGATACGTGCAGGTGCAACATCCCCTGTCCCTGCAACTTCGCGCAGCCACCCACCTTCGACGCCTGCGACGGCGTGCTCGCCTGGCACGTCGACGAGGGCAGCTACGGCGACGTGGCGCTCGACGGGCTCAACGTGCTGTTGCTCGGCTCGTTCGAGGGCAACCTGTGGGGCGAGCACTCCGACGCGTACGCGGCCGTCTTCTTCGACGAGCGCGCGGACGAGGCACAGCGCACGGCCCTTCAGATGATCTTCGGCGGGCAGGCGGGCGGCTGGCCCGCGCAACTGGTGAGCACGCTCGGACCCGAGATGCGGGGCATGGACTTCGCCCCGATCGAGATCGAGGTCGACGCGGACCTCGGCAGCTGGCGGGCAGCGGTCCCGGGCCGGGTGGAGGCCCGGGCCGAGGCGCTCACGGGGCCGACGACACCGGAGGGCGCACGCGTCCAGTCGATGAACATGCCGGGTTCCGAGACCGGGCCGGGCCAGGTCGTGACCTGGGGCCGGGCGACGGCGGACCGGGTCGACGCGTTCGGCTTCCGCTGGCACCGCGAGGGGCAGTCCAGCAAGCACATCCCCTTCGACTGGAGCGGCCCGGACGCCTAGGCCGTCTCTTCCGGATCTTGCCTGGCCCGCGCCGCCCGGCACCGCACCTCGCCGCCTTGGCGGAGCGCCCGAGTACGTCCAGTACAAGGGCGCCCCGCCAAGGCACCGATGCACGGCACCGGACGACGCGGGCCTGACCGGCAAGATCCGAAAGAGACTACCCAGGCGGGCTGACGGACGGCGGCCGGCCAGGCGGACGCCGTCCGTCCGATGAGCAGTGCGGTGGTGGCCGCGCCCAGGGAGAGCACGGCGAGCACGGCCGCGGTGACGGGCAGTCCCGCGCCCGCGGCGAGCCATCCGGCGAGCGGGTAGGTGAGCAGCCAGCAGCCGTGGGACAGCGAGAACTGGGCGGCGAACGCGGCGGGCAGGTCGGCGTCCGCGGTGCAGTCGCGGATCACGCGCCCGCCCGGGGTCAGGACGGCCGAGCAGGCGGCGCCGACGGCGGCCCATGCGGCGAGCAGAGCGGGCCAGGACCAGGAGCCGGGGGCGACGGAGGTGAGCACGCCGACCCCCGCCAGCACCACGGGCAGGGTGAAGGCGGCCGGCAGCATCACGGCGCGGTCGGCGAAGCGGCGCAGCAGGCGGGGCAGGAGCAGCGCCGTGACCATGGAGCCCGCGCCGTACGCGCCCAAGGCCAGGGAGACGGCGCTCGCGGGCCGGCCGAGGTGGTCCCGGACCAGGACGACGGTGTCCACGAAGACGATCGCCCCGGCGGCGGCGACCGCGAGGTCCAGGGCGAGCAGGCCCCGCAGCCGGGGGACGGCCAGGAACAGGCGGACTCCGTACGAGGCCCGGCCGCGGACCGCGGCGGCCTGCCCGGCCGGACCGGCGTCCGAACCGGGCTCCGGGCCCGTGTCCGGGCCGGGACCGGGAACGGCGGTGGACAGGATGAGGGCGGCCGAGGCCAGGAAGCCGAGCACCGTGCCGGCGAACAGCCAGTCGTAGGAGACCAGGGTGAGCAGGGCCGCGGCCAGTGCGGGGCTGAACAGGCTCTCCAGGTCGTAGGCGAGCCGGATGGTCGACAGGGCCCGGGTGTAGTCGCGCTCGGCTGGGAAGAGGGCGGGGACGGTGGCCTGGAAGGCGGGCGTGAACGCCGCCGACGCCGACTGGAGGAGGAAGACCAGGACGTACACCTGCCAGATCTCGGTCACGAACGGCAGGGCGACCGCGACCGCCGCGCGCAGCACGTCGGTGGCCACCAGCAGGGTCCGGCGGGGGATCCGGCGGGCGGCGGCGCAGGCCACGGGGGCGATGGCGACGTACGCGATCATCTTGATCGCCAGCGCGGTCCCGAGCACCGCCGAGGCCCGGTCCCCGGCCAGGTCGTGGGCGAGCAGGCTCAGTGCGACGGTCGCGAGCCCGGTGCCGGTGAGGGCGACGGCGTGGGCGGTGAACAGGCGGCGGTAGGTGCGGTTGTGCCATACGGAGAGCATCGGCGGCCCCGTTCCCGGTCGGCGGGTCACTGGGAGGGACGACCATCGTAGCCAACGTGTGCGCACTCATGCACGTATTGAGGGGGGCTGGGCGGGGCCGGCCCGGAACGGCGGGCCCTCAGTCGTGCGGGGGCAGGGAGTCGAGTTGGTGGTCCGCCACGTTCAGGGCCTCGTCCACCAGCCGCCGCAGATGTCCGTGGCGCAGCGCGTACACGACGCGCCGCCCGTCCTTGCGGGCGGTGACCAGGCCGGCGAGCCGCAGCTTCGCGAGGTGCTGGCTGACGGAGGGCCGGGCCGCGCCGCACGCCTCCGTGAGGGTGGTGACGTCGGCCTCGCCCCGGCCGAGCTCGTCGAGGAGCGCCAGCCGGGTGCGGTCGGAGAGCAGGGCCAGCACGGACGCGGCCGTCTCCAGGCGGGCGCCCTGCCGCTGCGCATCCCGCGCACCTGCCAGGTGCATGCCCTCACTCATGCGCACATGGTACGGGCGCGGGCGGCGGTGTCTCATGCCTCCCATGCCTCCGAACGGAGGCGGGGCGGCCACCTCTTCGAGGGAACCGGGCGGCTCGGGCCGGGGTTCGGGGCCGCCGGCTGCCGAAGGAACGGGGGATGGCCCCGCTCGGGGCCGTGCGGTGCTCCGGCTCCGCCGTGTCGTTGCGAGGAGATGTCACATGTTGCGTATGTGGAAGAGCGCGGGTCTTGCCCTGGCGGCCGGTCTCGTGGTCATCGGCGGTGCCTCCGTGTCCTCGGCCGACGCCACCGCCGAGGGCCTCGCAGTGGGCTCGCCGGGCGTGCTGTCGGGCAACCTGGTCCAGGTTCCGATCCACATCCCGATCAACATCTGCGGCAACAGCGTGAACCTGGTCGGCGCCCTCAACCCGGCCGGTGCCAACACCTGCGTCAACGCCTGACGCACACCGTCACGACCCACGGCTCGCCCCGGCCCGCGCCACGGCCGGGGCGAGCCGTTCGTCCGGTTCAGGACAGGGTGCGGACGCGCTGGTCGCGCAGGTCGTAGCGGGCGGCGACCACGGCCAGTTGCCCCGAGGCCACCTTCGCGGCGATGTCGGGCTCGGTCGCCAGCCTGGTCCGCACGTTCCGTACGTTCGCGTTGATCGTGGCGTCGATGCGGGCGGGCCCGCTCTGGCCGTGATCGATGGACGGCCGTATCTGATCGGCCAGGTACTGGATGTGCGCCGGGAGCGGCTGACCGGTCTCGTCGGCGTGGACGGCGGCGGCCACGGCCCCGCAGGACTGGTGGGCCAGGACCACGATCAGGGGGATGTGCAGTTCCAGGACGCCGTACGCGACGCTGCCGAGCACCGCTTCGTCCAGAACCTCGCCGGCCGAGCGCACCGTCAGGAGGTCGCCGAGCCCCTGGTCGAAGACCAGCTCCGGCGGGACCCGGGAGTCGACGCAGCCCAGCACGATCGCGAACGGCTGCTGACCGTCGACCAGCCGGCGGCGCAAGTACGCGGACTCGTGGGGGTGTTCCTGGCGCAGCGTGCGCCAGCGCTCGTTGCCCGCCGCCAGCCGGCGCAGCGCCTGGGCGGGAGTGGTGATCCGCTGGGTGCTCTCGGCCTCCCGCGAGGCGGCGGACGCCGCGGAGGCGGGGGAGGCCGTACCGAAGGCCAGGCCCGCTCCGGCGAGCGCCGAGCCCGCAACGGCGCTGCGCAGCAGGGTGCGGCGACTGGGGGCGGATGCGGATGCGGGGCCGGGGCCGAGGGCTGGGTTGACGGCGGCGACAGTTCGTATGTTCGAAGACATGGCGGGACGGTAACCCGCCTTTTGCCGCGTTCAGTTGATCTACCGGCCACAATGGCGCAAACCGCTCGCTGTGGGCCGGATGAGGTCGGGATCCTCTCAGCATGTGGTCCCGCCGGCGGTGCGGCGCCCCCAAGTCACGCTGCGAGAAGGGGTGTTGAGGAAGCCGATTCGCCGTCCCGCGCGACCCCCGCGGCGGACCAGACCGCCTGCACGGACTTGCCGACGCCATGGAGCCGTACGGTGAGCGAGGAGGTCAGCTGTTCGGCGATGCCCCAGCCGAAGCCGCCGCCGTTGTCGGGGTCTCCGGCGCGCGGCACGGGCCGGACGCTGCTGTGGTCGTACACCTCGACGACCAGGGACTCGGACGGGCAGCTCATCCGCAGCCGCCACCGGCCGTCGTCGGTGTGCCGCACCGCGTTCCCGAGCAGTTCGCTGACCACGAGCAGTACGTCGTCCGCGTCGACCCACGGGCACCTGACCCGCAGGTACAGGGCGGCGGCGCGGCGGGCTCGTGCGGTGTCCGCACGTGAGGAGTCGAGGACGAGCACGGGTGCAGCTCCTGTCCGGCGAGGAATCGGTTGGTATCGGAACCGGCCCCCTCGACCAGCTTCCCAGCCCCCACCCCTCCCGCCCATCGGCATTTCGGCCGACCCGGACTCGCCCACCCGGCCGGCAGCCGACGGTGGCGCAGACGCCACCCCGGGTCACCGGCCCTATCCTTCGGGAATGATCACGCCCATTGAGCTGGTGATATTCGACTGCGACGGGGTGCTCGTCGACAGTGAACGCATAGCGGCACGCGTGCAGGTGGCCCTCGGGGCGGAGCTGGGGTGGCCGCTGACCGAGCAGGAGGTCGTCGACCGGTTCATCGGACGCTCCCACGCCTCCATCCGCGAACAGATAGCCGAGCGGCTCGGCGAGGACACGGCGGCGGTCTGGGCGCAGCGGTTCGAAGAACTGCACCGCGAGGCGGTGGACGAGGACCTGTCCCCGGTCGACGGACTGCCCGAGGCGCTCGACGCCCTCACCCTGCCGACCTGCGTCGCCTCCAGCGGCTCCCACGACAAGATGCGCCACACCCTGGGCCGCACCGGCCTCTACGAACGCTTCGCGGGCCGCATCCACAGCGCGACCGAAGTCGCCCGCGGCAAGCCGGCCCCGGACCTGTTCCTGTACGCCGCCCGGCGGATGGGCGTCGACCCGGCGGCCTGCGTGGTGGTCGAGGACAGCCGCCCGGGCGTAGAGGCCGCCCGGGCCGCGGGCATGCGCGCGTTCGGCTACGCGGGCGGCCTCACCCCGGCCGAACGACTCGAAGGCGAGGGCACGGTCGTGTTCCACGACATGCGCGAGCTGCCGCGTCTCGTCGCCCGGTCGGGGCAGCCCGTCCGCACTGCTTGACCTGGGCATCCGCCCGAACGCGCGGTGCTGCGGCATGTGCGGATGACGCCCGGAAGGAAGAAGTTCCCGGCCGCCGTCGGCGACTTCCCGGCCGCCGCCCGCGACTTCGAGGGAGCCGTGCGCGCGAAGGACGCGAAGGCGGCGGAGCGGGCTGTCGCGAGGCGTGCGCGCCCGTGATCCTCGCTTCGGCCCGCGGGGCCTTCGCGGCGGCGGGCGAGTGCGGGGCGGCCTGGTGCTGGGCCGGGTGCTCGACGCGGTGGAAACCGTGTCCAGGTGCACCAGGCTGGAGCCCGCCGAGGGGTGAGGCACGCACTCGCTCGCTCGCCCGCCGGGCCGAACCGGGAGGGGGGTCGGCTCGGCCCGGCGGAGGGCGGTCATTCGCGCATGGCCGCCGGCTACTTGAGGGCGGCGAAGGCCTTGGTGAAGGCCAGGGGCTGCTGGAGGATCGAGCTGCACGTGGCGTCCGCGTACGACACCGCGCCCGAGGCGCACTGCTTGTCGCGGGTCGCGGACCACATCGCCAGGCGACCGACGCCCTTCGACGCGGCGAAGTCCACCAGTTGCGTCGCGTCCGCGACGGTGAAGACCTCGCTCGCGACGTCGTTCACGCCGATCATCGGGGTGACGGCCAGCGCCTTCCACGCCGCCGCGTCCGACAGGCCCAGGACCCCCTTGATCTGCGCCTGCGTCGCGGTCGCGGCCTGTACGGCGTACTGGCCCATGTCCCCGCCGTACGCCGGCCCGTAGTCCATCGCCATGATGTTGACCCCGTCGACGCGCACGCCGTTCTTCTTCGCGTCGGCCAGCAGCGCGACACCCGGCTGGGTCAGGCCTTCGGGCATCACCGGGAGGGTGAACGCCACGTCCAGGCCCGGGTGGGACTTCTGCAGGCGCGCGATCGCCTGGGCGCGGCGGGCGTTGGCCGCCGTGTCCGGCAGGGCCGCGCCCTCGATGTCGAAGTCGACCTTCGTGAGCCGGTACTGGTCGACGACCTTCCCGTAGGCGGCGGCCAGTTCGTCGACGGTGCCGCAGTTCAGGGCCAGTTCGCGCCCGGCGGCTCCGCCGAAGGAGACCCGGACGTCCCCGCCCTTCGCGCGCAGCGCGCCGATCTGCGAGGCCACCCGGTCGCTCGCGAGGTCCGTGACCCCGCCCCACAGCGGCGCGCAGCCGCCGCCCGAGGTGATGAAGGCGAGGTGGAACTCCTTCACGCCCGTCTTCGCCGCCGTGTCCAGCAGGTCGTAGGCGGGGTAGAGCGAGGTGTCCACGTACGGCGCGAAGCGGGCTCCGGCGCCGCTGCCTCCACCGGTGGTGGGCGGAGGGGTGGTGGGAGCCGTGGTCTTCGTCGGCGTGGACGACGCGGTGGGCGCGGGCGCGGTGGGAGTCGAGGTCGCTGTCGCGGTGGGCCGGGTGGTGGGACGTCCGCTGGGCTGCGCCGTCGCGCCCTGGTCGACCGAGCACTTCAGCCCGTTGATCAGGCAGCGCGTCGGGTCCCCCGGGGCGCCGGCGCCGCTCGCGACGAAGCCGACGGTGACGGAGGCACCCGCCGCCAACTCCCGGTTCCAGCCCGCGGGCTTCACGGTGACGCGACGTCCCTCGACCGTGTGGGTGCCGTTCCAGAGCGAGTCGATCTTCGTGCCGTCGGGGAGGTCGAACTGGAGGGTCCAATCCGTCTGCGCCTGGCCGGTGTTGTTGGTGATGACGTACTGACCGGTGTAACCGCCGCTCCACGAGCTCGACTTCGTGTACACGGCGCCGACGGAACTGGCCTGCGCGGTCCCGGTGAACGCGAACACCGCCCCGCCGATCACCGCCGCCGTGAGCACCGCTCCCGTGACCTTCGCCGTACGACTCGTCCTGCGCCGGTGCCCGACTGTGCTGCCCATCGCGTGCCTGCCTTCGTGTTACCGGGGAGTTGGGGATGCGGCAGCACGCTAGCCGCCCCGAAACGGACATTCGTCCGTTTGGGGGCGACGCCTTCGAGGCTTAGGTTCCGCTTAAGGCAGGCATAGGGAGGGGCTCAGGTGGCGCACGTCGGACGGCAGGGCAAGGCCTGCGGCACCTGACACCCGGCCGAGCCCGGTGCGCGCCCCGGCGTGCGGCAACTCGGTTAATGGGCATCCGCTTTGAAATCTCGCCCGTCCCCGTCCCCGTCCCCGTCCCTGCCCCGCCCCCGCCGCTGGAGTATGACCGCAGCGTTGTGGGGGAATTCGGGCTCCTCCAGCTAGAACCTGGCGAGATCGGAGAGCGCCGGCGTCCGGCCGTCCTCATCCGTTCCAGCCCGTGGAAGGCAGGAACGGATGAGACTCCCTGGCACGACGTGTTCGACCTGGACAACGGTCGCGTGCGCTACTTCGGAGACCACAGGGGCGACCACACGGTGCGGCGGCAGGCCGCCCCTCGTGCCGACGGCAGGACCTGGGACCGTTCCATTGCCGAGAGCGACCGTAAGCCGCTGGTGCTCTTTCCTGCGCCCCGCAAGGCGGACGAGGCCGCCGCAGCCTCCATCGCGGTAACGGGGCCGTTGGAAGAACTGACGGCGAACACGCTCATGGCGAAGCTCCGGAGCCTCAAGGTCCACCAGAGAAATGGGCGTCAAAGCAGACACAAGCCGTTGGCTCTGCTGTGGGGTATCTCCAGGGTGGTCACCGGAAAGCCTCACGTTGCGCCCTGGCGGCAGTTTCGGGATGAGGCGGGTGGGCTAACTCGCCGAGTTCGGCCTTCCCGAGTCTTCCGTGACCCCTGAGTATCCGTTTTGGCACCTGCAGACGAGTCGCCTCTGGGATGTCCACGGCATCCCACCCGAGCAAGGCGACAAGCCTCATGCCGCAATGTTCGACAGGTTCAACCCCGAGGGCGGATTGACCGATCAGGTCGCACAATTGCTGAGCGACCCCAAGCGCAGGGTGGATGAGCAGGAGGCTTCCCTGCTCGTCACGGACAAGACCGGTTACGGAGGGCACGACCGAGTCGGCTGCCAGGGCGACCGTCCGGCCGGCCCGGAGTCCCCTCAGCCGTGAGTGGCGTCGATGACGCAGAAGCGGTTCCCCTCGGGGTCGGCCAGCACCACGAAATCGGGGTCCTGCGGATAGGAGTCCCAGTCGACGTGCGAGGCACCCAGCCCGACCAGCCGCTCCACCTCCGCCGCCTGCTCCGCCGCGTCCGCCGCGTACAGGTCGAGGTGGACGCGCGGCCGCTCCTGTACGGGCGTCACGCTCCGCCCGAGCGCCAGGTCCGGCCCGCCCCCGTCGGCGGGCACCAGGACGGTCCAGTCCTCGTCCACCTCGCCGTCGCGCGGTACGTACCCCAGCGCCCGGCCCCAGAATTCCGCGGCGCGCCGTACGTCCTCGGCGCCCATGACGATCGTTCCGATGGTCAGCATGATCCGATTCTGGCAAACGCTACGGACGCCGGGGACGGTCGAGCCGCTCGATCGCGACCATCGCGGCGTCGTCGCCGAGGGTGCTGCCGACCACGTGGGCGAGCAGGTCGGCGCAGAGGCGGTCCAGGACGGCCTGGGGCCGGAGGCCGCTCAAGGCGGCCACCCGCTCGGTGAGGGGGTAGAAGTCCCCCGCCCGGTCGCGGGCCTCCAGCACGCCGTCCGTGTACAGGAGCAGGACGTCACCCGGCTCGAAGGAGAAGGTCTGCGCGGCGACCGGGCCGTCCACGAGCCCGGCGAGGCCGAGTGGCGGGGAGGGCCGGGCGACTTCCAGGGGCACGGCCCGGCCGTCGCGCAGCAGGAGCAGCGGTGGCGGATGGCCACAGCTCACGAGGTGCAGCACCGGTTCGTCGTCCGGGACGTCCAGGACGGCCGCCGTCGTGAAGCCCTCGTCCTCGCCCGTTCTCGGACCCGCGCCCTCGTCCTCGTCGTCGTCCAGGGCCGTGCTGTCGTACAGGTCCGGGGCGACCGCCCCCTCCAGGTAGTCCACCAGCCGCCGCAGATCGGCCTCTTGGTGCGCGGCCGCCCGGAAGGCGCCGAGGACCAGAGCGGCCTCCCCGACCGCGTCCAGGCCCTTGCCGCGGACGTCACCGATGATCAGGCGCGTGCTCGTGGCCGTGCGGGCGGCGGCGTACAGGTCGCCGCCGATCCGGGCCTCGGCGGCGGCGGCGAGGTAGACGGAGGCGACGCGCAGCGGGCCGATCCGGTCGCGCAGCGGCCGCAGGACCACCTGCTGGGCGGTCTCGGCCACCGAGCGCAGCTGCATCAGTTCCTTCTCGTGCTCCTCGCGCAGGTAGGCGAAGAGGGTCACGAACACCGAGATCATGATCAGGGCGATGGTCTGGAACGTGTGGTTCAGGTCGGTGAGCGTGGTGCGGACCGCCGAGACCACCACCTGCGCGATCACGGCGACCAGGCCGACGAACGCCGTCATCCGGGGGCCGCGGAACGACGCCGTCAGGGCGGGGGCGGCGACCAGGAACGGGCCGAGGTGGACGTCGGGCGGGGCCAGGATGTCGACCACGGTCACGGCGGCGATCAGGAGGAACGGAACCGCGAGCTGTGCGTGCCGCACGCGCTCGGACCGTTGCCGAGGCGTGCCCGGCGGCCGAAGATCCATCCCACCTGCATACACCGCCGGGCCGCCCGGATCCGCCACGCGAGGCCGTCGGGACGCTGCTTGTCGCCCCAGGGGATCGCGGACGCGGCCCGCCCGGCGTTGCTGCTAGCGGCTGCGCGGCTTCCCGCGCTTGGGGGTCGCCTTGCCGCCCTTGGCGCCGCCGGAACCGCCGCGGGGGTTCTTGCCGCCCGTCTTGCCGCCGGCCGCGCTCCCCGACCTGCCGCCGGACTTCCCGCCCGCTGCCGCGGCCGGCTTCCGCTTCGCCTTCGGCTGGGGCGGCGTCGGCCCGCCGCGGCCGCGCGTGCTGTTGACCGTACGGCCGCGGACGATCCCGATGAACTCCTCGACCAGATCGGGCGTGGTGTCCTCCTGCTGCCACGACAGCGCGACCCTCGACTCGGGCGCGTCCGTGACGGGCCGGTACGTGAGGTCCTTGCGGTGGTGGAGGCGGGCCAGGGACTGCGGGACGACGAGCACGCCGATGCCCGCGGCGACCAGTTCGATGGCGTCCGCCGTCGTGGCGGGGCGCTCGAACGCGGGGCGGCCGGGCAGCTTCTCCCAGTCGAGGGTGTCGTCGAGCGGGTGCAGCACGATCTCGTCGGCGAGGTCCGCCGTGGTGATCTCCTCGACCGCCGCCACGAGGTGGTCCTTGGGGATCACGACCACGGTGGTCTCGGTGTAGAGCGGGATGGCACTGAGATCCGTACGGTCGACCGGCAGCCGGACGAGACCCGCGTCGGCGTCGCCGCCGCGCAGCGCGCCGAACGACTCGGCGGGGGACACCTGGACGAGGGTCAGCGGAACGTCGGGCAGCCGCTCGTTCCAGATCCGTACCCACTTGGTGGGGGTCACGCCCGGTACATAGGCGAGACGGAACGAATGGGGTACTTCCGAGCCTGTCACCCCGCCAGGTTAACCGGTCGTGGTCGGAGGTAGCGCACATGCTCGATACCCTTGACACCATGACGTCGCACCAGAACACCCAGACGATGAAGCCCGCGACCGCGGCGAAGAAGCTGGGCGTGTACCTCGAGGCCACCCCCGCAGAGTTCCGGGAGGGTGTCGTCTCGCGCAGTGAATTGAGTGCGCTGCAGGCCGACCCGCCCCAGTGGCTTCAGGATCTGCGGCGCAACGGCCCGCACCCGCGCCCCGTGGTCGCGGCCAAGCTCGGCGTGTCCATCGCCGGACTCGCCCGCGGCGGGGTCACCGAGGCCCTGACCACCGAGCAGATCGAAGAGCTGAAGCAGGAGTCTCCCGAGTGGCTGCAGCGCGAGCGCGCCACGCAGGCCGAGGTCCGCAAGGAGACGGTCCGCATCAAGGAGATGCACGCCGAGAAGGCGGCGAAGGCAGCCCAGAAGGGCGACCAGGCCGACGGTTCGCGCTCCTGATCCGCGGTCCTCGCCGACCCGTCCCGTCAGGCCCGGTTTCCCCTCGGGGAGGCCGGGCCTGACGGCTTTCCCCGACGGCTCCCCTCACGGCGTACGTCGAGCCGAGTCCGCGCCGTGCCGTTTCGTCCCGCGGATCATCCCGGGCCCTCGCCCGCAGTCAGCCGCCGCAGGGCACGGTCGAGCCGGGCCTGCCGGGTCTCCGCCGTGAGGGCCTGGAGCAGCGGCAGGATCACCTGGTAGCGCCCGCTCCTGTCGAGCGCCTCGAACGCCCGCTTCGCCTCGGGGCGCGCGTCGAGCCCCGCCGCGAGGTCGGGTGGCACGTCCGCCGTCCTCTGCGACTCGTAGGCTGCCGTCCACCGGCCGTCCGCCTGCGCCCTGCGCACCTCGGCCAGCCCGGGTTCGCGCATTCGCCCGGCCGCCGTCAGTGCCGCGACCTTGTCGACGTTGACCCGCGACCACAGGCTCCGGGGCCGGCGCGGCACGTACTTCTGCAGGTAGTACCGCTCGTCGAGCGAGCGGCGCTGCCCGGAGATCCAGCCGTAGCAGAGCCCGATGTCGACCAGTTCGTCGTCGGTGACCGTCGGGATGCCGGACTTCTTCTTCGCCACCTTGACCCATACGCCCTCACGCCGCCCGTGGTTCCCGGAGAGCCAGTTCTCGAACGCCGTGCCGTCCGGGAAAGCGATGATCTCCACTCCGTCAAGACCGTCCATCCGGTCAGGCTACGGCTGCGGGACCCGTCGTACGGAGGGAATGGCCGACCCCGGAAGACGGCGAGCGCGGCCGGGTGCCACGGTGACTGCGATCCCCGTGGCTGCTCGGCCGCGCTCGCGACGTGTGCGGATCTCGTGGCCGCCGCCGCGGCAGCGCTTCGATCCGCGGAACCGGCCGATCCGTACCCCTGTGACGGACCGGCGGCTCTCGTCCTGGAAGGAGCCTAGGGGCGGCCCGCGAGCGGGAGTGTGCATCGCGCGCACGGTCTGTTGATCTTCCGTGCAAAAAGGTTTGACGGGCCGTCCGTGCGGATTCGCCGGAGTGGCGACCCGGCCGCGGGTGGGGTCCGCTGGAGGGGTGAGCCCTTTTCCCGGCCGGGGCTGGTGGGCCGGGCTCCCGCCGGCGGCGGGAGCCGCCGTCATGGCCACCGGCATCCTCTCCGTCGGCCTGCACCTGACCGGCCACGAGGCGCTGTCGCTCGTGGCGCTGGTCGTCGCGGCCGTGCTGTGGCTCGTCCTGGCCGCCGACTTCACGACCCGGCTGCTGGGCGACCGCCGGCGGTTCCGCGCGGAGGCCGACACCCCGGCCGCCCTCACCGCCGTGGCCGCCACCACCGTGCTCGGCACCCGCCTCTCCCTGCTCGGTTGGCAGACCGCGGCCGCCGCTCTGCTCGTCCTGGCCGCCGCACTGTGGCCGGGGCTGCTGCTGCACGTCCTGCGGCACCGGCGCCGCCGCGTGCCGGGCGCGGGATTCCTCGTCTGCGTGGCCACCCAGGGCCTCGCCGTCCTCGCCGCGACGCTCGCCGCCGCGGGAGCCCCCGTATGGCTGGACCGGGCGGCGCTCGCCCTCTTCCTGCTCGGGCTGGTGCTCTACGTGGCGGCCCTGCTCCGCTTCGACCTGCGCGAGGTGGCGGGCGGCGCGGGAGACCACTGGGTGGCGGGCGGGGCGCTGTCGATCTCCGCCCTCGCCGGCTCCAAACTGACCGCGTCACCCGTGTGGACCGGCGCCGCTCACTCGACCCTGCGCACCGTCACCCTGATCCTGCTCGCGCTGTCCCTGGCCTGGTACGTGGTCCTCCTCGGCGCCGAACTGCGCCATCCCCGGCGCCGCTACGACATCCGGCGCTGGTCCACCGTCTTCCCCCTCGGCATGACGGCCACCGCCTGCCTTGCCGTGGCGGAACCCGCGGGCCTCGCATGGCTGCGCCCGCTGGGCGAGGTGCTCCTGTGGATCGCGGTGGGCGCTTGCGTGCTGACCTGCGCCGCCATGATCACCACACGTCGTCGACTCGAACACATGACCGATCGGAGGTAGGGTTCCGACATGGCGTACACGTTTCAAGTGACCATCGACTCGGCCGATCCGCACACCCTCGCAGACTGGTGGGCCGACGCCCTCGGTTGGGAGGTGGAGCAGAGCGACGAGGAGTTCATCCGCGGCCTGGTCGCCGCCGGCCACGCGAGCATGGAGGACACCACCACCCACCGCGGCATCCTCGTCTGGAAGGCCGGAGCCGGGATCCGGCACCCCGAAGGACTGGAGCGGGCGCCGCGGGTGCTCTTCCAGTACGTGCCCGAGCCCAAGACGGTCAAGAACCGGGTGCACCTCGACGTCCGTACCGGCGACGACGATCCGCGGACGGTCGTGGAACGCCTCGTCGCCAAGGGCGCCGAGCTCCTCCACGAAGGCCGCCAGGGGCCCTCCGCGTGGACGACACTCCTCGACCCCGAAGGCAACGAACTCTGCGTCTCCCACTGACACGGTCCTAACCTGGTCCCGTGAACGTCATCCTGTTCGGTGCGACCGGAATGATCGGCCGGAGCGTCCTGCGCGAGTGCCTTCGAGACGACTCCGTCGAGGAGGTGCTCGCCATCGGCCGCAGCCCGCTCGGTGTCAGTCACCCCAAGCTCCGCGAGCGCGTCCAGCAGGACCCCTCGGACCTCGCGGCCGCGGGCGTCGACCCGGCCGCGTACGACGCCTGCTTCTTCTGCCTCGGCGTCTCCTCCGTCGGCATGAAGGAAGAGGCGTACCGGCGCGTCACCTACGACCTGACGCTCGCCGTGGCCCGGCCGTTGGCCGCCGCCAACCCCGGGATGACCTTCGTCTACGTCTCCGGCGAGGGGACGGACAGCACCGAGCGGGGCCGGCTCATGTGGGCCCGGGTCAAGGGGCGCACCGAGAACGCCCTGCTGGAACTCCCCTTCCGTGCCTACATGTTCCGCCCCGGCATCGTCCAGCCGGTGCGCGGAGTGCCCTCCAAGACCCGGCTCTACCGCACCCTGTACGCCGTCACCGCCCCGCTGATCCGACTGCTCCGCCGGGTCGCGCCGAACCTCGTGACCAGCTCCGAGGAGATGGGCCGTGCGATGATCGCCGTCGCCACACCCGGTACCGAGGTCCCGGGGCACGTCCTGCGGCCCGCCGACATCAACCGGCTGGGCGCCGGCGTGACCAGGCATAATTAAGTACCGGGCAGAACCTCCCGCGCGTCAGAATGACGCATCTCAAACCGGGAGGAACCCATGAGCCAGGAGACCCTGACTCTGCACGACCTGCTGCCCGCCCAGGCCCTCGACCACGCGATCGAGGCCGGCCACGTGACCCGCAAGACGCACCCCGAACTGCCGCTGTCCATCTACACGTACACGCGGACGGCCCAGTACGAACACGTCTGGAACCAGGTCACCACGCGCTGCCGCGGACTCGTCGCCGACGACACCACCGGCGCGATCGTCGCGCTGCCGCTGCCGAAGTTCTTCAACGTCAGCGAGCACGAGTCGGGACGGCCCTACGCGTCCGCCCTGCCGGACGAGCCGTTCGAGGTGTACGACAAGGTCGACGGCAGCCTCGGCGTGGTCTTCCACTACGCGGGCCGCTGGCACGTCGCCTCCAAGGGTTCCTTCATCAGCGCCCAGGCCTCCTGGGCCCAGCGCCGGCTCGACACCAAGGACACCTCGGCACTGCGCCCGGGCGTCACCTACCTCGCCGAGATCCTCTACCCGGGCAACCGCATCGTCGTCGACTACGGCGACCGGCGCGACCTCGTCCTCCTCGCCGCCTTCGGCACCGACGGGGTCGAGGTCCCGCTCGCCGAGGCCGCGACGCACTGGGAGGGCATCGGCTCCGTCGTCACCGTGTGGCCCGCCATGCCCCTCGACGAGCTGATGGAGCTGACCGCCTCCAACACCCTGCCCGGCGGCGCCGCGGCGACCGGCATCGAAGCGGAGGGCTTCGTCCTGCGCTTCGCGTCCGGCGTACGGGCGAAGGCCAAGCTGTCCGAGTACGTACGGCTCCACCGGGTGCTCACCAAGGTCACCGAGCGGGACATCTGGCGCGCCCACGGCATCCAGCGGTTCGCCGGCCTGCCCGCCAAGCAGCTCGCGCAGGGCCTCGGTTGCACGGTCGCCGAGATCGAGGCCTCGGGCGGCAAGCCGCTCGACGCGCTGCTGGACCAGGTGCCCGACGAGTTCGACACCTGGGTGCGCGAGATGATCGCCCGCTTCGAGGACGAGGCCGGGCGACGCGAGCGCGCGGTGGACGAGGCGTACGCGGGACTCGCGCACCTGGCCGCGGACCGGGGCGCGTTCGCGCGCGCCGTGAAGCAGCTGCCCGACCGCGCGATCCGCGCCGCGATGTTCCTGCGACTGGACGGCAAGGCCACGGACCTCGTGGTCTGGCGGTTCGTCCGCCCCGAGGCCTCCGACCCCTTCACGAACGACGAGGAGAACTGACCCGTGTCCGAGGAGACACCCGCACCCGCCGACGACACCGCGACCGGGCTGCCCGCCGCCGAGGAGGACCGGCTGCCCGTCGTGCACGTCATGACCGGTCTCCCGGCCTCCGGCAAGACCACGGCCGCGCGCGCCCTCCAGGCCGAGGCCGGCGGACGCATGCGCCGCGTCAACCTCGACGACCTGCGCAGCATGCTCGACCTGCCGGACCCCGAACGCGGCCGCAGCTTCGCGCACGAGCAGACGGTCCTGGCGGTCCAGGACGCGGCCGTGCGCGCCGCGGTCGACGGCGGCTTCGACGTGGTCGTCGACAACACGCACCTGACCAAGCACATCCCCAAGCGGCTCAAGGCGGCCGTCGGCGGTCTCGCGACCTTCGTCGTGCACGACTTCACCGACGTCCCGCTGGAGGAGTGCCTGCGCCGGGACGCCGGCCGGGAGCGCCAGGTCGGTGAGGAGATCATCCGCATACTCGCCGAGAAGCACGAGAAGGCCCGCAAGGGCGGCTGGCGGCTCACCTCGGAGTGGATGAACGGCGGATCCGGCGGCGCCGCGGTGCCCCCGGTGACCGAGTACGTCCCCGACCCGGCGTTGCCCTCCGCCGTGATGTGCGACATCGACGGCACCCTCGCGCTGACCGGCGACCGCGGCCCGTACGACTTCACGCGCTGCGAGCTCGACCTGCTCAACGAGTCCGTCCGGCACGCCCTCGACGCCTTCCGGCGGGCCGACGGCGACACGATCGTGCTGCTGTCGGGGCGGAGCGAGGAGTTCAGGCCGCAGACCGAGCGCTGGCTCGCACGCCACGAAGTCCCGTACGACGAGCTGTGGATGCGCGCGTCGGGCGACCAGCGGCGCGACGACGTGGTGAAGTCGGAGCTGTTCGACGCGCACGTGCGCCACCGCTACGCGGTACGCGTGTCGCTCGACGACCGGGACCGGGTGGTCGCGGTCTGGCGCCGGATGGGCCTGCCCACCTGGCAGGTCAACTACGGCGACTTCTAGGAGCCGGGGCACGGAGCGCGGAGCGTGGAGAAGAGCGTGCTGATCGTGGACGCCGCCAACGTCGTCGGCTCGGTGCCGGACGGCTGGTGGCGGGACCGGCGGGGCGCCGCCGAGCGGCTGCGCGACCGGTTGGCCGCGCGCGACGCCGGCGAGGAGATCATCCTCGTCGTCGAAGGCGCGGCCCGGGGCGTCGAGTCCGTGCCCGGGGTACGGGTGGACCCGGCACCCGGCAGCGGCGACGACCGGATCGTCGAGCTGGCGGAGGCCTACGCGGACCGGGACTGCGTGGTGGTCACGGCCGACCGCGAACTGCGGTCCCGCGTGGGTGCGCACGGCGCGCGGTGCGTGGGGCCGCGCGCCGTACGCCCACCGGACTGACCGGGGCCGGGCGGCTCAGCGGCAGTACTGCACCCAGCCGTGGTTCTCGACGTAGCGGGCGGAGACCCAGCGCTCCTCGTCGTACGCCTTGCGGTCGTCCGGCCGGGTGCCGTGCTGCCAGTCGGTGTGGTCCTTGCGACCGTTCTCCGGCTTGGCGTGCTCGGGCCTGCCGTTCTCGGGCTTGGCGTGCTCGGGCTTGCCGATCTGCCAGTCCCCGTGCTCGGAGTCGCCGTTCTCCTTCTTGTCGTCGCGCTCCGCGAGGCGGTACCAGAGGCTGTTCCCGTCGACGCTCTCGCCGCGCTTCTTGCACCGGATCTCGACCTTGCTGTGCGGGTGCACCTCGCCCACGGCCCGCGAGTGGGTGGTCGGCTTGCTCCGGACCTTCAGCGGACCCTTCGAGACGACCTTGCCCGTGGTGTGGCCCGCGACGCGGAAACCGCCGTCCTCCGCGACCGCGGTGCCCGCACCCACCAGGCCGAGCACCAGGCTTCCGGCGGTGAGGGCGAGGATGGTCCTGGTGGACTTCAGCATGAGCCGGCTCCTCTACGAAGACTTCCGCCCGGCCGCAGAGCGCGGCAGGGGGCGGCAACCGGGCGGTTGCCACGGACGACTATGGCGAGGACGGCGCCGGGGCTTCCGGTGGCACACCGCCGGTTAGCCCGATATGCCCAATCCGGGACAGCGGAGTGCGTGGCCGTACCCGCCCCCTGACGGCCGGCCGCCTCCAGGGCGTGCTCCCGGCCCGCGAGTTCGGCACGGTCACCCGCACCGGCCGACCCGCAACCGCCCGGGGCTTCCGGATGCGGGTGGCGGGGGGCCGGGCGAGAGTGGGTCCCATGGGAATCGAAGACTACGGCGGCGGTCCCGGGGCGCACGAGACCGGCATCCTCGTCGTGACCACCAACGACGTCCCCGGATACCGGGTCGAGCAGGTCATCGGCGAGGTCTTCGGCCTCACCGTGCGCTCCCGCCACCTGGGCAGCCAGATCGGCGCCGGCCTGAAGTCGATGATCGGCGGCGAGCTGAAGGGCCTCACCAAGACCCTCGTGGAGACGCGCAACCAGGCCATGGCACGGCTCATCGAACAGGCGAAGGCGCGCGGCGCGAACGCCGTGCTGATGATGCGGTTCGACGTCACCGACGCGGCGGACGTCGGGACCGAGGTGTGCGCGTACGGGACGGCCGTGGTCCTGGTCCCCGCCTCCACCTGAGGCCGCCGCCATCCAGCCTCGCCGGCGTTTGAGGCGCGGGGTCCGAAGCCGGCGGGCGATTTCAGCCCGTCCGGTGTTTGAGGCGCGGGGTCCGAAGCCGGCGGGCGATTCCAGCCCGTCCGGCGTTTGAGGACCGGGGTCTGGGGCGGAGCCCCAGGACGGGTCCGGGCGGAGCCCGGGGAACGGTGGAA
>NZ_JBIAUK010000019.1:0-153653 GCF_042892775.1 Streptomyces sp. NPDC001717 | reverse complement strand
CCACCCAGATCAAGTGGGGCCTGGACTACATGAACTCCCGCTACGGCAGCCCCGTCGAGGCCTGGAACTTCTGGTCCGCCAACCACTGGTACTAAACCGGCGGCAGCACGCGCAGCACACGCACGAAGACGCTCGGCAGGGAACCCCTGCCGAGCGTCTTCTGCGTACGCGACCGCCGACTCGCGGCGGGACGGGTCATTGGCTCTGGCGGAGCTCGTCGAGCACCTTCGTGAATGCCTTCGTCTCCGCGACCAACCGCGCCCGCGCCCGCTTCTGGTCCTGGTCTCCCTGGGGCTTGAACGCGGTGCCGAAGTGCGGTTGGAGCTGCGTCCACCAGCCGTAGTCCAACATCGCCCACGCCTGCGGGCAGAGGGGCGCGCGGGTCTTCGGGAGGTAGCCGCCGTCGACCAGGGGCTGCTTGTACTTCTTCGGGTCGCTGCCTTCCAGGTAGCAGAGGAAGTTGAAGACCCTCGCCTGCGTGACGGGGTGGTCACTGGCCAGGTTCTCCAGGGTCAGCCGGCCTTCCTTGCGGGCGATCTCGTCGAAGAGGATCGCGGCGGCCAGCGACGGGCCCGGCCCGACCTCGTTGACGGTGTGGAAGGACGCGAAGCCGTCCGCCGCGTCCTCTTCGAGGCCGAGATTGGCCAGGAGGAGCTGCCTCTGCAGGGCGTGGCCCATTTCGTGGCCGAAGATGAACTCGGTGGCCAGTACCGTCAGGTCGTCGGTGTTGTACTCGGACGCGGGAAACGGGGCGGGCCGTTTGACGGTCTTCACGACGTCGGCGAAGGAGTCCTCGATCTGGGCCAGGAACGACGGCGGGATGTAGATCGTCCGGCCGTCCGGCTGAGTGACGGCGTCGGTGACGCCGGGCGGCACTTCGGCGGTGACCTTCACGACCATGTCGTACGGGAGCGTGAGCGTCCTGTTGACCCAGTCGGCCGTGCGCTCCAGCACACGGGAGTCGCGGATCAGCGCCACGACCTGCCGGTCCGCCGGAGGGACCGTCCGGTCCTCGTAGACGACGGTGACCTTCCCGGAGCGCGCCGCCTGGGGGCGAGGCCCCGCTCCGGCCGCCTGTCCGGCGTCGCGGTGCGCGCTCCCACAGCCGGTGACGGTGACCCCGGCGAGGACCAATACGCCGGCCAGGGCGCTGCGCACCCGGTGCGACTGCCTGGCGGTGTGCGGCATGTCCGTCGGCTCCCGTCGCGCGTTCCCGTTCCCGCCCTCATCGTCCGGCCGGCCGTAGGCCGCTGCCCGTCGAGTCGTCCGTTCGAGGGACCGTTCGCCGCCCGGCACCGGCACTCGGCATGGGGTGCGCAGTCGGAGGAGGGGGAGGAGCAGGGGCAGCTCACCGAGTAGGAGAGGGCCTCCCCCGTGCGGGGGAGGCGGGTTGGTCCCGGTGACCGAGGCGCCCGCGCGACCGTTCCGACAGAGTCTTCTTAGGCAGCGCACGGTGCGCCGCACGAGACCTCGGGGGACGACACGACGACCGTTACGGCCACGGCGGAACCGGTACGGCGGCGCGGGTGGCGGCAGACCTGGCCGGGCCATGTGGCGGCCGGGGCGGCACTCGCCTACGCGGCGCCGCACTTCTGGTGGGGCGCCGGGATCGGCGCGACCTTCCCCGGAGACTTCGCCTCCGCGCCGCACGGCACCTGGGAAGCCGCGATCGGCTACTGGGTGATGGGCGCGGTCGCCGTGTCCGGTGCCGTCGTCGCGCTCGCCCTGGTGCGGCCCTGGGGCCGCCGGCTGCCGCGCCGTACGCTCTGCGCCCTGTCCCTGACCGCCTCGGTCGGCATGACCCTGTGGGGCTTCACGTACTTCGCGATGCAGGGCCTGCTCGCCGCCGGCCGCGTCGTCTCGGCGCCCGCCTTCGCGGCCAAGGACGCCCACCCGCAGGCCGCTTGGGGCCTCTTCTGGTACGGCCTCTTCGTCCTGTGGGGCCTGATGCTCGGCCTGGCCGCCCGGAACCGGCTGCGCAGGGACGACGACGCCGTCGCGTCCGGATGACCTCGTACGAGGAGAACCGGGCGTACGGCGGCCCGTTCCGGTCTCTCTACGGCCCGGCGTTGCCCGTGGGCCGGGGCGTGTGGTGCGCGGCGACGATCGCGACACCCTCCATCGCGGCCGGCTTCGGAGTCCGTTTCTCGCTCCAGGCGACCGGGTCCGGCCTCGGGCCGGTCACCACGCCTCCCAGTCCCACGTGTCGAAATACGCGGGCCGGCCGGTCCGGCGGGCCGTCATGACGGCCTCCAGGCGGGCGTGGTCGCGGGCCGGCATGAGGTCCCGCCACTCCGGCACGGTCAGGGCGCGGACGTCGTCGTGTTCGTCGGAGTCCAGGACGATCGTGGCGAGTTGGGCGGACGAGAGGCGGCCGCCGTCGAAGACGACGCCGACCGTGCTCAGCGGCCAGTCCTTGCCCGGCAGCCCGAACACCGTAGCCAACAGCAGTGGCGGTCCCGGTACGTGGAGCCCCGTTTCCTCCCGGCACTCGCGTACGGCCGTGTCCCACGGGCGCTCGCCGGCTTCCGCGACGCCACCCGGCCACTGCCAGGGGTGGGCGCTGGAGTAGGTGGCCCGCAGCTGGACGGGACGGTCGTCCTCGTCGGTGAAGAACACGGCCCCGAACACCGTGGCCTTGGGGAGGGTCGCCGCGAACTCCTCCGGGGGCAGCAGCTGCTTGCTCACGACGGGTACCCCTCGGTGGGAGTGGCGGGATCGGCAGGGCGGGGATCTGACACGGGAGTCCTTCCCGACAGGACGGTGTGGAGGCGGCGCAGGGTGCGCCGGCCGCGTTCCGTGACCTCGGGGTCGTCGTGACCGGTGCCGTAGGCGATGCCGGAGACGGCGTCGAAGGCGGCCTCGCAGTCCAGGCGGAGTTCCTCGTCGGGAGTGAGCGGTCTGCCGTAGCCGGCGAGGAACGCGGCACGCAGGTCGGGGCGGCCGGTCCAGGTGTCGCCGATGCGGACCATGTCCCGGGTCGCGGTGGCGTACTCCGCCCGCTCGAAGTCGAACAGCAGGGGTTCGCCGCCTTCGGTGAGCAGGACGTTGCGGTACTGGAGGTCCCCGTGGGTGGGTACGAGGGCGGGCCGCGGGAGCTCCGCGTAGGTGCCGGCCAGGGCGAGGACCAGGTGCTCGTCCCCGTCGGCGAGGTGCGGCCGGGCTTCCTCCAGGTGACGCTCCACCTCGTCCGCGGCTGCCGAGGTGCCGCCGTTGCGCTCGGGCGCGCTGCGGTGCAGGGCGCGGGCCAGCCGGCCCAGCGAGTGCTGGACGCGTGCCTCGGCGGCCGCGTCGAGGACCATGCCGTGCAGGGGGTGCCCGGCCAGGGCGGTGACGACGACGGCCCGCGCCGCCGTGTCGGCCGCGACGAGCCGGGGAGCCCGTGGCCCGAGCGCCGGCACCCACGTCCGGTACGCGGCCACCTCCCGGGCGTGGAACTTCGGCCCGCGGTGCCGCTTCAGGTACCAGGTCCCGCCCCCGGGCCCGCTCAGACGCCACACCCGGCTGCCGGTGCGCACCCGGGACACCTCCGTCGCCCGCGTGATCCGCCCCACGGCCCGCTCGGCGAACACCCGCAGCCGGTAGGGCATCTCGGACCGATCGGCGGTCGGGCCGATGAGCAGGCGGGTGCGGTCCGGGCCGCCGGGTGCGTGTGCGACGGGGTCGTCCGGCCGCTGGAAGTGCACCGCGGCGGGGACTCCGGCCCGGTAGGCGTCCAGCCCGGCCCGGCAGTACGCCACCATCGGCCCCGGGAGCTCGTCCATCGGGTACCAGCCCAGGGCGTCGCAACGGTCCGGTTCCATGATCCGGGGCCGTCCGGACCACCGGCGGACCTCGAAGAAGACGCCCAGACGGGAGCGGGAACCCGTGGGGGGACGGTGGTGCACGGTGACGGCGGCGGTCACGTCCTCGTCGTCGATGAGCACGCCGGTCTCCTCGCGAGCCTCCCGGATCACCGCCTCCACCATGTCCTCGTCCGGGTCGAGGTGCCCGGACGGCAGGTGCCACAGTCCCGTCGCGTAGACCGGCCCGGCCCGCCGGGACAGCAGTACCTCCGGGCCGGCCACGCCGTCGCGACGCAGGACGAGATGGACGTCGATCGGCACCGTGTGCCGGGGTCCGCCGCTCACCTCGCGGGGCCGGGACGACGGGAGTCGGGAACCTGGGGCAGCCAGGCCACGGCGGTCTCGCGTTCGATTGCCACGGGGGGTGAGAGATCGGGCTGCGGCGGGTGCACGGGGTCCTCCGGATGGGCGCACGACCGGTACTGGTGCTCCGGGAACGACTCCCGATCGGGGCACGTCACGGCCGGATCCGCGGAGAACCGCGAACGAACGTTCCGGCGGGTCGTGGTGGCCTTGGAGGGCCTGCGGTGGTGGTGCTGAAACTCGCTCGAACAGGGTCGGGTCACCCGGTCGGCGGATTGCCGATGGGTCTCAGGCGAGGAAGGACAGCCGTACCGTGCGCCGTGGGTTGTCCACGTTGGTGTCCACCAGGACGACCGACTGCCAGGTCCCCAGGTCGAGTTCACCGCCCACGACCGGAAGGGTCGCGTGCGGCGGCACGAGCGCCGGGAGCACGTGGTCCCGGCCGTGACCGGGGGAGCCGTGCCGGTGGCGCCAGCGGTCGTCGGCGGGCAGCAGCGTACGAAGGGCGTCCAGCAGGTCGTCGTCGCTGCCCGCGCCCGTCTCGATGACGGCCAGCCCGGCCGTCGCGTGCGGGGTGAACACGTTGAGCAGCCCGTCGCGGCCCCGGGCGACCTCGCCGAGGAAACGGGCGCAGGCGGCGGTCAGATCGTGGACGGTCTCGGTGGTGCCGGTGGTGACGTCGATCGTCCGGGTGGTGAAGGTGTCCGTCATCCCTCCATCCTCGCGTCCCTCCACGCGACGGGCCACGCGTGCGTCAGCGGTGCAGCCGGGTCGTCCAGTCCTGGGGGACACGGTCGGCCGGTCCCGGTGCCGACTGGTCCGCCGGGTGGCCGTGCGGCGGTGTCAGCTCGGGCCCGGACTCGTACAGGGCGTTGGTGTCGAAGTTCCAGAACCACTCCTCGCCCGGCTCGAAGCTCTGCACCAGCGGGTGGCCGGTGGACTTCCAGTGGGCCGTGGCGTGTTGCGCGGGTGAGGAGTCGCAGCAGCCGATGTGGCCGCACTGGGCGCAGCGTCGCAGGTGGAACCACCAGCCGCCCACCGCGTCGCACTCCGCGCAGCCGGTGCCGCTGGGCGGGACGCTCGGGTCGATTCCTTCGACGTCGGTCATGCGGGCTCCTCGGTGCTCTGGGTGACGGTGGCGGATTCCTCGGGCGGGGCGGTCAGCGGCAGCAGCACCCGGAAGCGGGTGTCGCCCGGGGCGGATTCGACTTCGAGGCTCCCGTGGTGCTTGTTGACGACGATGCGCCAGGAGATGTCGAGGCCGAGGCCGGTGCCCTCGCCGACCGGCTTGGTGGTGAAGAAGGGATCGAAGATGCGGCTGCGGATGTCCGCCGGGACGCCGGGACCGGTGTCGCGGAACTCCACCAGCAGACGGTCCCCCTCGCGCGCCGTGCGGACCGTCAGCGTGCCGTCGCCGCCGGTGCTGCCGATCGCGAAGACGGCGTTGTCGATGAGGTTCGTCCACACCTGGTTCAGCTCGGCCGGGTAGGCGGGCACGTCGGGCACGGAACGGTCGTACGCCTTGACCACCCGCACCTGGGGGCCGATCTTGCCGGACAGCATCAGGAGGGTGCTGTCGAGGAGTTCGTGGACGTCGACGACGCGGTGCGGGGCGCGGTCGAGCTGAGAGTACTGCTTGGCCGCGTCCACGAGGTGGGAGATGCGGGCGGTGGAGTCGTCGATCTCGTCCATCAACAACTCGGTCTCGACCGTGTAGTTGAGCCAGCCGATGGCCGCCGGCAGGATCTCCTCGGCCACGGTGGCCGCGACGTGCTCCAACCAATCCGTGTCCAGACCGGCCTGTACGAAGGTCGGCGCGATCCGCCAGCCCTCCGGGATGCCGTGGTCGTCGAGCCAGTCGGCGAGCTCGTCCTCCCGGTCGGACGCCTCCAGGGGGCTGAGCGCCGTCGCCTTCGCCACGCGCTCGACGGTCCGCTCCTGGATCTCGATCAGGTCGGCGATGGCCTCGCGCGAGTACTGCCCCTGGGAGATGTGGGCCAGCTTGTGCCGCATCTTGCCGACCCGTTCCCGCAGTGTCGCGGTGGCCCTGACGGCCGCCGCGGCCGGGTTGTTGAGCTCGTGGGTGAGACCGGCCGACAACGACCCGAGCGCCAGCAGCCGTTCACGCTGCCCGATGGCCCGCTGCGTCTGCTTCGAACCGAAGAAGAGCCCCTCCAGCAGGTGCGCGGCCATCGGGAACCACTCCCGCATGATGTCCGCGAAGGACTGCGCGGGCAGGACGAAGAACCGCGTCGGCTCCGTCACCCGCATCGTGTTGTTGTACGTCTGCGGCACGCGGTCGCCGAGGTAGGCCTGCATGGCACCCGCGTACACGCCGCGCTGCGAGGTGCGGCTCACCTCGACGTCGTCGCCGCCGACCCGGCGGTAGAGGACGACGGTGCCCTCGATCATCACGTAGAAGCAGGTGGCCGGGTCCCCCTCGGTGTAGACCGGTCCGGCCTCGAACCGCTCCACCCGCCCCTCGCGGCACAGCCACCCGAGCTGCTCCGGGGAGAGCTTCTCGAACAGGAACAGCGAGGTGATCTCCTGCGGGCTGCACGGCATGACCTCGCCGCTCATGACTGTTCCAGGTAACGGTGGACGAGCATCACGGCCATGGCTCCCTCTCCGACGGCGGACGCGACGCGTTTCGCGGACCGGGCGCGCGCGTCGCCCGCCACGAACACGCCGGGAACGTTGGTCTCCAAGTGGTAGGGCGGCCGGTCCAGTTCCCAGTCGGCCGGCGGTCGCCCGTCCGGCGTGAGGTCCGGCCCGGCCAGGATGAAACCGTGCTCGTCTCGGAGCACCGTACCGTCCAGCCAGTCGGTGCGCGGGGCCGCGCCGATGAACACGAACATCCACTGGGCGTCGACGAGTTCGGTCGCGCCGCTGTCCACGTCCCGGAGCGTCAGCCGCTCCAGGTGCCCGTCCCCGCTCGCCGCCTCGACGACCGTGCGGGTCCGCACCGTGATGTTCGGCGCCTCATCGATCTGCTGGATCAGGTAGTACGACATCGACGCCGTCAGGGACTCCCCGCGCACCAACAGCGTGACCGACTTCGCGCCCCGCGCCAGGTACATCGCGGCCTGACCCGCGGAGTTGGCCCCGCCCACGATGTACACGTCATGGCCCTGGCAGGAGGACGCCTCCGTGAGGGAGGAGCCGTAGTACACCCCGCAGCCGGTCAGGTCCTCGCAGCCCGGCGCCTGGAGCTGCCGGTACGACACGCCCGTCGCCAGGATGACGCTCTGCGCGGCGATCGCCGACCCGTCGGAGAAGCGGACGACCCGCGCCGCGCCGTTGACCTCCAGCCCCGTGACCTCGCGCGCGGTGAGGATCTCGGCGCCGAACCGGCCGGCCTGGCGGCGGGCACGGTCCGTGAGCTGCGCCCCCGACACGCCGTCGGGGAAGCCGAGGTAGTTCTCGATGCGCGAGCTCTGCCCGGCCTGCCCGCCGGTCGCCGACCGCTCGACCAGAACGGTCCGCAGCCCCTCGGAGGCCCCGTACACGGCCGCGCCGAGCCCGGCCGGGCCGCCGCCGATCACGACGAGGTCGTAGAAATCGGCGGTCGGCGTCGTCGCGAGTCCGACGTGGGCGGCCAGTTCGGGCGCGTCCGGCTCGATCAGCACGGTGCCGTCCGGAGTGACCACCACGGGCAGTCGCTGTCCGTCGGCCCCGGCGGCCTCCAGGAGCCGCCGGCCCTCGGGCTCGTCGGACGAGTACCAGCGGTACGGCACCTGGTTGCGGGCCAGGAACTCCCGTACGTACGAGGAACGCGCCGACCACCGGTGCCCGACCACCTTGGTGGCGGGCACGGGCCGGTGGTCACTGGAGCGCCAGGCCGCGAGCAGGTCGTCCACGACGGGGTAGAGCTTCTCCTCCGGCGGGTCCCAGGGCTTGAGGAGGTAGTGGTCGAGGTCGACGACGTTGATCGCGTCGATGGCCGCGTTGGTGTCGGCGTACGCGGTCAGCAGCACGCGCCGCGCGCCCGGGAACACCTGGAGGGCCTGTTCGAGGAACTCGATGCCGTTCATCTGCGGCATCCGGTAGTCGGCCAGGATCACCGCGACCAGGTCGCCCCGCAGCTTCAGCTCGCGCAGCGCCTCCAGCGCGGACTCACCGGACTCGGCGCGCACGATCCGGTACCCGGCGCCGTAACGACGCCGCAGGTCACGCGCGACGGCGCGGGAAACCCCCGGATCGTCGTCCACCGTCAGGATGACGGTCCGCCCTGCATCGGCAGCCTGTGCCATACGTCTCCACCCCACGTGCTCTGGGCGGCCGGCAGCGGGAGCCGTCCGCGCCGGTTCCCGCCCATCGTATGTTCGATGGCCCGGCGACGCTCCGGGACGCAGCGGACCGTGCACCGCTGGTACATACGCGGTCGCTGCCGGTCAAGCCTTCCTCCTCCGCCCCGTGCGGATGCCGCCTGCCGATACCCGGTGTGGATCACCGGTGCATCCCCGGTGCATCCCCGGTGCGCCTATCCGAGTGCCTTCCGGACGCCCCGCGAGCGGGAAACGGGCAGCGGGGGTATGTCGTTCCGCGCGAGCCGACTTTGGGACGAATGAGGAGATCAGCCGTGTACGCAGTGGTTCGACGGTACGAAGGCGTGACCGATCCCGCCGAGGCGGGACGCCGGGTGGACGAGGGCTTCGTCCCTCTCCTGCGCCGAGTCCCCGGTTTCGTGGCCTACTACTGGATCGACGCGGGGGATGGAGTGATGGTCTCCACCAGCGTCTACGAGGACCGGGCCGGGGCCGAGGAGTCGGTCAGGAGGGCGGCCGAATTCGTCCGGGACAATCTCGCCTCGCTGCTGCCCAACCCTCCCCAGGTCACGGCCGGCGAGGTCATGGCGGCCGGGTAGCGACCCCGGGAGGGCCGCCTCACCCATTTGCCACGCCAGGGGGATCGACCCCTGTCGGCGCCTACGTGCACTTCGTCGGCGTCGATCCGGCCCTGCACGGCCAGGGCGTGGGGCGTTCCCTCTACCGGGCCTTCTTCGCGCTCGCCCGGTCGCACGGGCGCCGTTACGTGCACTGCATCACCAGCCCGGAGAACACCGCGTCACGCGCGTTCCACACCCGGCTCGGCTTCGTTCCCTCGGCCGTGAAGCCGGACTACGACGGCCCGGGACTCGACCGGGTCGCCTTCACCATCGACCTTTCCGCGGCTCCGGGAGCCGCCCTCTAGAGCAGCGCCGCCGCGCAGCCCCCCGCCGGGGCCGCGGTACGGCCATCCGGCCGTCGGAGCGGCAGGACTTCACCCTCCGGATTCCTTGGTCGCCCCCGGGCGGCATGTTTGCATCGTCCACGCGGTCGCTGCGCACGGGAGTCCGGTCGACGGGGCCGCCCTCGTGCCCGAGGACCCACCCAGGAGGATGTCGATGGCTCGCCGTACCACCATCCGCGGCCTCGTCGCCGCGGCCACCGCCGGCGCCGCGCTGCTCGTGCCGGCCGGACCGGTCGGCGCCGCCCCCGCCGCCGGTACCGTACCGCCCGCCGGTGCCGCAGCCCTGCCCCAGGCGCGGATCTTCATGGTCAACCCCGTCCAGTCCACGGGCGACCAGAGCCTCACCGACCAGCGGGACTCCCCTTCGGCCGTGCCGAACTCCGCTTACACCCTGGCCGAGTTGCGCAACCTGGACACGAGTGGGCGCCTCTCCGGGCGGTGGGCGTACGTCCGCTCCGAGACCGGCGCCCCCGCCTCGGTTTCCGCGGCCGCCACGTACAACCGCGGCAACGACCAGTTCGAGCAGGTGATGGCGTACTTCTGGGTCAACGAGGCCCAGGAGTACCTGCAGGGCCTGGGCTTCGGCAGCGAGCTCCCCGGCGTGAACAACCGTCCGCAGGCGGTGCGGATCAACCAGTACGGCCTCGACAACTCCTTCTTCGCGGGCAGGAGGGGCGAGATCCGCTTCGGCAAGGGCGGTGTCGACGACGCAGAGGACGCCGAGGTGATCGTCCACGAGTACGGGCACGCCGTGCACCAGGCGCAGGTTCCCGGCTTCGGCCGGTCGCCCGAAGCGGGGGCGATCGGCGAGGCGTTCGCGGACTACCTGGCCGTCGAGGTGGGGGAGAACGCGGTACAGGCGAACGGCTGGCCGCGCCGGGCGGACCTGGCGTGCGTGGCGGACTGGGACTCGGTCCCGTACACCACCGCCCCGCACTGCCTGCGCCGGGTGGACGGCAACAAGGTGTACGGGGACATCGAGGGCGAGGTGCACGCCGACGGCGAGATCTGGTCGCGGGCGCTGTTCGACATCCGGAACGCGCTGGGCGCCCGCACCGCCGACCGGATCATCGTCAACGCGCAGTTCGGCTTCGCACCCGACACCGACTTCCAGGACGCGGCGCTGACGACCATCGAGACGGCGCGTCAGATGTACGGCGCCACGGCGGCGGACGCGGTGCGGGCCGCCTTCGCGGCCCGGCAGATCCCCGGCGTCGTGTAGCCCCCCACACCCTGCGGGACCGGTCCGCCCACTCCGATCGACCGATGCCCCGGCCGTCGACGACCCGACGGCCGGGGCATCTTCACGTCTCCGTCACCGCCCCTTCGGGCGTCCTCGCCGCGATGTGTGACGCGAAGTGATCCTCTGGCAAGGTCTCCGATGTACTACGTCGTGACGCTGATGGAGAAGGCCACCGGTCACTTCCTGGACGTGAAGGACGCCCGACTCACCCTCCACGACATGCGGTTCCCGCTGATGTGCTGGGCCTGGAACCAGGAGTTCGTGGAGAAGGGCCACCCCTGGAACCGCGGAGTCCAGTAGCGCGGCCGACGGCCGGAGCACCACGTCACGGGAGTGGGGCCGCACCCGTGCCCCGTGGCCGATCCGGGGCACGGGGCACGGGGTTCCGCGGTCGTCGGGGCTCAGAGTGCCCCGACGATCTTTCGTGCGGCGATCCGGACGACCACGCGTGGGGCGTCGTCGACGGACGCCGGGTTGAAGTCGCGGTACTTCTTGCCCGTGTACTTCACCGAGAGCTCGTCGATCAGCTCCTGGCCGCCCTCGGTGCTGAGCTCGGCGGTGCCACGGATCTCCGCGTACTCGTACGGGGAATCGAAGGGCTGGAGCAGTACGGTGACGCGCGGGTCGCGGCGCATGTTCTTCTCCTTGCGCCGGCCGACCGTCGTCGAGATCAGCACGTCGTCGCCTTCGCGCTTCACCCAGACCGGTGACACCTGGGGGCTTCCGTCGGGCTGGATGGTGGCGATGGTGACGAAGACGGGGCTGTCGAGCAGTTCCTTGAGCCTGTGGCTGAGCTCGGCGGACATGGTGGGTCCCTTCGGACGGGGTGTGGATGTCGCCCCACCTACTACCGCAGCCCACCGCGTTTTCGCGGGAACCCGCCGATCACCGCCGTGGCGCCCCCGCCCTTCTCCGTCAGTCCCGGTACACGAGGATGAACTCCGGGTAGGGGTGCGTGCCCTGGCGGTCCGCCGTCTCGTCGAGGGCCCTGCGCAGGGTCCGCAGGTGGGCCGCGGTGAGCTGGAGCGGCGGCTCGTCCGGCTGGTGCGTGGTGCCGCGGGGGTAGTCCTCGCCCGGCGTGGTCGTCATCTCGATGTGGCATCCGAGGACGTGGCGGATCGGGTGGGTGGCGCAGAAGTCCAGCAGCCGGTCGACGGTGGCCGAGTACGCCGTGCGGTCCTCGATGTAGAGCCGCCCCGGGTAGAGGGAGTCGCCGGTCAGCAGGAGGCCGGTGTGGCGGTCGTGGAAGACCACCGCGGCCGGCTGGTGGCCGGGGCCGGGGATCAGGTCGAGGATCCGGCCGCCCAGGTCCAGCGTGCCGGTGCGGTGCGGCCAGTCGGTGAGGCCGAAAGCGGCCGTGACCTCGTCGGGGCCGGGCCCCACGACCGTGGTGAGGGGCCGGTCCGTGAACTGCGAGTCCGCCGCGATGTGGTCGCCGTGTCCGTGCGTGTGGGCGACCAGCAGCGCGTACGAGGGCCTCGGGTGGCGTTCCAGCCAGTCCGCGACGAGCCGGTCGACCGTCTCCCGCAGCGGGAAATGGGCCGGGTCGGCGGACGCGCCCGTGTCGAGGAGCAGCGCCCGCTCATTGCCGAAGAGGAGGAAGAGGAACGGGGCTTCGTAGTGCACGGATTTGTTCTGGCGCAGGATCACCGTGTGCTCGGAGTAGGCGTGGACCTGGATCTCCGGAGCCGGGTCGTGCTTCGGGGAGGGCCAGCCGGCGTGCCAGACGACATCGAGACTGCCTGCGACCGGGGCGCCCCGGAGAAAGTCGATCACGTGTCCAACCTACCCGCGCAGCCGGGCGCGGGGGAGTCCGCCGCCGGTCGGCCTGCCCCGCGCCCGCCCCGCCCCGCGCCCGACCGGCCCGCCCGCCCGCCCGGCTCGCGCGCGCCGCAGAATCGCGGTTTCGTGGTGGCATGGGCGTGCGTACCGATACGGCGGCATCGAGCGCCGGACCGGTCCCTCGCCGTGACCGAGGAGGGCGGAACATGTCCGCACCGGGTCCCACGGCCGGCCGCCGACTCCGGGCGGCGGTCCTCATCGCGGCGCTGGCCTGCTCGGCGCTGCTCACGGGCACCGGTCCCGGACTCGGGCCCGGGCCCGCCGCCGCGCAGAGCACGCCCCCGTCACCCTCGGCGACCGTACCGAGGCTGGACTGGAGCCCGTGCAAGCCCGGCAGCCCCTGGGAGTGCGCCACGGCGAAGGTGCCGCTCGACCACGCCGCCCCCGCGGGCCGCACCATCGACCTCGCGGTCGTCCGCCGCCGGGCCACCGATCCCGGCCGGCGCATCGGCACCCTCTTCGTGAACCCCGGCGGTCCCGGCGGCCCCGGCACCGTGCAGGTTCCGCAGAACTACGACGCCTTCCCGAAGGAACTGCGGGAACGGTTCGACATCGTCAGCTGGGACCCCCGCGGGATCGGCAACAGCACGGCCGTGAACTGCTTCGACACCCCCGCGGAGGCCAAGAGCTGGGCGGCCCGCCCACCCGGGGGCTTCCCGGTGGGCGAACAGGAGCGCAAGGCGTGGATCGACGCCTACGCGGACCTCGGCCGGCTCTGCGAGAAACGCGACCCGGACCTGCTGCGCCACGTGTCGACCGCCGACACCGCCCGGGACCTCGATCTGCTCCGGCGGTCGGTGGGCGAACCGAAGCTGAACTACCTCGGCGTCTCCTACGGCACGATCCTCGGCGCCACGTACGCCAACCTCTTCCCCGGCAGCGTCCGCGCCATGGCCCTCGACAGCAACATCGCCCCCCGGGCCTGGATCGACGGCGGCCCGCAGGCCGATCCCCGCACCACGACCCTCCTGCGCATGGGCTCGGACCGCACCGCCGCCGCCACCCTGGACCGGTTCCTCACCCTGTGCGGATCGGCGCCCGCGGCGCGCTGCGCCTTCTCGGCGGGCAGCCCCGAGGCCACCCGGAAGAAGTTCGACGTACTGATGCAGCGGCTGCGGGAGCGTCCGATCGGCCCCTGGACGTACGCCAAGACGGTCGCCGACACGGTGAACAGCCTCTACATCGTCGACCCCGGCTGGACGGCCCTCGCGGGCAGGCTCCAGGAGCTGTCGCAGGGCCGTGTCCCCACGCCCGCGGCGTACCCGCCGCCACCTCCCGTGGACCGACCGAACCCGTACCTCGGGGACGAGCAGGCGTCCGCCGTGTGGTGCGGCGACAGCCCCAACCCACGTGACCCCGCCGCCTACCACGGACTGGAGGAGGACAGTGCCCGGCGGGCCGGCGACGTCGGACGCTACTGGACGTGGGCGGCGGAGCCCTGCGCCGACTGGCCGGCCCGGCCCGCCGCCGGGTACGAAGGCCCGTGGAACAAGCCCACCGCCCACCCCGTCCTGGTGATCGGGACCCGGTACGACCCCTCCACGCCGTACACGGGCGCCCAGGCCATGGCCCGTGAGCTGGCCGACGCCCGACTCCTCACGAACGACGGGCACGGGCACACCGCGCTGTTCAACAACGGCAGCAGCTGCATCAGCGCGTACGAGAGCCGCTACTTCGTCGACGGGACGCTCCCGCCCCCCGGCACGGTCTGCCGCCCGGACCGGATCCCCTTCTCCTGACGGATGGGGCGTCGGCCCAGCGCGGCGACGACGGCTTCGGCGGCTCGCGCGATGAGGCGGTCGTCGTGCCCGGCGTCCGGAGCGGTGCGGCTGGACAGGACGGCGACGACGATCGGCGCGCGACGCGGCGGCCACAGGACGGCGATGTCGTTGCGGGTGCCGTACTCGGCGGTGCCGGTCTTGCGTGCCGCTCGGTGACGGGCGAGTGGGTGACCAGGTCGTCCCGGGTGTAGTGGACGACCCGGTCCAGGCCCGCGGGGGAGTTCTTCCTCACCACCGCCGCCGCGGCCAGGGCCTTGTACGTGGAGGCGAAGGCGAACCGCTCGTCCGCGCGGTGCTCGGCGACGCGCCCGCTGCCGGTGTCGAGTGCGTACACACCCAGCCGGGCGTCGAACTCCCGCTCCAGGCCGGCGAAGGCGTCGTCCGCCGGAGCGACGGACGGTCCGGCCGTGGCGTCGGCCTCGGCGGGGACGCCGCCGAGCAGCGGCGCGAGCGCGACGGTGGACAGCGCGGCGAGTGAGGCGCGTCGGGTCAGGACCACGGGAAAGTCCTTCTCCTCCGGATTTGACGGACTTTAACGAGGCTATCGGCATCGGGCACCCCGGCCGGGCGTCGTAAGGGCCGCTGTTAGTCTGCGCCCATGACCAAGGGGAGAGCGTCAGGTCGGATGGCCACCATGGCGGGGAGCAACAGGGCAGAGCGCGTACTGATCCTGGCCAGTTTCGTGAACCGGGTCGGCAACGGGCTCTTCAACACGGCGTCCGCGCTCTACTTCACCTTGGTCGTGGGACTCCCGGCGGCGCAGGTGGGCGCCGCCCTCACCGTCGCCGGCCTGGTCGGCCTGCTCGCGGGGATACCGGGTGGCCACCTGGCCGATCGACGCGGGCCGCGCACCGTCATGATGCTCGCCCTGGCGGTCCAGGCGCTGGCGATGTCCGCCCTCGTACTGGTCGAGAGCTGGTCCGCCCTCACGGTCATCGCCACCGTCGACCAGCTGGCGGCGGCGGTCGGCGGTGCGGCCTGGGGAGCCCTCGTGAGGCGGGTCGGCACCGACCGCCCGGCCCTGTTCAGGGCGAAGCTCCGGACGTACGTCAACCTGGGCGTCGTCCTGGGAACCGCGGGTGCCGGATTCGCGGTCGCGGCGAACAGCCGTTCCGCCTACTTGGTGTTGATCGTCGGCAACGCCGTCAGCTTCGCGCTCTGCGCCCTCCTGCTGCTCCTGCTGCCCCACTACGAGCCGTTGCCGCGGCCGCCGCAGCAGGGCCGTTGGGCGGCCCTCGCCGACCGGCCGTTCGTGACCTTCACGGTCCTGTACGGCGCGATGGGGCTGCAGTACGCGACGGTGTCCCTGCTCCTGCCCATCTGGATCTCGGAGCACACGGAAGCACCACGCTGGACCGTGGTGGCGGTGTCCGCGATCAGTGCCGGGGTCTGCGTCCTCCTGCAGACCAGGATCGGCTCGCGCATCGAAACCCCTCGCGACGGCGGCCGGGCCTTCCGCACGGCGGGACTGCTCTTCCTCATCAGCTGCCCGATGATGGCCCTGACCGCGCACACCCCCGGGTGGGCGGCGGCCCTCCTCGTCGTCGCGGCGATCTTCGTCCACAGCCTCGGGGAGATCTGGGAGTCATCGGCCTGCTTCGCCCTCGGCTTCGGCCTGGCACCGGAGCACGCCCAGGGCCAGTACCAGGGACTCCTCGGGCTCGGCTTCAACGCGGGCCAGGCACTCGCCCCCGCCATCCTCACCACCGTCGTCCTGGGAGCCGGCACGACCGGATGGCTGCTCCTCGGCGTGTTCTTCGCCGCCGTCGGCGCCGCCGGACCCCCGCTCGAACGCTGGGGCACGCGCACCCGACCCGGCCGGGGGACCGCGGACGCGGAACCCGGCAGGGAACCGGAGGAGGCGCGCGCCTAGCCGAGCACCCGCTCGCGGTCTCCTTGGTGCGCGGCGGAGCGCACGGCGTGCGACGCGGGCCCTCGACGGCGGTCTGCGAGACTGACCGCGTGAGCACAACCCGCAGCACCGCAGCTGGAAAAGTCCTCGAGGTCCTCTCGGCCTTCGACCGCGAACACCCGTCGCAGACCCTGTCGGAGATCGCCCAGCGCACCGGTCTGGCCCTGAGCACGACGCACCGGGTGGTCGCGGAACTGGCCGACTGGGGGGCGCTGGAGCGCGCGGAGGACGGGTCGTGGCACGTCGGGCTGAGGCTCTGGGAGATCGCCTCGGGATGCCCGCGCACCCAGATCCTGCGCGATGTGGCGCTGCCCTTCATGCAGGACCTCTACGAGGCGACCCACGAGAACATCCAGCTCGCGGTGCGCGAGGGCACGGAGCTCGTCTTCGTCGAGCGGATCGCCGGGCACCGGTCGGTGGAGCTGCTGACGATGGTGGGGAGCCGGTTCCCCATCGGCTCCACCGGGATGGGGCGCGTCCTGCTCGCGCACGCGCCGCTCGACATCCAGCACGAGGTACTCGAATCCCCGCTGCGGGCCTGGACCCCGCACACCGTCACCGATCCGAAGACGCTCCGTGCGCAACTGGACCGCATCCGCCGCGAGCAGGTCTTCGTCAGTGACCGGCAGCTCTCGCAGAGCACGGTCGCGGTCGCCGCGCCGGTGAGGATCGGTCGGAGCGGGCCGGTCAGCGCCGCCTTGGGGGTCGTGATCGCGAGGCACAGCGCGGATCGGGCGCGCGGGCTGCGCGAACCGCTGTTGAGGGCCGTCCACGGCATCTCCGACGAGCTCGGGCGACGCACCCGCCCGACCGCCTGAGACCCGATCGGACGTCCGCCCGACGGAAACGCCGCGGACCGAACCGGCGCTCCCGGCCACCGCCGGGCTCCGGGCACGGTCCGTGACGAAAGCGACGACCTAACCGGCCGGCGCCGGGCGGGTCCCGGGGGCGCCGCACATCGCCCGGTCGTACAGGGACGACAGCGCCGCGTCGATGGGGTGGGGCTGCGGGGTGCCCGAGGCGTCGATGACGTTCCAGCGCTGGAGGTTGACGGCGACGGACATCTGGCGCACGCCGTCGGCCCGGGTCAGCGAGATCGTCCCGGCGCCCCACACCGTGCCGTCGTGACCCCAGAAGGTGCCGCAGCGGGTCTCGACCCGGTGCAGTCCGAGGCCGTACCGGATGGGGGAGCCGTCCAGCGCCCGCACCGGGACCGTCCGCTGCATCTCTGCCAGCGACGACCGGCTGACGATCCTGCCGTCGAGCAGGGCGGCGTAGAAGCGGTTCAGGTCGTCCATGGTCGACACGAGCGCGGCGCCGGTGCCCGTCCAGGACATGTTGTAGACGCTGTAGTCGCGCGGCGGGTCGAGGAGGCCGTAGAACGCCTCGTACATCCGCGCGTGCGGTCCCTCGATCCACGGCCCGGTCGGGAAGGACGTCTCGCGCAGACCCGCCCGCTCGATGACGTCGTGCGTGATGTACGCCTCGGCCGTGGTGCCCGTCACCCGTTCCAGGAGCCGCCCCAGCAGCAGGTAGTTGGTGTTGGAGTAGACGCCGGGCGTGGCCCCGGGCTCACCGGCGGGCGGAGCGGACAGCCCCAGCTCGATCAGCTCCTCCGGGCTGAACTGCCGGAAGCGGTTGTCGTCCAGGCTCCGGGAGGACATGTCGGGCAGGGACGGGAAGCCCTGGAGCGACGGGAAGGCGTACGGGATGTAGTCGGGGATGCCGCTGGTGTGGTTCAGCAGCATGCGTACGGTGATCCCCCTGCCGCGTTCGCCCGGCACCAGCTCCGGCAGGTAGTCCCCGATCGGTGCGTCGAGGCGGATCCGTCCCCGCTCGACCTGCTGGAGGACGGCCGCGGCGGTGAACGTCTTGGTGACGCTGCCGACGCGCTGGCGCATGCCCGGTGTGACGGGGCGCCCGGTCGCGATGTCGGCGACCCCGGAAGCTCCGCGCCACGTGCGGCCGCCGTCGCGGACCTGCGCGAACACGCCCGGGACACCTGCCCGGTGGACGCCCTCCAGGGCGGTGCCGAGCGCCGTCGCCCCGTCCACGCCGGGCTCGGGGGCCGCCGTCGCGCTCGTGCCCGTGCTCACGCACACGCACACGCCCAGCGCGACCGTCGCCGCGCACACCACCAGCCGGATCCTCTTGGCCTTCGTGCTGGTCTTCGTCATGGTCTTCTTCCCTTCCCCGGTCACGGGGCCAGGGCGCGCCGCAGGGCCGCGCCGACATCGGTGATCTGACGCTGCGACACCTCGGCGGACAGGATCGCCTGCGAGCCGTGGAACGTGCCGGGCCACTGGTGGAGCTCGACCGATACGCCCGCGCGCAGCAGACGCAGCGCGTACTCGATCCCTTCGTCGCGGTTCGGGTCGAGCTCGGCGGTGGCGATGTAGGCCGGCGGCAGTCCGGACAGGTCGGCGGCCCTCGCGGGAGCGGCGTACGCGGTCGCGGGCCGTGCGCCCAGGTAGTGCCGCCACGAGGCGCGGAGCTTGTCCCGCGTCAGCCAGGGGGTGTCGGTGAACTGCCGCTGTGACCAGGTTTCCTGGCGGTCGTCGAGCCCGGGTTCGTTCAGCAGCTGGAAGTGGATCGCCGGGCCCTGTTCGTCGCGTGCCCGCAGGGCCACGGCGGCCGCGAGGTTCGCGCCGGCGCTGTGGCCGCCGACCGCGATCCGCGCCGGGTCGACGCCGAGTTCGGCCGCGTGGTCCGCGGTCCAGCCCAGGGCCGCCCACACGTCGTCCAGTGCGGCCGGGTGGGGGTGTTCGGGGGAGAGCCGGTAGCCCACCGAGACCACCACCGCGCCGGTGGCCACGGCGATCCGGGCGGCCCATCCGTCCTCGGTGTCCAGGTCGCCGACGACGTGCCCGCCGCCGTGCATCCAGACGACGGCGCCCTGCGGCCGGTGCGGTCGGTAGAGGCGGACCGGCACGGGCGGTTCGGCGGGCAACAGCCGGTCCTCGACGAGCAGGTCCGACGATTCGTGGGCCGGCCGTGCCGTGGCGAGTTCCGCGTAGACCTTGCGGTCGGCGACCGGGTCGGTCCAGTCGCAGAGCGGGAACAGCGGTACGAATGCTTCGAGTTCGGGGTCCATGGCGACCATCCTGTCGGCCGCCGCCCGCAGCGTCGCCCGCCATCCGTCGCGCATCGCACGCCCGACACGCACCGAACGGCGCGGCCCCTGCCTCCTATCCTTCGGGCATGGAGGCATTGGCCGTACGGCTCTCGGGACTGGATCCATACGTCGACGGCGCGATGCGCATCGTCGCCTTCTACGACACGCTCATGCGCCGCAGGGTGGACCTGCCGGCCCTCGGTCGGGCCTCGGCCGCCCTCGCCGAATGCGTCGTGGGGATCCGGCTCCACGGCACGGGGCGCGTCGTACGCGTGACTCCGGACGGGCGGCCCGCCCCCGCCCTCCCCGCGCCCGCGTCCACCACCGTCCCGATCACGCTCGACGAGGAGGAGATCGGCACGGTGTGGCTGGAGCGGCCCGGCCCGGCCGGCCCGCTCGACGAACTGCTCCTCGACCGGCTGGCGCTCGCCGCCGCCGGGGTCGTCGAGCGGTACGGTCCGGCCCGGACCACCATGGCCGACCCCGCCCTCGTCGAGCTGGCCATCAGCGCCGACACCGACGAGGCCGACCGGGCCCGGGCGTTGCGGCTGCTGGGCTTCGCCGCCGGGGTGCCGGTCCGCGTCCTCGCCGTCCGCTCGCCGCTGCCGCTCGACCGGGTCGGAGCCCTGGTCTGCCCGGCGGGGCCCGTCAAGGCGGCGCTCGTCGGCGACGTGGGCGTCGTCCTGGCGACCGCGGTCGACCCGGGCCGCCTCCCGGCGGACGCCCGCGCGGGCATCGGCGCCGACGGCGGCCCCGACCGCTCCTGGCGCCAGGCCCGCGCGGCCCTCCGGTTCACCGGCCCGCGCGAACCCGTCGTCCACTACGCGGACCTGGGCGCGCTGGCCCTGCTCGCGGAGATCCCGGAGGAAGCCGTACGGGACAACCCGGACGTGGCCGCCATCGCCCGGCTCGCGGCCGACCCGCACGACCTCGAAACCCTGGACGCCTACTGCGCCACGGGCTCCCTGCGGCGCGCCGCCGAGATGCTCCACCTCCACCACAGCAGCGTCTCCCGCCGCCTCGAACACATCGGCCGGAGCCTCGACATGGACCTCACCGCGCCCGCCGGCCCGCTCCGGGCCAGGCTCGCCCTCACGGCATGGCGCCTCCTCGCCGACGGGCCGCCGGCCACCGCGTGAAACCACCGCACGTGTACATCCGGCGAGCCCGGGCAGGCGGGCCATGAACGCACACGGAACGACGAAGGGAGCTGTTCTCCATGACCGAGAACGTCTGGACCTACCGCGCGACCGTCGCCCGCATCGAGGGTGCGGACCTGGCCGGCTACAAGGTGGAGGCGACCGACGGCAGCATCGGGAAGGTCGACAAGCACTCCGACGAGGCCGGATCCGCCTACCTGGTCGTGGACACCGGACCGTGGATCTTCGGCAAGGAGGTCCTCCTCCCGGCGCGCACCGTCATCGGCATCGACCTCGAGGACGAGAAGGTCCACGTCGGGCTGACCAAGGAACAGATCAAGAACGCCCCCGAGTTCGTCCGGGACAAGCACCTTCAGGACGAGGGGTACCGCCACCAGATCGGCGGCTACTACGGCGGCATGCCGCACATGTGAGCGCAAGGCCGCAGGCCGGCGGCCCGCCCGGCCCCGGACGCTACGCGCCGATGTCACGCCGTCGCAGGTCCTCCAGGGTCTCGCGCCGGACCAGGAGCCGGGCGGCGCCCTCGTGGACCGCGACCACCGGCGGCCGGCCCACCATGTTGTAGCCGGAGGCCATGGACAGCTGGTACGCCCCGGCCACCGGTACGGCGATCAGGTCGCCGGGTCGGACGTCGCCGGGCAGTTCCACCCCGGCCGCGAGGACGTCCCCGGCCTCGCAGTGCCGGCCGACGACCGTGGCGGTACGGGTCGCGGCGGCCGAGGCGCGGCCGATCAGCCGGGGCGCGTACCGGGCTCCGTACAGGGCGGGCCGGGGGTTGTCGCTCATGCCGCCGTCGACGGCGACGAACACCGTGTCGCCGGTGTGCTTGACGGCCAGGACCCGGTACAGGGCGATCCCGGCCGGCCCCACGACGGCCCGGCCGGGCTCGACGGCCAGTCGCGGGACCGGCATCCCGGCGGCGGAGCAGCTCGCGACCAGCTCGCTCCGCAGCCGCCGCGCCAGCGTGGTGACGTCCAGCGCCGCTTCGCCCGGCCGGTACGCGATGCCGTGCCCGCCGCCCAGGTCGAGCTCGGGCAGCGCGATGCCGTGCGCGTCGCGGATCCGGGCCATCAGCCCGACCATGCGGCGCAGCGCGGTGAGGTAGGGCTTCACCTCGGTGATCTGGGAGCCGATGTGGCAGTGCAGCCCGGTCAGCTCCAGCCGGGGCTGGGCCAGGATCCGGGCCACGGCGTGCTGCGCGGACCCGTCACTGACGGACAGCCCGAACTTCTGCCCCTCCGTACCCGTGCGGATCTTGTCGTGGCCACCGGCGGAGACACCCGGCACCACCCGCACCAGCACCTTCTGACGCCGCTCGGGCCCGATCGCGGCGGCGATGCGGGCGATCTCCGACGGGCTGTCGATGACGATCCGCCCGACGCCCAGCCGCAGCGCACTGGTGATGTCGTACGGCGATTTGGCGTTGCCGTGCAGCACGATCCGCTCGGGCGGGAACCCCGCCGCCACGGCCTGCTCCAGTTCTCCCGCCGAGCAGACGTCCAGGCCGAGCCCCTCCTCGTGGACCCAGCGCACCATCGCACGGGAGAGGAACGCCTTGGCCGCGTAGACGACCTCGGCCTCGGGGAAGGCGGTCCGGTACGTCCGGCAGCGCTCGCGCACCTCGCCCTCGTCCAGGACGTAGACGGGGGTGCCGAACCGCCGTGCCACGTCCGTGAGCTCCACCCCGCCGACGGTCAGGCCGCCGTGCGCGTGCCGGGCCGTGGACCTCGGCCAGACGGAGAGGTCGTCCGTGCCCGGTTCCGACGTGCCCATGACCGCAGTGGTCATCGTGTGCCCTCCCTTCGCTCAGGCGGCCGAGGCCGGGGAGACGGGCCCTGCGGCGGGCACCGGGGCACGACCGGTGCCGGCGGTGTCCGCGGTGACGGACCCGGTGACCGCGGGGGCGGTGAGGGTCGGGTCGACGGTGAGCAGTTCCGCGCCGAGCGGCTCGGACATGCCCCTCAGTGCCGCCTCGGAGAGCCGGATCCACGGCTGCTCGGCCCCGAGGGCGGCGGCCAGCCTGCCGGGATCGGTGAAACCGACGGCGGTACGCGCGCCCAGCGGGGTGCGGAACATGCGCACCACCACCCGCTCCGTTCCCGGCCGGACCGGGACGTAGAGGAGTCCGGCCGGGACGCGTTCCTCGGGCTCGGGGTCGTCGTCGTACTGGAACAGGCACATGGGGTCCTCCAGGAGGAGCCGTGAACGTCGGACGGTGCCCCGGGTGCGGGGAGGCGTTCCGGGGCGGTACTCGGAAGCTATCCCCGTACCGACGCCCGGGTGGACCGTCCTTGACGGAGCCTTGACGACGACCCCCGGAGTCCATACGCCTCGCTGACGCCCCGACGCGCTCCGCTCGCCCTCCGCCGCTCGGGGGCGGCCGACACCGGCGAGGCACGGCCCTCCTCGACCGGAACGCGAACGCCCCGTGACATCGGCGAACCGATGTCACGGGGCGTCCCGGGGCCGGCGGCTACCGGCTGAGCGACCCGAGGGCGGCCGGGTCGTACGGCTTCAGCTCGTCGAAGCGGTTGCCGAGGACCTTCGCCGCCCACTGCGGGTCCTGCAGCAGTGCCCGGCCGACGGCGACCATGTCGAACTCGTCGCGTTCCATGCGGTCCAGCAGGTTGTCGATGTCGCCCAGCGCCGCCCCCTCGCCGGCGAAGGCGCGGATGAAGTCGCCGTCCAGGCCGACCGAGCCGACGGTGATGGTCGGTCGGCCGGTGAGCTTCTTGGTCCAGCCCGCGAGGTTCAGGTCCGAGCCGTCGAATTCGGGGAGCCAGTAGCGCCGGGTCGAGGCGTGGAAGACGTCGACGCCCGCCGCCGCCAGCGGGGCCAGGATCGCCTCCAGCTCCTGCGGGGTCTGCGCGAGCCGTCCGTCGTAGGCCTCCTGCTTCCACTGCGAGTAGCGGAAGATCACCGGGAACTCGGCCGAGACGCGCTCGCGGACCGCGGCCACGACCTCCGCGGCGAACTTCGTACGGGCCACCGCGTCGCCGCCGTAGGCGTCGGTGCGGCGGTTGGTCCGCTCCCACAGGAACTGGTCGAGCAGGTAGCCGTGGGCGCCGTGCAGTTCGACGCCGTCGAAGCCGATCCGCTCGGCGTCCGCGGCGGCGTCGGCGAACGCGCCGATGACGTCGTCGAGGTCGGCGCGGGTCATCGCCTTGCCGGCGCCCTCGGTCCCGTCGACGCGGATGCCGGAGGGGCCGACGGCGGGCGCGTCGGGGTACGGCGCCTCGCCCTGCTTGCGCACCATGCCTATGTGCCACAGCTGCGGCACGATCGTGCCGCCCGCCTCGTGCACGGCCGCGGCGACCTTCGCCCACCCCGCCAGCTGGTCCTCGCCGTGGAACCGCGGCACCCGGTCGCTCTGCCCGGCGGACTCGTGACCGACGTAGGTGCCCTCGGTGACGATCAGGCCCACACCGGCGGCGGCGCGGTTGGCGTAGTACGCCCGCACGTCCTCGCCGGGCACGCCGCCGGGGGAGAACATCCGCGTCATCGGGGCCATCGCGATGCGGTTGGGGACGGTCAGGCCGTTGAGCGTGACGGGCCGGGAGAGGATCTCGGCCGCGCGGGAGGCGGTGGACGTGGTGAGGGTCATGCGGGTCCTCCGGGTTGAGGCTGTGGCTCGTCGGGTGACAACGAGAAGTGCATCCTACACACGATATGTATCATGCATATTGCGGCGCTCCCGGCGGCCCACGGGTCGGCGATAATGGATCGCCGGAAGGATCGGGAGGCGCAGTGCTGGAGAAACTGGAGCGGGAGCTGATGCTGCTCTCGCGGCACCAGGTGCTCGCGCGGCGCGAGCGCGACCCCGAACGCCTGGACCGGTCGGCGTACCTGCTGCTCAGCCGGATCGACACGCAAGGCCCCATGTCCATCGGACAGTTGGCGGAGGCCTTCGGGCTCGACACCTCGACCGTGAACCGTCAGACGGCCGCACTGTTGCGCTGCGGACTGGCCGAGCGCGTCGCGGACCCGGACGGCGGCATGGCCCGCAAGCTGCGCATCACCGACGAAGGCGGGCGCCGGCTCGCCGCGGACCGCGAGGCCAACCGGTCCTGCCTGGCCCAGGTGGTCGCCGGCTGGTCCCCGGAGGAGGTACGGGAGCTGGAGGACGTCCTGGTCCGGCTCAACCGCAGCGCCGAAGCCCTCGAAGGGCGGTTCTGGCCGCGCACGGAGGAAGGCGACACCCACGCCGCGTGCCACCCGCAGACTCCGCGGGAAACCTCGTCCCCCGCCCCCTAGCGGCCCCCGCGACCGACCCCAGGCGCGGCCTACGTCGGCGGCTGCCGCCCGGCCGGGCGCTGCGCCCGCAACCAGGCGTCGGCGGCCCGTGGCGAGCGCAGGCGTACCACTCTCAGCGGGGCGAACCGCGTGTCGCCGGCGAGCCGGCCGATCTCCGCGCGCCGTGACGCGTACCTCGACCAGGCCCACCAGGCCGGGTGGTCGGAGCGCAGCCACTCCCGCCACCGCTCCCGGTTGCCGCCGAAGAGCCGTTCCCGCACCAGGCTCCGGCGCAGGGACCGCAGAAGGACCCGGCGCATCACGACACGGCGCGGATGGTCGAGCCACACCACGGTGTCGGCCCGCCGCCACAGGAACTCCCGCGCGGCTTCGGGCCCGTGGGAGTCCAGGACCCACCGCTCGCCCGCCCCGATCGAGGCGACGTCCGCGGCGTACGACGGATTGACGGCCCACCGCGGCCCCGAGAAGTGGAGGGCGTCCATTTCGTGGTACGGAAGCCCGAGTTGCCGTTCCAGCCCTCGGGCCAGGGTCGACTTGCCGGCGCCACTGATGCCGACCACGAGTACACGGTGCATCGGTGGAGCCTACCGACGGGCCGGTTCGAGGAGGACGCGGCACCGGCCGGGGCGGGGCGCGGGGCACGCCGTGAGCCCGTTTTCGCGCAGGCCGCCGTGTACGGGGCCGGCGAAATTCGCCGGCCCCGCTTCCGGCCGGCGGTGACACTTCCGGTGTGACGCTTCACGAGGACGAGATCCCGGTCGACGAGACGCTGGTTCGGGCACTGCTGAAGGCGCAGTGCCCGGAGTGGGCCGATCGGCCGCTGGCGCCCGCGGGCGCGGGTACCGACAACACCATGTACCGACTGGGCGACGACCTGCTCGTGCGACTCCCGCGAACCGCGGGCAACGCACGGTCCGTGCGGAAGGAACAGGAATGGCTGCCGCGCCTGGCGCCCCACCTTTCGCGTCCGATTCCCCGGCCCCTCCACGCCGGTACGCCCACCGCCGCCTTCCCGCTGGCCTGGTCGGTCTACCGCTGGATCGACGGGGACGAAGCCGGCCCGCACACCGTCCGAGACTGGGCCGCCTTCGGATCCGACCTGGCGGAAGTCGTGGGGGAACTCCACGGCGTCGACCTCATGGGAGCGACGCGCGCGGACGACCTCAGCTGGTACCGCGGAGGCACCCTGGAGCCGTGCGACCAAGGGGTCACCGGGTTTCTCGACGACTGCCGGTCCTTCGTGGGCTCCGAGCTCGACGTCGACACCCTGGAGCGGTTGTGGCGGGCCGCACTGGCACTGCCCGAGCCCTCCGGCCCCCACGTCTGGCTCCACGGGGACCTCAAGCCGACCAACCTCCTGGTCAAGGACGGCAGGCTCCACGCGGTGATCGACTTCGGCGGACTGTCGGTCGGCTTTCCCGATGCCGAGCACTCCACGGTCTGGGACCTGCCGGCGCCCGCACGCCAGGCCTACCGGCACGCCCTGGACCTCGACGACGCGACCTGGACCCGCGCCCGTGCCTGGGCCGTCGCGGTGGGCGTCAGCGGAATCGCCTACTACTGGCGGACCTTCCCCGCCTTCGTCGCCGAATGCCGAGCGCGCCTCCAGGCCGTCCTCGCCGACGCCGCGGCCCGCTGAAGGGAGACGTACACGGCATGGCGGGCAGGCGGGCGGGTCCGGCCGGATTCGAACCGGCGTCCTCGCGATTTTGGAGACCGCGCGCGTCGACCTCTGCGCTACGGCCCCGCCCGCCGGGAATCCTACGCATCACCCGCGCCCCGGGCAGAGAACCGGGCCCGCACTTTCCGCCCACCTCCCCCGGGCGTACCGTCGAGGCATGGTCGACGGGTACGACCTGGTGATCGTGGGCGGCGGGGCCGCCGGATGCGTCCTCGCGGCGCGGCTGAGCGAGGACTCCTCGACGCGGGTGCTGCTGCTGGAGGCCGGGCCGGACTACGTGGAGCTGCCGCCGGCCCTGCGGGACGGCTCCGGACCGCACACGGCCACGCACGACTGGGGATTTTCGAGCGAACCGGGCAGGGTCGGCAGGGCGCTCGCCCTGCCGCGCGGGAAGGTGATCGGCGGCTCGTCGACCACCAATGCCGCCTTCGCGCTGCGCGGTTCGCCGTACGACTACGACGCCTGGGCGGCACGGGGGAACCCCGGTTGGGGCTGGGACGACGTACTGCCCTGGTTCGTCGCGATCGAGAACGACCTGGACTTCGGCCACGAGCCGTATCACGGCGGCCACGGGCCGATTCCCGTCCGCCGGTACACGGGCGGGGACCGCAGCGACATCGCCTCCGCCGGGCAGGCGGCGATCGCCTCGACCGGGGTACCGGAGATCGCCGATCACAACGCCCCGGGTGCCGTGGGGGTGGGGCCGCTCCCCGTCAACGAGGTCGCGGGGGAACGTCTGGGCGCGGCATCGACGTACCTGGCGGTCGCCCGGGCCAGGCCCAACCTGACCGTACGGGGCGAGGCGCCGGTCGACCGCGTGATCCTCGACCGCGGGCGCGCGGCCGGAGTGCGCCTGGCGGACGGCGAGAACGTGTTCGGCGAGCGCGTGGTCGTCTCGGCCGGCACCTACTGCACCCCGCCGGTCCTGTTGCGCTCGGGGCTCGGCCCGGCCGACGAACTCCGTGCGCTGGGCATCGAGCCGGTGCTCGATCTGCCGGGCGTGGGACGCGATCTCGCCGATCACCCGGCGGTTTCCGTCGACGTCGCCCACGCGGGGGCGGGGCGCCCGCCGCGTCCCTTCCAACTCGTCGCCACCCTGCACAGCGCGCGCGCCGACGCACACCGAGAGCCCCCGGACCTGCAACTGATCGTCGGCGGCCCGTTCGACAACACGGGCGCCGCGACCGGCGCCACGTACTTCGTCGGCGGTGCGCTGCTCACACCGCGATCGCGGGGCCGGGTGTGGCTGCGCTCACCGGACCCCCTCGCGGCGCCACGCGTCGACCTCGGCTACTTCTCGCACCCCGCCGACCTGCCCCGGCTGGTGGAGGCGGCACGTCGCGCGTGGCGCGCGGCACGTGCGAAGCCGCTCGACCCCCTCTCCGCCGGCATGGTGAGCGCGCCGGACGAGGACGGTGACGCGGTCGTCGAACGATTCGTCCGCGACCACGTGTGGACCTACCACCATCCGGTCGGCACCTGCGCGATGGGCCCCGACCCGGAGGCCGGCGCGGTCGTCGATCCGACCGGCCGGGTGCACGGAGTGGACGGCCTGTGGGTGGTCGACGCCTCGATCATGCCGGACGTGCCGTCGGCGAACACCCACCTGCCGACGCTCATGCTCGCCGAGCGCATCGCGGCACTGCTCCGGGGCCGGCCGGCGGCGCCGGCGAACGGCTGACGCACCGGCCCCCTGTGCCGACGCCGTTCCCCGTACACGGTGTCGGTGTCCCCGGCCTTTGTGGTTTCTGACGAATGTCCGAAATGCCTTGCGTGCTCAAGGGGCTCGCCCTAAGCTCTGTTACACGTGTAACACCATCACGCGCAACACAGTCTGTGCAAGAAGCCGGATGGTGTGGCCGTGAGGTCGCACGAGAACTCGCGGTGTGCGTCGCCTACTTGCCGGGGAGTCCTCATGCTCGTTCCCACGCCGCCCGTGACCGCTCCGTCCGCCCGTCCCGGTCGTGCGGTGCCCGCCCCTGCGGCGCCTCTCGCTCCACCTCCGGGTCGCCGCCTCGCCTGCTGGGCGATGAAGGCGGTGACTTCCGGGGTTCCCCGGGTGCGGGCCTCCATGCGCCACGCGCTCGGAGGGTGGGGCGTCGCCCCCGAGCGCATCGAGGTGCTGCTGCTCGTCGCGACGGAACTGCTGTCCAACGCCGTCCGACACGCGGGAGGTCGTGCGGCGGACCGGGTGTGCGTCACCGTCGCGCTCCACGGCGGCCGGTTGTGGCTGGAGGTCGCCGATGGCGATCCCTGTCTGCCGTGTGTCGGGCCGAACGTCGATCCGGAGGTCGGCATGGATGCGGAGAGCGGCCGCGGCCTCTTGATCGTGAACTTCCTGGTGGGTGAGGCCGGTGGTCGACTGATGGTGGTCCGGGCCGAGTTCGGCAAGGTCGTGCGGGTCCGCATTCCTTGCGCGTGACGTTCCGTCACGAGAATCCCCGGCCTCGACCGTGGTGCGAGGAGGGGTGTTCACGACGGCCGCGGTGCGGTCCTGAGTGAAACCCATCCAGTGCGTCCTTCCGGACCGGGATCTGGGCTGGGGCGGGCTCAAGCGATTGCGTAATTATGTCGATCGTCAATATTCTTCGATCGATCATCGAATGGAGGGTCGAATGACGGTGTGGCACCTCGGTACGACGGTGATGCACAAGGTGGTGGAGGCGGAAGTCGCCGTGCCCGTCGCAGGGGCCCTGCGGACGGACGGCACCGCCCTCGGCCACCCATCGGAATCCATCGACACCGTGGTCCGCACCCACCTCCACTTCGACCACGGAAGCCGCTGAAGCCGTGGACTTCCGGCACCTGACGTACTTCCTCGCCATCGTCGACCACGGAGGCTTCAACCGCGCGGCCGCGGCACTCTACGTGTCCCAGCCGTCGCTGTCGCAGGCCATCCGGGTCCTGGAACGCGATGCGGGCAGCAGCCTGTTCCACCGGATCGGCAGGAGGGCCGTCCTCACCGAGGCCGGCGCCGCACTGGTTCCGCTCGCGCGCGAAGCCCTGCGCGCCCTGGAGCTGGCCAGGGCCGGCGTCGGCGCCGTCCGGGAACTGCGCGGTGGACGCCTGGAGATCGCGGCGATGGCGTCACCCGCCGTCGAACCCCTCGGCACGATGGTCCGGCGCTTCACCGAGCGCCATCCGGCGGTGACGCTCAGCCTGCGCGTGGCCCTCACCCGTGAGGACGTGGTCGAGATGGTGCGCACGGGACGCTGCGAACTCGGACTGCTGACCACCTCGTCACCACTACCGGACTCGGACGTCGTCCGGCACCCCGCCGGATCGCAGAGGCTCGTCCTGGTGGCCCCGAAGGCGGGCCCGTTCAAGGCCGGCCGGGCAGTCCGACGCGAACAGCTCGCGGGGCAGCGGCTGATCGTCGGGCAGCGGGGGACCGGGATCCGCGCGTACGTCGACGACCTGAAGGCCCGGGGCGTCGACGTCCACATCGCGGTCGAGACCGAACACCGCATCGCCTTCCTGCCCCTGGTGCTCGGGGGCGTCGGACTGGCGGTGGTGACGGAATCCTGGGCGGACCTGTCGACACGGGCGGGAGCCCTCGTCCTCGACCCCACGCGCTTCGACGTCGTCGTCGCGTCCAACCTCTTCGGGGACATCCTCAGCGACCTGGCGGCGGCGGTGGCCGGCGGAATCGGCATCGCTCCGTCCGCCAACCTCAACCCGGAGGGCGAGTACCCGTCCATGTTCGAGCCGGTCCACGGATCGGCACCCGACATCGCCGGGCAGGGCGTCGCCAATCCGATCGGCGCGATCTGGTCCGGCGCCATGATGCTCGACCACCTCGGCCACCCGCGGGCCGCGGCCGACATCACCGACGCCATCGCACGCGTCCTGGCCACCACCCTGGTGCGCACGCGTGACCTCGGCGGCAGCGCCTCCACCGCCGAATTCACCGCCGCCGTCCTTCGAGAGTTCTGACGGGGCGCCCGCGCCGGCCGTCGGCTACGGCACCGCCGGATGGTGGAGGCGGCGCCAGTAGCCGGCGATGTCCTCGGTGGCGGTGGTCACCGAATCGAGGGTCATCGTCGTGCGGGACTCCCGGCCGTAGCGCTCCCACCGAGGCATGGGGTGCTGGTTGGGGTCGCCGGTGCGGATGAAGGAGATCCACGAGGCGTGCACGGCCGCGGCGAGACCGTCGCGGATCCTGGGGGACAGCCCCGCCAGGAAGGGTGCCCCCGACCACTTGTCGAAGTTGCCGAACACGAACGGCAGCTCCAGGCAGTGCGCGGCCGCGAGTCGACCCTCGTGGGCGGGCGTCGGGAGGTTGAACTGGTACGCCCAGACCGGCCGCCCGCGGGCAGCCCGTCGTTCGGCCAGCGCCACGCAGGGCATGCGGAACAGGTCGTCCGTGATCAGATCCATGAGCACGTCGAGCGGACGGGCGCCCGGCCGTGCCTCCTCGTAGGCGGTGTAGGCCTGCGCGGCCCGGTTCCCGAAGGTGTCCCGGGCCCTGGCGAGCACCTGTTCCCTGGTCGTCGAGGCGTACGGCTCGCTGAGCGCGAAGGCGAAGTTCGCCTCCTCCCTCGTCCAGCCGATGAGTACCTCGATGTCCGCCCCCACGCCACTGACCAGCAGGTCGGCCGGGTGGCGGTCCAGGGTGACCCCGTCGAGCACCGGCAGGAACGGGGTCGACCAGTACCCCCACTGCCCGGTTCGCCCGAACATCTCGAAGGTGGCGGCGACCAGGCGCGGCCAGGGTACGGTCCGCAGTTCCGCCAGGTCCTTCGCCCCGACGATGTCCAGGAAGGTCGCGGTGCGCCGCAGGGACTCGGCGCGGGTGGGGATCTTCAGCCCGAGCGGTGGGCTCTGCAGGATCGCGCGCCGGAACAGTGGGCGGCCCTTGGTCCGGGCGCCGGCCAATGCCGCGACCGACAGTGCGCCACCGGACTGTCCCGCGACGGTGACGTTCTCCGGGTCCCCGCCGAACGCGGCGATGTTGTCCCGTACCCATTCCAGGGCCGCGAGTTGGTCGGTGAGCCAGAAGTTCCCGTCCGCGCCGTCCTCCCCGAAGTACAGGTAACCCAGAGGACCGAGGCGGTAGTTGATCGTCACGACGACGAGGTCGCCGCCCAGCGCGAAGGTCTCGCCGGAATAGTTGGGCAGCGAGCCGGATCCGGAGATGAAGCCGCCCCCGTGGATCCACACCATCACCGGCCGCTTGTCGCCGCCGGCCCGGGGTGCCCAGACGTTGAGCGTGAGGCAGTCCTCGTCGAAGGGGGGTGAGCCGTGCGTGCCGAGCACCTGGTCCCCGCCCTCCCGGTAGGGCTGCGGTGCGCTCGGCCCGAAGGCGGTGGCATCACGCGTCCCCTGCCAGCCGGGATGGGGTTGGGCCGGCCGCCATCGAAGGGCGCCGACGGGCGGCGCGGCGTAGGGCACGCCCTTGAAGACGTAGAGTCCCCCTTCGACGCTGCCGCGCAGGCGGCCCGCGGGCGCCTCCACCACGGGCCCTTCCGCCGCGGGCGAGGACGCGGCCGCGCCCGTGGCTGCCTGGGCCGTGCCCCCGCCCGGCGCACCGGAGAGCAGAGCGGCGCCGGCCAGCATCCCGCCCGTCCTGAGGATTTTGCGTCGCGTTGGATCGTCGGTCATGGTGATTCACTCCCTGACTGATCAAGAGCCGTCACTCGGCATAGCGGCATTGCGTACTTTTGACGAGGGTCAGTGTTACGACATGCCCGCGCTCGCGGTCAAGAGGCGCGACTCCCTCGACTCCTGTCATATAGAGAACTCTTGACGGTCGTCGCAACTGCACGATAGACACGTGTCACCTCCGTTTCCCTGTCGGGCGGCCGGCGTGTTCGCCCGGGCAGCGGTTCTCGCTTCGGCGGCCCCATCAGCAACATCCGGCCCTCCGAGGCCGGTTGACAACGTTCGGAGTTTCCATGGCAGGTCGAAATCGTCCCGTTGGTCTGATCGCCGTGACGACGGCAGCCCTCTTCCTGGCCACGGCATGTGGTGGTGCCAGCCTCGGGAAGGACGACGGCGACAAGCGGAGCGGACCCGTGAAGATCGGGCTCCTCGTCCCGCAGTCGGGCACCTACAAGGCGCTGGGTGACGACATGAAGCAGGGCTTCGAGCTGTACGTCGAACAGCACGGCGGCAAGCTCGGAGGCCGCAAGGTGGAGATCGTCGTCGCGGACGAGGGCGAGACGGCCGACTCGGGCAAGGCGGCGGCGGAGAAACTGGTCAAGCAGGACCGGGTGCTGGCGGTCAGCGGCGTGGTCAGCTCGGCCACCATCAACGGGGTCAAGGACCTCTTCGAGAGCAGCAAGGTGCCGCTCGTCGGCTCGAACGCCTCGCCCACGACCCTGACCGGGACCACGTACGTCTGGCGCACCTCGTACGTCAACGACGAACCCGGCAAGGCGCTCGGCAAGCACGTCGCGGACAAGGCCGGCGGCCCCGTCTTCCTGATCGCCGCGGGATACCAGGCGGGCAAGGACGAGGTGGAGGGCTTCAAATCCACCTTCCTCCCGGCGGGCGGCAAGATCGCCGGCGAGGAGGTCTACACACCGTTCCCAGGGACCAAGAACTTCCAGCCGTACCTCGCGCAGATCGAGCGCTCCGGAGCGAAGGCCGTCTTCTGCTTCTACGCCGGAGGCGCGGCCGTCGACTTCGTCAAGCAGTACCGGGACTTCGGCCTGGCGGGCAAGATCCCGCTCTACGCGCCCGGCTTCCTCACCGAGGGCGGCGTGCTCAAGGGGCAGGGCGAGGCCGCCGACGGCATCCTCACCGCACTCAACTACAGCGCGGACCTGGACAACGCGGCCAACAAGCAGTTCGCCCCGGCCTACACGTCCGCCTACGGCGCCACCCCGACCACGTACGCGATGGCGTCATGGGACGCGGCGCAGGTGCTCGACCGGGCGATCGAGGCGGCCGGTGACACGGTGACCTCGGAGACGGTCAACGCCGCCATCCGCGGGGTGGGCGACATCGACAGCCCGCGCGGCACCTGGCGGTTCAACACCGGCGGCACGCCCGTACAGCCCTGGTACCTGCGCGAGGTCAGGCAGGGGACCAACACCGTCGACTCCGAACTCGTCCGGCTGGGCGGCTGACATGTACGGATGGTTGGACGGCAACTTCGTCAGCGTCGTCGACGGGGTCGCCTTCGGTCTGCTGCTGTTCACGATCGCGGTCGGCCTCTCCCTGGTCTTCGGCATGATGGACGTGCTCAACCTGGCCCACGGCACGCTCTACCTGGCCGGGGCCTACCTCGCCTACGCCCTGTCCGACGGGAGCATCGGCGGCCTGCTCCTCGCGCTGGCCGCCGGCGCCCTGGTCGGCACCCTGGGCGGAGCGACGCTCACGTTCCTGACCGCGCCACTGGCCCGGCGCGGGCATCTCGACCAGGCCGTGCTGACGCTCGGCATCACCTTCATCGTCGCCGACCTCCTCGCCGCCGCCTTCGGCGGCGAGGTGCTGCCCACCGACCCGCCGACGTCGCTCCGAGGGACGGTGGAACTCCTCGGCCACGCCTACCCGGTCTACCGGCTCGTGTTCATCGGCGTCGCGGCCGCCCTCGCCGCCCTCGTCCACCTCCTGTTCGAGCGCAGCTCGCTCGGAGCGCTCGTACGGGCCACCGTCGCGGACCGGGACATGGTCCGTGCGCTGGGCGTGGACGTCCGCAAGGTGCTCTACGGGGTCTTCGCTCTCGGCGCGGCCCTGGCCGTGGTCGGCGGTGTCCTGGGGGCGCCGATCCTGGGTCCGGGCCCCGGTGTCGACGAGACCGTCCTCGTACTCTCCCTCGTCGTCGTGGTCGTGGGCGGTCTCGGATCCGTGCGCGGCGCGCTCGCCGGCGCGCTCCTCATCGGCCAGGTGCAGACGCTCGGGGTGGCGCTGCTCCCCGAGTACGCCCCCTTCCTGCTCTTCGGCACCATGCTGGTCGTGCTCGTCGTCCGCCCGCACGGCCTCGTCCCGTCGGGGGTGCGCGCATGAGCCGGACCCGATCCGACGGAACCACCGCACGGCGGATCTCCATGACCGCCGTCGTCCTCGGGCTCGTGGCGGCCCCCTTCGTCCTCGGCCCGTACGCCATCGGCACCCTTTCGCGCGTCCTGGTGTTCGCGCTCCTCGCGATCAGCGTGAACCTGCTCACCGGCCTGACGGGTCTGCCGACGCTGGGCCAGACGGCCTACTTCGGCGTCGGTGCCTACACGGCGGCCATCGTCGCCACACGGCTCACCGATGTCGGGCCACTCCAACTGCTCATCGCGGCCGTGGTCGCCGCGCTGGTGGCCGTGCCCACCGGATGGTTGGCGGTGCGGGCCAGGGGAGTGGCGTTCCTGATGCTGACGCTCGCCATGGGGGAGATCGGCCACAGCGCCGCCGTCAACTGGAAGTCGCTGACGAACGGCACCGACGGGCTGTCCGGCATCCCGCCCGTCGTACCGCTGCCGGGCATGGCCGCGCTCGAACTCGACGGGCTGGTCTACTTCTACGTCCTGGGCGCGTTCGTCGTGCTGTTCGCGGCCGTCTCCCTCCTGGGCTCCACACCGTTCGCCCTCGCCCTGCGCGGAATCCGCGACAACGAGCGCCGCATGAGCGCGATCGGCTACCCCACCCGGCGGTACGCCCTCGCCGTCTACTGCGGGGCCGGAGCGCTGGCCGGGGTCGCCGGCGGCCTGTGGGTGTCGGTGCAGAGGTTCGTCTCGCCCGGCGACGCGGGGTTCGAGATCGCCGCCCTGGCCCTCCTCGCCGTCGTCACGGGCGGCTCCGGCTCGATGTGGGGGGCCTGCGCGGGAGCCGCGCTCGTCTGGCTCACCCGCGACTGGCTCGGAAACCTCGGGGCCGTGGCCGGACGTGGTCCTCTGCTGCTCGGACTGTTCTTCGTCGTCGCCGTCTACGCGCTGCCCCGAGGGCTGGCCGGCGTACGGCTCCCGCCCCAGCTGACCCGGAAGAGGACGGCGTGACAGCACACGACCTACTGGAACTGCGCCGGGTGTCCCGGCACTTCGGCTCCTTCCGGGCCCTGGACGAGGTCGATCTCACCGTCCGCCGGAGCGCCCGGCACGCGATCATCGGCCCGAACGGCGCGGGCAAGTCGACGCTGTTCGGCCTGATTTCGGGAACACTCGCCACGACGGGCGGGACCATCCTCGTCGACGGGCAGGACGTGACCCGGCTGTCCGTGGAGCGCCGGGTCGGGCTCGGCGTCGCAACGACGTTCCAGCACTCCAGCCTCTTCATGCGGGAGACCGTGCTGGAGAACGTCCTGCTCGCCGTGTTGCGAAGGGCCGGTCGTGGTTTCGGCGGATGGCGGAGCGTGAGGGGCAGGACGGCGGCGATCGAGCAGGCGCGGACACTGCTCGAACGGGTGGGTCTGCCCACCCGGCACGACGTCAGGGCAGCCGCCCTGTCCCACGGCGAACGGCGCCAGCTGGAGGTCGCGGTCGCCCTGGCCACCGAACCCCGGCTGCTGCTGCTGGACGAGCCGGCCGCCGGGATGTCCCCGGCGGAGACGGCACGACTGACCGAGCTCATCGCCGCCCTTCCCGATGAAGTGACGGTCCTGCTGATCGAACACGACCTCGACATGGTCTTCGGGCTCGCCGACACGGTGACGGTCATGCACCTCGGCAGACACCTGAAAACCGGCTCCCCGGACGAAGTACGGTCCTCCGGCGAGGTCCAGGACGCGTACCTCGGCACGACGGGGGTCACCTCGTGAACCCGTTCTTCGGCATGCGCGGTCTGAGCTCCGGGTACGCCGGCGGCGTGGTCCTGGGCGGTGTCGACCTCAACGTCGGCGAAGGAGAGGTCCTCGCGCTCCTCGGCCGCAACGGGGTCGGGAAGACCACCCTGATCTCGACGGTCATGGGTTTCGTCAGGCCGTACGCAGGCAGCGTCACCCTCGGCGGACGGGAGATCGCCGGATCCCGCGTCGACGTGATCGCCCGGGCCGGGGTCGGTGTCGTCCCGCAGGGGCGTCGGGTCTTCGCGCCGCTGACCGTGGCCGACCACTTGGCGATCGCCGCCAGGCGTCCGGCCCGGGGCCCGTGGACACGGGCCCGCGTCCTCGACCTGCTCCCGAGGCTGGGGGAGCGGCTCGGGCACCGGGGCGACCAGCTCTCCGGCGGAGAGCAGCAGATGCTGGCGATCGCCCGCGCCCTGCTGGGCAATCCCCGCCTCCTGCTCCTGGACGAACCGTCCGACGGCCTCGCCCCCGTCATCGTCGACCAGGTGGGCGACGTCATCCGCGAGGTGAGCGCGCAGGGCATGTCGGTGGTCCTCGTCGAACAGAACCTCGGGCTCGCCTTCTCCGTCGCCCGGAACGTGGCGGTCATGCAGAAGGGCCGCATCGTCCACGAGGCGGCCTGTGCGGAGTTCCGCGCCAGTCCCGAAGACCGGAGGCGTCTGCTGGGCGTCGACTGACGGATGCGGCGGAGGCACCCGGGCGGCAGGATCGCGCCGGGTGCCTTCGCGCTCGAACCCGCCCGCCGGCCCCTGCGCCCCGGCCTGTCCGGAGCCCCGGCCGCCAGGAGCCTGGCGGCCGGGCCGGTCGGTCGCTTCAGCCCACGGGAGTGAAGTCCCGCGAGGCGATGTATCCGGGCCGGCGCACCGGTGCGGCGAAGGGCTTCGCCGGGCGGTTCTCGACGCTGTTGAAGACGAGGAACACGTTGCTGCGCGGGTACGGCGTGATGTTGTCGCCCGATCCGTGCATCGCGTTGCAGTCGAACCAGGTGGCCGAGCCCGCCCTGCCGGTGAACAGCTTGATGCCGCAGGCCGAGGCGAACTTGGTCAGCGCCTCGTCCGACGGGGTGCCGGCGTCCTGCATCCGGAGGGACTTGCCAGTAGAAACCCGCTCGCCCCGAAACCGGGCTTCACGTTGATCCGGGACTGGTGCACGTACACCTCGGAGCCCAGGATCTGTCGCGCGCGTCCCACGACGCGCGGATCGGCGGCGAGGCCCGCGAACACCTCGCTGATCCGATGGACCTCGAAGACGGAGCGGACTTCCCGGGATTTCGGCTCCACGATCGACCGGTCGTCCGCCAGCGTCGAGGGATCACGCAGCAGCCGGTCCATCTCGGTCCGGTAGACCTCCACCTCGTCGGGCGTGAGCAGTTCGTCGACGGGCAGGAAGCCGTCGCGCTCGTAACTCTGCAGCTCGTGCGCCCACATCGGGCCGGGTGTGCCGGGCTCGGACCAGACGACGGGGTCCGAGCGGCCGGTGAGCACCTCCTGGGAGCCCCGGGTCGGATAGAGGTCGTTCACCGTGCGGGTGGATGCGTGGGCCATGGTGGTGCCTGCCTCTCCTCTCAGTGCGATCGGGTACGTCAGCAGCCGTGGTCGGACTCGGTGAGCAGGGGGTACACGCCGTTCTCGTCGTGGTCCTCCCGGCCGGTCACGGGCGGGTTGAAGACGCACAGGCAGCGGAAGTCCCGCTGCACGCGCAGGGTGTGCCGCTCGTGACCGTCCAGGAGGTACATGGTTCCCGGCGTGATCGTGTACGTCCGGCCCGTCTCCTCGTCCGTGAGTTCGGCCTCGCCCTCCGTGCACACCACGGCCTCCACGTGGTTCGCGTACCACATGGACGTCTCGGTGCCGGCGTACAGGACGGTCTCGTGCAGGGAGAATCCGACGCGTTCCCTGGCCAGGACGATGCGCTTGCTCTCCCAGGTGCCGGACGCCGCCTTGACGTGGCGTTCGGTTCCCTCGATGTCCCGGAACGATCGGACGATCATGGTGGTGCCCTTCGTGGTGTCTGGTGGTGTGCCGGTCAGGCGGTCGCGCGGATGGAGCGGGCCAGGATGGCGAGGCCCTCCTCGAGTTCGTCGCCGGTGACGGTGAGCGGCGGGAGCAGCTTCACGACCTCGCCCTCCGGGCCCGAGGTCTCCAGGAGGAGCCCCTGCTCGAAGGCCCTGGCGCACACGTCCGCGGCACGCGCCTTGTCGGTGAACTCGATGCCCCAGACCAGTCCACGGCCCCGGTACGTCGCGCCCAGCCCGGCGTGTTCGTCGCACAGCTCGCGCAGCACGCTCTCGACGCGCCTGCCCAGGATGAGGGTCCGCTCGCGCAGGACGCCGTCGCCCCAGTACGTCTCCAGGGCCGCGGTCGCGGTGACGAAGGCCGGGTTGTTGCCGCGGAAGGTGCCGTTGTGCTCGCCCGGCTCCCACAGGTCCAGTTCGGGCTTGAACAGGCACAGGGACATGGGCAGTCCGTATCCGCTGATCGACTTGGACAGCGTGACGATGTCGGGCGTGACGCCAGCCTCTTCGAAGGAGAAGAACTCGCCGGTTCGGCCGCAGCCCATCTGGATGTCGTCGACGATCAGCAGCATGTCGCGGCGCCGGCACAGGTCGGCGAGGGCGCGGAGCCATTCCGCGCGCGCCACGTTGATCCCGCCCTCGCCCTGGATCGTCTCGACGATGACCGCCGCCGGGTGGTTGAGGCCGGAGCCCTGGTCCTCCAGCAGGCGCTCGAACCAGAGGAAGTCGGGAGTCCTGCCGCCGAGGTAGTTGTCGAAGGGCATCGGGGTGCCGTGCACCAGGGGGATGCCGGCGCCGGCCCGTTTGAAGGCGTTGCCCGTGACGGCGAGGGAGCCGAGCGACATGCCGTGGAAGGCGTTGGTGAAGGCGACGACCGCCTCGCGGCCCTTGGCCTTGCGCGCGAGCTTCAGTGCCGCTTCGACGGCGTTGGTGCCGGTCGGTCCCGGGAACATCACCTTGTAGGGCAGCGCGCGGGGTTCGAGGACGTGGGACCGGAACGTCTCCAGGAAGGCCCTCTTGGCGGTCGTCGACATGTCGAGCCCGTGCGTGATGCCGTCCCGCTCCAGGTAGTCGAGCAGGGCCCGCTTGAGGACGGGGTTGTTGTGGCCGTAGTTCAAGGACCCGGCGCCCGCGAAGAAGTCCAGGTAGCCGCGCCCGTGTTCGTCGTACAGCCGGCTGCCCGTGGCGCGTTCGAAGACGACGGGCCAGGCCCGGCAGTAGCTGCGGACCTCGGACTCCACGGTCTCGAAGACGGACAGGGCCGGCTCGGTGATGGTCAAGACAGTTCTCCAGTGGGGGTGGGGGTGGGGGTGTACGGGGCGCGGGGTCGGAAGTCGAGCGGCGCGATCCGGTGCAGGACCTCCGGGGCGTGCCCGCCGTCGGGGAACTCCTCGGTCGCGAAGAGCACTTCACGTGTGACCGTGGCGCCGTGCCGGCCGGCGTACGAGGTGAAGAGTCGCTCCGACGCGAGGTTTCCGGGAGAGATGGTGGTCTCCAGGGACTTCAGACCGTGTTCGGCCGCCACACGGATGGAGAGGCCGTCGAGCAAGGCGCTGGCGATCCCCAGGCCGCGGACGGATTCGTCGACGGCGATCTGCCAGACGAACAGGGTCCCGGGGCTCTCGGGCCGTACGTATCCGCTGACGAATCCGACGACCTGCCCGGACGGGTCACGGGCGACGGCCGAAGTGCCGGCGAAGTCACGGCACCAGAGGAGATAGCTGTAGGACGAGTTGAGGTCCAGAGCCCCGGAGTCGCGCGCCAGGCGCCACAGGAGTGGGCCGTCATCCGGTCGAGGGCGGTCGATGTGGGTGGCGGTGGCGGTGGCGGTGGTGGGCGTGGTGGGTGTGCTGGTCGGGGGGTTCTTCCTGTAATGGGACAGTTCTGCATGAGCAGTCATGCAGGCCGAAGCTACCCAGCTCGGGAGGGAAATGCATGGCCCCAAGGGGTTACGCGGCAGGGTCGCATCGTGATAGGTGCAGCTGCCCTGGCGGGGGTGGCGAAGCGCGGGAGATGAGGCCGGGTAACCATGAAAAATGCCGACATATGCACCCCGCTCTCGCTAATGTAACGAACGGGTAACGTCTTTGCCTTGTCTCACTTTTGCCCCTTGAAATGTGATGCCTTCCTCAGCCGCTCGGGGTTTCGTTCGCGCTGGTGTGGGTTCGCACCGGCCCCGAACCTCGGCGGCCGGCCCGCTCGACCGGGATCCACAGTTGGGAGCGGGTGTCCGCGCCGACCTCCACCGGCCGGGTCCGCAAGAGCTCCGGACCCGGCCGGCTCGTGTACGGGTTGGAGGGGAACCACTGCGTGAACACGTCCCGCCACAGTTCCTGGAGCGCGGTCGGATAGGGGCCGTGGTTGTCGAAGACCGCCCAGGTGCCGGCCGACACGTCGAGGGCGTCGAGTCCCTCGGCGGCCGTCCCGGGACCGGTCGCCACGCCGACCCAGTAGTCCGCCTCGGCGCCCTCCTCCCGACTGTCGGTCAGGTACACGGCCGCCGACAGGATCCCCTCCGGCTCCGGGCCGCGGGACAGCTCCTTCATCCGTACGATCGCCTGCTCGTCCAGGCTCTCCACGTGCGCCGCGGCGGCCGCGTTGACCCCCTCGTGCGCGAGCGGCACCCGGGCCTTCCTGCCGAGGAACCGGAACGACTCCTTCTCCACGATCCGGTACCGCATGGCCGTGCTTCCCTCGACGACGACGCGGAAGGACATGCGCGGCTGCGCCGTGAGCACGGCGCCCGTGCGCCGGGCCTCGCCGGGCCCGATGCCGTGCACCGACCGGAAGGCCCGGGCGAACGCCTCGCCCGAGCCGTACCCGTACCGCGTCGCGACATCGAGCAGCGTCGGCTGCCCGGCCAGCACGTCGGCCCCGGCGAGCGTCATCCGGCGGCGCCGCACGTAGACGGGGAGCGGCATGCCGGCGAGCGCGGAGAACAGCCGCCGGAAGTGGTACTCCGACACGGCGGCGATCCGGGCCACCTCGGCCACGTCGACCTCCCGATCGAGGCAGGTCTCCAGGTGGTCCAGCGCCTGATTCAGCCGCTCCAACACGTGATTCCGTCCTTCCTTCGTGCATGCCCGCCCGACAAAACCGGTGTGCGAATTGTCGGGCGGGAGGCCCCGGAACCGCCGGAGGCTTTCACCCATGATTGATGTCAGCGGAGTGTGCGAGCCGCGGTTCGTGGCAGTACGCGAAGCCCTTGCGGCTTCGCTCGATGAACATGACGTCGGCGCTTCGGTCGCCGTGTACCTCGATGGCGAGCCGGTGGTCGACATCTGGGGCGGGTACGCCGATGCGGACCGGTCCACCGGTTGGGAGCGCGACACCCTCACCGGGGTGAACTCGACGACCAAGAACATGACCGCCCTCTGCGCGCTCATCCTGGCCGACCGGGGTCTGCTCGACCTGTCCGCCCCGGTCGCCGCCTACTGGCCCGAGTTCGCCGCGGCCGGCAAGGAGCACGTGCTGGTACGGCATGTGCTGTCCCATACGGCGGGGCTTCCGCAGCTGCCCGGGCCGACCGTGGTCGAGGACCTCTACGACTGGGAGAACGTCACTGCGGGGTTGGCCGCCCAGGCAGCCGAATGGGAACCTGGGACGGCCGCCGGCTATCACGCGCTCACCTTCGGGTTCCTCGTCGGTGAGATCGTCCGCCGCGTCACCGGACGCAGCCTCGGCGAGTTCTTCGCGGAGGAGGTGGCCAAGCCGCTGGGCGCCGACTTCCACATCGGGCTCGCCGCCGAGCACGACCACCGCGTCGCCCCGCTCATCGCACCGCCGTCGCTGGGCGACGAGTACGCCGCCGGCCCACCGCCCGGACCGGACGGGGTGCGCCGGGAGATCGTCGGCGCCGCGATCCGGGTCAAGGACGTCAACTCGCCGGCCTGGCGCCGCGCGCACGTCCCTGCCGTGAACGGCTTCGGCAACGCCCGCTCCGTCGCCCTCGTCCACTCGGTACTGGCGAACCGGGGGACCGCCGGCGGCGTGCGGCTGCTGTCCCCCCAGGGCTGCGAACCCGCGTGGCAGGTGCTGTTCAGGGGTGAGGACCGCATCCTGGGGACGCAGATGTCCTGGACGGCGGGCTTCGGCAGGTTCGGCAACACCTTCGGGTGGGGCGGCTGGGGCGGTTCGCTGGTCGCGAGCGACCCCGATGCGCGCATGACGGTGGCGTACGTGATGAACCAGATGATCGACCGGGACCGGCAGGAGGACGACCGCGGCATGGAGATCATCATGGCCGCCTACGGCGGACTGCGCCGCCCCGCGGCGGTCAGACCGGCGGCATCAGATCGCTCTCGCTGATGGTGTACGTCAGCGGGGGGTAGCTGAAGTCGGTTTCGGTGTTCTCGAGGCGCCGCAGTCGGTAGAACTCCTTCGCCTGCTCGTCGTCGGCCGCCGCGAGGCGCGGACCCTGGGGGAGGTACGCGTGTCCCTCGTGAAACCGCACGAGGGTCTTCGACGTTCGAAACGTCACACCCAGCCATGGGTTGTCCGGCGTCCCGGTGGGCTCGTCCAGGACGATCTTGTGCCTGAGCCGCCGATTCGATGCGATGGAGAACGCGACGATGCCGTGGTGGGCGAGGGGGATCTCGAACCTCTCGCCACCGGTCTCCTTCGATTCGAAGATAAGTTTCCTCCGCGGGCCCGCTTCGGGATTCCGATAGCAGGAGAAGACGGCGATGAACGAATCGTCGGCCAGATCAAGCGCCTGGTCGCAATGGCCGCCCATGGTCCTGTAGGCGTTCGTGTAGCTCTCGACGAGAGCGTTGTTGAAACCGACCGGAAGCGCCGCACGTTCCTGAACCTGGCGCGCCAGTCGTTCGTGCACCGCCCGGAAACGCTGGGCCGGGCCGGCGTATCGACTGGTCGTGCGTACGAGGGGCACACCACCCGCCTCGTCGACCCTGGTGAGTACGGCACCCCGCCGGCCCTTTCCCACGTCTTCCCAACGAGTCGACGCGGACAGCTCCTCGAAGAGGTTCTCCTCGGCGGGCACATCGCACCAGATGATCTCAGCCGAGATCGTGGACCCGTGGGGCAACGTAGTCTCCCGTGTTCATGCTGAAGAGGAACTCCTCGCCGTAGTCGACGAAGGACGAGGACCTGTTCTCCTCGGCGTACAGCCTGCGCAGCTCGTCCATGCCGGCCGATGTGGGCGGCCCCAGTCTCACCGGATCACCGGCCGCCTTGAGGAACGTGTGGCCGTCCTTGTGAACGGCCTCGGCGCTCGAACAGCGCACCACGTATCCCAGGCGCGTCGGCAGCAACTCTGCGTCCAGCGACGAGGGCCGGATCTCGTGCGTGTAGAGCCGGTTCGTCGACAGCGGCACGAAGAAGACGGAGCCGGGGTGGAGCGTCACGGTGAACTGCGGAGGGAACGCGACCTCGTCGTGTTCGCCCGCCGACTCCTTGAGACGGAAGTGGAGTCTGGTCAGCCCGCTGACACCCTTCACGCCGTGATCGAAGGGGTCTTCGTCCAGGGGCCGGAGCTTGTCGAGCCGGTCGTAGAAGGTGCAGAAGGCCATGATGCCGTTGACGGGCATGTCCTTGGTCTTGTCGGCGTGGGCCGAGATCTTGGCCTTGGATTGCCTGCGCTCCGCCGTGGCAGGCGTGTTGTGGTAGATCTGGGCGAGGACGTGATTGAGCGGTGCCTGGTTCCGGAAGACGGCGGCGGCCTCGCGGTTCAGGGCCCCGACGATGTCCGTGTCGGTCGGACGGAAGTCCTCGGTCGGCCCCGAGAGGTTCGTGGAGCACCGGAGCAGCCGGAAATGCAGTTCGTCGCCGTCCCGTGTCACCGGCGTCAGATAGATCCCGCTGCGGTGGGCCGTACCGGGCTTCGTGGACTCCGTCAGGGACTGGAATTCGTGCTCCGCGCGGATCCGTCCGAAATGATCGTCGCCGAGCCCGAAGAAGCGGGGGTAGTACACGCCGACGCCGCCCACGCGGAGGGGAACCCGTCCGAGGTCGACGGGGGTCCACGCCCCGTCGACGTCCTCGTGGTGTCCGTGTGACAACTCCCGGACGACGAACACCCGCGCGGCCGGGTCCAGTCGGCGTCGGTCGATCGCCGAAAGGTCGCCGCACAGGTAGACGGTCTTCTGCGTGAGGTCGGACGAACCGGAAGCGAGGTCCTCCGGCGTGATCGTCGACCCGAAGAAGTCCCGGATCGTTGCATCGCCATGCGACGTCGAGGGCGCGACCAGGATGTTGTCCGCATCCTCGATGTGGGCTTCTGTCGTCTCTGTCGTGTGCGTCAAGGGGTACCCGAAAGGAGTCGGACCATGGAACCTTGATCCTCTCACGGGGCCCGACAGCGGGCAACGGGTCCTGATGTGAGGGAGGTTGGGCGCCGCTCCGCCGGCACACCGGGGTCGAAGCCCAGCACCGTACGGAGGGCCCGGACGCCCATGCCGAACCCGCTCGACGCTCCGGACGCGGTGGCGGCCGCGGCCGAACCGCTCGAGGAGCTGCTCGACGACGGCGCGCTCGGGCTCCCGGCGGACGGGCGCCCTGTACCCCGTATGTCCGTTCGGTTAGGCTTGCCTTGCCTGGCGTGCATGCAGGCGCGCAGGTTCGGGGGTCCGGTGCCGTAGGCGGCGACCCGTGGGACGAAACAGGCAGAGGCAGGATGCAGGTGAGAGACGGTGACCGGGCTCGTGCGTGCCGCGCGCTCGCCGGGGCGGGACGCCCGTGCGGGCGGACCGGCCTCCCGGCTTCCGGCCCCGAGCCCGGGATGAGGTGTCGTGGATAAGATCGCGCTCACGGCCGGCGCCCTGTACGCCATCGTCCTGCTCCGTGCCGGAGGGACGTTCGCCGTCGGGTGGCTCGCCGGCGCCGGTGCCCGCCGCAGCAGGTTCGCCGAGCGGATTTCGTCGGCGAAGTTCCAGCGTGCCGAGCGGGCGATCCAGCGGTGGGGCGCGCCCGTGGTGGCCGTCTCCTTCCTGACCGTCGGTTTCCAGACCGCCGCCAATTTCCTCGCGGGCAGCATGCGCCTGCCGCTGCCGCGCTACCTCCCCGCCCTGTTCGTCGGCGGAGCGGCCTGGGCGCTGATCTACGCGACCGCGGGGCTCGGCGTGCTCGAAGTGCTGGGACGGCTCTTCGCCGAGCGGACGGCCTTCGGGGTGTCCGCCGTGGTCGTCCTCCTCCTCGTGGCGTGCGGGGTGGTGGTGTACCGCAGGAGAAGGGCGGCCCTGCGCCCGGGCGAGGCCGTGACCGAGGAAGCGTGAGCCGTCCCGCGGAAGTGGGTGCGGCCGCGGGCTTCGCGCTCAGTGCCCGGCGGACCGCAGACGGACCCGGAACACGGCTCCGGCTCCCGGCGTCGTCTCCAGTTCCAAGTCGCCCCCGTGTGCGGTGACGAGGGCTGAGGCGATCGCCAGCCCGAGCCCGGCCCCACCGCCCGTCTGCCGGCTCCGCGAGGCGTCCACCCGGTAGAACCGCTCGAAGACCCGGACCGCCTGCTCCGCCGTGAGACCCGGCCCCGAGTCGGCCACCTCGATCACCTCATGGCCTCCCGCGCTCCCCACCCCGACGCGCACCGGCGAACCCGCGGGCGTGTGGGCGACCGCGTTGCCGACCAGGTTGGCGACCACCTGACGCAGTCGCGCCTCGTCGCCGTACACCGGCGCCGGGCCGGGCGGCCCGACACCGCCGGGTCCGCTCAGCGACACCTCGCGGTTCGGGTCGAGAGCCCGGATGTCGTGCAGGGCGTCCACCGCGAGGGTGCGCAGGTCCATCGGCGCCATCTCCAGCGGGCGCTGCTCGTCCATGCGCACCAGCGTGAGCAGATCCTCCACCAGCCCGCCGAGCCGTACCGCCTCGTTCTCGATGCGGGCCATGGTCCGTTTGACGTCCGCCTCGTCGGGGAGGGCTCCCATCCGGTACAGCTCGGCGAAGCCGCGGATGCCGGCCAGCGGGGTACGCAGCTCGTGACTGGCATCGGCGACGAAGCGCCGCATCTGCTCCTCCGACGCGGCGCGGGCCGCGAACGCCGATTCGATCTGCGCGAGCATGCCGTTGAGGGCAAGACTCAGCCTTCCCGTCTCGGTGCGTGCCGAGGCGTCCGGCATGCGGTGGGACAGCGGTCGCCCGGCGGAGATCTCCGCGGCGGTCTCCTCGATCCGGCGCAGCGGCCGCAGCCCCGCCCGTACGGCGAACCATCCGGCCGCGGCGAGCAGCAGCGACACCCCGACGCCGATCAGTTCGAAGGCGGTGGCCAGGTGGTCCACGGTGGAGGACACGTCGTCCAGCGGGGCCGCGACCGCGACACCGGTCGGCAGCGCCGGGTCCTCGCCGTCGACCGGCACGATCAGAACCCACCAGCTGCCGCCACCGTGATCGCTCGGGACCTCGAACGGCCGCCCCAGCCGCTCCCGCAGCCGGGCCCCGTCCATCCGCGGCCACGACGGGCCCGGGTCCCCGGCCGCGACGGGCTGGCGGTACGGGTCCGACACCGTGCCGTCGGCACTGACGAACGCCATCACGTACTGGCTGGGCAGCCAGGGCCGCCCGCCGCCCGCCCTCCCGGTGTGCGGTTGCGGGATGCCCTCGTTCCGGACCCGGTACGCCATCGCGTTCCCGAACCCCTCCAGCCGCTGGTCCACCCTCTCCACCAGCTGAGCCCGCACCGAGCCGAGTACCAGGGTGTCGCTGACGGTCAGCCCGAGCGCGACCAGTGCCATCGAGAGCACGACGAGCCGTGCCCGCAGGGTCAGGCCGGCGAAGCGGCGGGTGAGCCCCTTCGCCGACGGCCGCATCCGTCCCGGCCGTCGGCCTCCGGGCAGGTCGCTCGTGCGTTCGCCGACGCCTCCGCGTGGTCCGGGAACCCGCATCGGCGGGTCAGCCCTGCGGGCGGCGCAGGACGTACCCGATGCCGCGCACGGTGTGGATGAGCTTGGCCGACCCGCCCGAACCCGGGTCCACCTTGCGGCGGACGTAGGAGATGTACGACTCGACGATGCTGAGGTCGCCGCCGAAGTCGTACGCCCACACGTGTTCGAGGATCTGCGCCTTGGAGACCACCCGGTCGGCATGGGTCATCAGGTACGCGAGCAGTTTGAACTCGGTGGGGGACAGGGAAACGGGCCGCCCGCCCCGCAACACCTGGTGCCCCACGGGGTCCAGTTCGAGGTCACCCGCGATCAGGCGCCCCTCGCCCGTCGGACTGCCGGTGCGCCGCAGGATCGCGCGGATCCTGGCGATCAGCTCCTCCAGGCTGAACGGTTTGGTGACGTAGTCGTCGCCCCCTGCCGTGAGCCCGCCGATCTTGTCGTCGACGCCGTCCTTCGCGGTGAGGAAGAGAACCGGCAGGTGATCGGCCTCAGGACCGGTGCCCGCCACCTCGCGCAGATGCCGGATGACGTCGAAGCCGCTCATGTCCGGCAGCATCACGTCGAGGACCACCAGGTCCGGCCGCTCCTCGGCGACGGCCGCCAGCGCTTCGGCACCGTTCGCCGCCGAAGCGACCTTGAAACCGACGAAACGGAGCGAAGCGGACAGCAGCTCCCGGATGTTCGGTTCGTCGTCGACGACGAGCAGGCTCGCCTCGGGCGTGGCCGTGGCCGCTGCCCTCTCCATGGGGTCCTTCCTCTCCTGGTCAGCCCCGGCTCCCGCCGAACCCGCCGCCACCACCCTGGGCGACGGCCGTCGCTGCGACGTCGCCGGAGGGGCTCCGACTGCCGCGCACGGTCACGGTCTGCCCCGGCTGCAGGTCGGACACCTTGCCGCTTCGCGACTCGGTGACCTGGGTGTTGGTGTCGGTGGTGACCTTGACGACGTTGCCCTGGGCGTCCGTGACGTAGAGGGTCGCGCCGTCGACGAGCTTCACCGTACCGGTGGTCAGCCCGCCCCCGGCGCCCAGGCCTCCGTTCGCGCCGCCGAAGCCCTGCCTCGGGCCGCTCTGCCCGTTCCCGGTCCGCCCTTGTCCGCCGGATCCCTGGCCCTGGCCCGTCGAGCCTTCGCCCTGCCCGCCGGCTCCCTGCCGCTGCCCGCCGGCCCCGGTGCCGCCCTGGCCGAAGCCCGTACGCCCCTGCCCGCCCGCCCCGGGGCCGCGGCCCGAGGCCGCGACTCCGGAGCCGGATCCACCCGACCCCCGCAAGTGGCCCTTCTCGACCAGGACGCCCCCGGTGAAGGCGAGCCCGGCGATCACCCCGCCGGACAGCAGCAGGGTCAGCCAGGGCAGTCTCGGCCGGGGCGGGGCGGCGAGTTCCGCCGAGACGTCCCGGGTGTCCGGGGGCTCGGACAGGATCTCCTCGGGATCCTGCGCGGGCCCCGGTGCTCGTCCGGAGCGGTCCGCCTCCGCCAGGTCCTCGAACACCTCGGCGAAAGGCGTCAACGGCTCCCCGGTCACCTCGGGCGGCTCCTTCTCCGGTCCGGTGCGGCGTCGTGTCATGTCAGCTTCTCCCTGTCCCCACACGTATGTTGATCACTCGTGTCGCAGCGCTTCGATGGGCCGCAGGCTCGCGGCCCGGTTGGCGGGGTAGCCGCCGAAGAACAGCCCGATCGCCACGGCGATGGCGAAGGCGCCGACGACCGACTCCGGTATGACGACCGGCTTGATGCCGACGATGGTGAAGTGCGAGCCGATCAGCCCGGCCGCGACCCCGAGCCCGCCGCCGATCAGCGAGAGCAGGGTCGACTCGGCGAGGAACTGGCCGAGGATGACGCCCCGCGGCGCCCCGATCGCCTTGCGGATGCCGATCTCACGGGTGCGCTCGGTCACCGTGACCAGCATGATGTTGGTGATCCCGATCCCTCCGACCAGCAGCGAGATCGCGGCGACCGCCCCCAGCAGCACGGTGAACGTCTCGTTCGTCGATGCCTGGGTGGTCAGCAGGGACGCCTGGCTCGCCACCCGGAAATCGAGGGCGTTCGGGTCCTTGATGCCGTGCCGTGCCATCAGGACGGTGGTGATCTCGCTCTGCGCACCCGCCGTCACGTCGGCGGACTTCGCCTCCACGAGGATCTGCCCGACCGAACCGAAGCCGGTGAACGCGTTCTGCACGGTGGGCAGCGGCGCGACCACCACGTCGTCCGGGTCCTGGAATCCCGTACCGCCCTTGGTGGCCAGCACCCCGACCACGGTGAACGGCGTGCCGCCGAGCACCAGCTTCCTGCCGACCGGGTCCGACGTCCCGAACAGCTCGGTGGCGGTCGTCGAGCCGATGACGGCGACCTTCCGGGACGCCAGTACGTCGTCGCCGCTGAAGTAGTCGCCCTTGGAAACCTTGCTGTTGGAGGCCTTGAAGTACGCCGGGTACGTGCCCACCACCTGGCCGACCGTGTGCGAGGTGCCCTCGTAGAGGGCCGTCTGGGAGGTGGTGACCTCGGGCGCCACCGCCTCGATGTGCGGGGCCGCCGAGGCATCGGCCAGTGCCCGCGCGTCCTCGACGGTCAGCGGTTTCGCCGTGCCCGCCGACCCGGAGCCGGCGCGCCGGCCGCCGGATCCGCCGCCGGGGGAGACGGTGAGGGCGTTGGTGCCGAGCTTCTCGATGGAGGCCCGCACCGCCTGGGAGGAGCCGTTGCCGACGGCGAGCAGCAGGATCACCGCCGCGACGCCGATCAGCACACCGAGCATCGTCAGCGCGGAGCGCACCTTGTTCGCCGCGAGACCGCCGAGGGCGAAGCGCAGCGTCTGGAACGGGTTCACCGCAGGCCTCCGGCCACCGGGTGTCGCCCGCGCATGGCGGGCGGGGGCCCGACGACGGGGGCCTGCCGGACGTCCTCGACGATCTGGCCGTCGACCAGGCGCAGGACCCGTTTGGCGTGCCGGGCCACCTCGTCCTCGTGGGTGATCAGGACGACGGTACGGCCCGATGCGTTGAGCCGGTCCACGATGGTCAGGACCTCCTCGGTGCTGTGGCTGTCCAGATTTCCGGTGGGCTCGTCGGCGAGCAGCATCGCCGGCGCGGTGACCAGGGCGCGGGCGACGGCCACGCGCTGCTGCTGTCCGCCGGAGAGCTCGTTGGGACGGTGGTCCATGCGGTCGGCCAGTCCCACCAGGGTGAGCGCGGCCTCCGCGCGCCGCCGCCGTTCGGCGGCCTTCACACCGGCGTAGGCCAGCGGCAGCTCCACCTGGGCGAGCGCGGTGGTGCGGGGCACCAGGTTGAACGACTGGAAGACGAAGCCGATCTTGCGGTTGCGGACCAGCGAGAGCCGACGCTCGTCCAGGCCGCCCACGTCGATCCCGTCGAGCAGGTACCGGCCCGACGTGGGAACGTCCAGGCAGCCCAGGATGTTCATCAGGGTCGACTTGCCCGAACCCGAGCTGCCCATGACCGCGACGAAGTCCCCTTGCTCCACGACGAGTTCGACACCACGTTGGCGGCCCGAAGCGATGTCGTACGGACCGCCGAGCGCGCGGACCGCGGCTTCGCCGTGCCCGTACGTCTTGAGCAGTGCGCGGACCTCGATCACGGGCGGTACGGCGCCGCGCGGGCCGCCGGTCTGCGGCGTCATCCTCGGCCACCCCCGCCCCCGCCGGTACGGAAGCCACCGGCGCCGGCACCGCCGCCGCGGCTGCGGGTGCCCGTGGACCCGGCTCCGGGGAAGGCCCCGCTCGGGAAGCCTCCGTTGCCGGCCGAGGACACCGGGGCCAACTGCACCCGGTCACCCTCGTTCAGCCCGCTGACGACCTGGTCGGCGCTGTCGCCTTCGAGGCCGATCGTGACCGGCGTGCGCACGGTGGTGCCGTCCGCCTTGACGACGGTGACGCTGCGGTTCTCCCCGGTCCCGGACACGGCTGCGGCGGGTACCGACAGGGCGCCGGAGGCCTCGCCGACGACGACCTGGATGCCGGCGCTCAGGCCGCTGCGCAGGTCGTCGGTGGCGCTCGTGATGGCCAGCGTGGCCGGGTACTGCACGGCGCTCCCACCTCCCGAGTTGCCGCCACCGGAGGAGGAACCGCTGCTCACGGGCAGCGAACCGACGGACAGTACCTGCGCGTTGAGCGTCTTCCCGGACATCGCGTTGAGCGTGACCGTCGCGGCCTGGCCGGGCTTCAGCTTCAGCGCGTCGGCCTCCGAGAAGCCCGCCGTCACCTGCATGCCGGACGGGTTGGTGAGCACCACGAAACCGGAGAGGGCGGAGGCAGCACTGCCGGAAGCGGAGTTCCCACCGGACCCACCGGAGCCGCCGGACCCACCGGACCCACCCGACCCGCCTGACCCACCGGAGCCGCTGTTGCCACCCCCCGTACCGGAGACCGTGTCGCCCACCTTCGCCGAGACGGAGGCGACCGTCCCGTCGACGGGAGCCTTGAGCACCGTTCCGTCGACGGCACGTTGTGCGGCGTCCACGGCGTTCTGGGCCTGGGTGAGCTGGGCGCGGGCCTGGGCGACCTGCGCCGGGTCCACGGTCGGTGTGGGAGCGGGCGCCGGAGTGGACGCGGAACCGACCCGCGACGTGGCGTTCGAGCCGCCCGACCCGGAGGTCACCTGCCCGGCCTCGGCCTTGGTGAGGTTGGCCCGTGCAGCCGTCAGCGACGCCTGGGCCTGGTCGAGCGTCTCGGTCGCGGCGGTCGCGTCCACCTTCCCGAGCAGTTGGCCCTTGGTGACCTTGTCCCCCGCCTTGACGTGGACCTCGGTGAGCCGCCCGCCGGTGGTGAAGTTCACCCCGGCATCGCTGGGTGAGCTCAGCGACCCCGAGCCGGAGACGGTCGCGAGGACGGTGCCCTTGGTGACGACGACGGTCCGCGCGGAGTCCCGTACCGGCCCCCCGCCCTCACCGGCCACCGCCGCGTACGCGCCGGCGGCGCCCGCGAGGACCGCCACTCCGAGCACCGAATTGATCAGGACGGCCCTGCGCCGCCGTGGGAGCACCTTCATGGGACGGCATCCTGGCCGCCCACGCTTTGCGGGGTCTGGGAGCTTCCTGGGAGTTCCCTGGTAACGCCAGGCCAACGCGAAGGGCCCGTACACCCTCATAGGGCGCACAAGGCCCGGCTCCTGACGCCGTCGACCCACGGCGCCCCTCGGGCTCTCGGTGAACTCACAGCTCCCGGGGCCGGGAACGAGCAGGGGGGAATCGGGGGAACAGTGCGCCGACCGGCTAATTTGTGAGGAGGCAGGCGGGGTCGTACGGAGGGGGCGTCGGCGTGGGGACGGATCGGCGAGAAGAGCGGCGTCGGGGAATTCGTGCCGAGGGCACGGCCGAGCCGGCTCGGGATCCCCGTACCCTCCGGGACCCCTATGCGGTCTACGCGGCCACGCGCTCCGCATGCCCGGTGCGGGCCGTGCCCGCCGGTTCCGGAGGCCGCGTCGACCACCTGGTCACCGGCTACGCGGAAGCCCGCGAAGCCCTCGGTGACGCCCGTCTCTCGAAGGACACGGGCGCCTTCTTCGCGGGCAAGGAGTCGCGGCGACGCCTGCACCCGGCGGTGGCCCGCAGCATGCTGGCCGCCGACCCGCCCGGACACACCCGGCTGCGGAAGCTGGTGACCAAGGCGTTCACGCCCGGGGCCGTCGACGAGCTGCGTCCTTTCATCACCCGGGTCACCGACGAGCTCCTGGACCGGTGGCCCGTCGGCGAGCCGCTCGACTTCGTGGCCCGCCTGGCGGTGCCGCTGCCCGTGATCGTGATCTGCCAACTGCTCGGAGTGCCGCAGGCGGACCGGCCCGCGGTCCGGCGCTGGTCCGCGGAGCTGTTCGCGGCGGGGGAGCCCGACACCGTCGACGCGGCCTCGCACGCGCTGGCGGGCTACATGACGGACCTCATCGCCGCCAAGCGCCTGGCCCCCGGCGACTCGCTCCTGGACCGGCTCGTCTCGGCGCGGGACGGCGAAGACCGGCTGAGCGAGGAGGAACTGGTCTCCCTGGCCGTGCTGCTGCTCGTGGCCGGACACGAGAGCACCACCAACGCCCTCGGCAACGCCCTCCTGGCGCTGCTCCTGCACCCGGCCGCGCTGGATCGTCTCCGGGAAGAACCGGGCGAGGTCCGTGCCGCACTGCCCGAACTGCTGCGCTTCGACTCGGCCGTCAGCACGGCCACCTTCCGGTTCACCACGCAAGCCGTCACGCTCGGCGGCACCGGGATCCCGGCCGGTGTCCCGGTCCTGGTCGCGTTGGGGGCGGCCAATCGGGACCCGGCCCGCTTCCCGGCGCCGGACCACCTCGACCTGGACCGGGACGCCGCCGGTCATCTCGCGTTCGGTCACGGTGTCCACCGCTGTGTCGGCGCCCCCTTGGCCATGGCGGAGCTGGAGATCGCCCTGCGAGCCGTGCTGACCCGATTCCCCGGAATCCGCCTCGCCGTACCGCCCGAGCGACTGGAGTGGCGGCGCACCCGCCTCGTCCGCGGACCGGCCGCGCTCCCCGTCCTGACCTGAGGGCCTGGCAGGATGCCGCTGCCGGGCCGCCAGTGCGCGACGGGGCCCGCAGTGACCGTGCGCGGCCGGCCGGGCCGCGGCGGATGCCGAGGAGGAGATCAGGTGGGAGACGCCGACATCGTCAGGTTCGCGGACCGGGCGCGGAGCATAACGGTGGAACTGGAGGGCGCGGCGGGCGGCGGACGCCACGAGGGTCGGTACGACGCCGAGATCGTCATCGAGACCGGCTTCGTCGGCGCGCGCGTGCCGGTGCACCTCACCGACGCCGACCTCGCGGACCTCAGGGCGTTCCTCGCCGCACGCGCCTGCGCCGAGGAAGACGGCGCCCTGCCGGACGGCGCGGTCATGGACTGGCCCGCCGCGGGCCGCAGCGCCTACTTGAGGCTGCGCGCCGAGGACCCGTTCGTGGTGGAGGTCCGTGACCCGGTGCAGAGCGGGGTGACGGTCGTCGTGCCGCTGCACCCGCGCGACGGTTGGGCCGCACGCGCCGTCTCCTGGCTCGACCGGCTGCTGACCCGTCTCGGCGAACGGGCCGGATGAAGGAAGGCGCCGACCGCGAGGACGGTATCCGCTCAGGCGTCCGCGGGGGGCGCGAAACGGACCTCCGTGACGCGCTCCCGCTGCCCGAGGTCGAGCGCCACCACGGAGTGGAAGCCCGGGACCCCCGCCAGACCGCCGCGGTCGACCTGCCTCAAGAGCCTCGTCAAACCCCGCTGGTGACGGGCGAAGACCCGGCGCGACGCCAGCCGCCGGCGTGCCCGCTGACCTGACAGGGCTTCCTGAGGACCGACGTCCAGGACCACCATGTGGAGCGGGCGTCCGGCCCCGCGAGCGGTACGGGCGAGCCACCAACGCATCCAGCTCCTGCTGCCGCAGTCGTGGATCAGCAGAGGACCGCCGCGGCGCAGCTCGTCCCGCAGCCATCGCATGTGCCTCAGCCGTGCCCACGGCCGGTAGAGCGCGTAGGGGAGCCACGCCGGCATCCACGCCTCGAACGAAGTGCGCGTGGCGCGGGGATCGACCACCGGGGCGGAACCGGACCAGGCGCGCAGCAGCGTGCTCTTCCCGCTCCCGGGAAGACCGCAGACCACCACCGCGCCGTCGTAGGGGTACGAGAGCCACACGTCCCGACCGGCGGCTCCGCGCAGATCGAGCACTCCGAGCGGGGACGTGTGACGGCTCGGACGCGCGTCGGGGCCCCGGTCGGCGGTCGGCCGGGGTATCGGCGGCCTTCCGACCGGGTCGGCGCTGATGGGTGCAGTCACAGGTACGAGCCGTCCGTGCGAGGTCCAGAGGACTCCGACACTACGTCACCCGTACGGGTGAGCCGCGTCTCACAGCGGCGGCGGCCCTTGTCTATGCAACGAGTTGCATAGAAGGATCGAGGGCATGGCACTTGAGCACGCGATCCTCGTCTCCCTGCTGGAGCAGCCGGGCTCGGGCTACGAGCTGTCCCGACGGTTCGAACGGTCCATCGGCTACTTCTGGACCGCGACCCACCAGCAGATCTACCGCGTGCTGGGCCGCATGGAGGCCGACGGCCGGCTCGACGTCCGAGAGGTGCCCCAGCAGGCCAGGCCGGACAAGAAGGTGTACTCCGTCGCCCCGGCCGGCCGGGCCGCCCTCTCCGCCTGGCTCCACGAACCGATCCAGCCCGACAGCGTCCGGCACGAACTCGCCGTGAAGATCCGCGGCGCGGCCTTCGACGACCCGGTCGCCCTGATCCGCGAGGTCGAGCGGCACCACCAGGCGCACAGCGACAGGCTCGCGCGCTATCTCGCGGGCGAGCTGCGGGACTTCACGGGCCCGGAGGCCCCCGCTGCGCGCGACGCCGGACACGAGCTCCAGCACGTGGTGCTGCGCGGCGGCATCGCCTACGAGCGGATGCAGCTCGCCTGGCTGGAGGACGTACTCGCCACGCTCCACCGGCTGGCGGCCTCCTGACCGCCCCGACCACCCCCGGTCCTTCCTTCTCTCCCACCCCTCATCCCCTGGCTGAAAGGCGAACCTCCATGAGCGATCCGCTGCTGTTCAACCCGCGCACCTACGACCCGGCGCACTTCGACCCCGAGACCCGCAGGATGCTGCGCGCCACCGTCGACTGGTTCGAGGAGCGCGGCAAGCGCAAGCTGATCGAGGACTACCGCACCCGCGCCTGGCTGGCGGACTTCATCGCCTTCTCCGCCAAGGAAGGGCTCTTCGCCACCTTCCTGACCCCGGCGTCCGCCGCAGGTGACGGGGAGCCGGACAAGCGGTGGGACACCGCGCGCATAGCCGCCCTCAACGAGATCTTCGGCTTCTACGGCCTGGACTACTGGTACGCGTGGCAGGTCACCATCCTCGGGCTCGGCCCGGTCTGGCAGAGCGACAACGCCGCCGCCCGCAGCCGCGCCGCCGAACTCCTCTCCGAGGGCGAGGTGTTCGCCTTCGGTCTCTCCGAGAAGACCCACGGCGCCGACATCTACTCCACCGACATGCTGCTGGAGCCGTCCACCGACGGGTCCGGCGGCTTCCGCGCCACCGGTTCCAAGTACTACATCGGCAACGGCAACGCCGCCGGTCTGGTCTCCGTCTTCGGTCGCCGTACCGACGTCGAAGGGCCCGACGGCTACGTCTTCTTCGCGGCCGACAGCCGGCACGAGGCCTACCACCTCGTGCAGAACGTCGTCGACTCCTCCAAGTACGTGAGCGAGTTCCGCCTCGTGGACTACCCGGTCCGCGCCGAAGACGTCCTGCACACCGGCCGGGCCGCCTTCGACGCGGCCCTCAACACGGTCAACGTCGGCAAGTTCAACCTCTGCACCGCGTCGATCGGCATCTGCGAGCACGCGATGTACGAGGCCGTCACCCACGCGCAGGGCCGCATCCTGTACGGCCGCCCGGTCACCGCCTTCCCGCACGTGCGTCGGGAGTTGACCGACGCGTACGTCCGGCTCGTCGGCATGAAGCTGTTCAGCGACCGGGCCGTCGACTACTTCCGCTCCGCGGGCCCCGACGACCGCCGCTACCTCCTCTTCAACCCGATGACGAAGATGAAGGTGACCACGGAGGGCGAGAAGGTCATCGACCTGATGTGGGACGTCATCGCCGCCAAGGGCTTCGAGAAGGACACCTACTTCGCCAACGCCGCCGTCGAGATCCGCGGCCTGCCGAAGCTGGAGGGCACGGTCCACGTCAACCTCGCGCTGATCCTCAAGTTCATGCGCAACCACCTGCTGGCCCCGGCCGAGTACGCCCCCGTGCCGACCCGCCTCGACGCGGCCGACGACGCCTTCCTCTTCGCCCAGGGCCCGGCCCGCGGGCTGGGCTCCGTACGCTTCCACGACTGGCGCCCCGCCTACGACGCGTACGCGGCCGTGCCCAACGTCGGCCGTTTCCGCGCACAGGCCGACGCCCTGTGCGAGTTCGTCCTGACCGCCGCCCCCGACGAGGAGCAGAGCCGCGACCTCGACCTCCTCCTGGCGGTCGGCCAGCTGTTCGCCCTGGTCGTCCACGGCCAGCTGATCCTGGAACAGGCTCGCCTCACCGACCTGGACGAGGACGTGCTCGACGAGTTGTTCGGCGTCCTCGTACGAGACTTCTCCGCGCACGCGGTCGAGCTCCACGGCAAGGAATCCGCCACCGAGGCCCAGCAGGAGTGGGCGCTCGCCGCGGTGCGCCGTCCGGTCGTCGACACCGAGCGCACGGCCCGCGTCTGGGCCCGCGTGGAAGCCCTGGCCGGGGCGTACGAAATGGCGCCCTGACCCGGGATCGCGGTCCGGGCGGACGACCCCCACCACGGTGGGCCGTCCGCCCGGACAGCCTGGCAGCCGGTCCCTCCCGGTGCTACGGAGTGAGCCAGCCGCGCAGGAGTCTGCTCACGGCCGGCATCGCCACGTACGTCATCAGCACGTTGAACACGGCGGCGGTGACCAGGCTGTTGAGCAGGAGGGGGAGCGCGGTCAGGTGCGGCATCAGGAAGAGGCCGCCGAGAACCGAGATCGGGTAGATCGCCAGCGTCGCGCTGATCGCCATCTTCCACCGGGGCGGCGCCGGGCGCGTCGAGCCCGGTTTCGCGAACCAGGTCTCCATGCCGGTCAGGTGGCGCCGGGCGATCTCGGTGTGGTGGTGTCCCTCGCAGTCGGCGAACCAGGCCGCCCGCTCGGGGGACTCCTGCCAGGCCCGGCAGGCCTCCGCGTCCCTGAAGCGGTGGACGAGGAACCAGGGGGCGTCGCCGCCCGAGGAGCGGAAGAGCCCGTAACCCAGGTGGCCGGGGAAGCGCGCGGCACTCTCCAGGATGCCCTTCGCCCACAGCTCGAAGTCGGCTTCGTAGCCGGGGTCGACCCGCCGGGCTATCAGAAGGGTCACCTCGCCGGTGTCGGCGGGGACGGTCGAGTGCTCAAGGCTGACAGCGGTCACACGTACTCCTCATGATCACACCGCGCCCGGCCACACTCTACGTGCCGTGCTGTTCCCCGCGGAGCTCAGCGCCCCAGCACGCCGTCGAGCCAGGTGAGGATCTCGGGGGTCACGGGGTCCGTGATGTCGTCGAACTCCTTGTGCTTGGTCAGGAACTTGGCCACGTACGGGCAGACGGGCACGATCCGCATGCCCGAGGCGCGGACGTCGGTGAGGGCCTGCTCGACGAGGACGGCGGCCAGCCCCTGGCCGGCGTGGGCGTCGTCGATCTCGGTGTGGAAGAAGACCCGCCGGTCGTCCTGGTCGCGGTAGGCGGTCAGGCCCGCACGGTCGTCGCCGACGAGGATCTCGTAGCGGTGACGGGCGTCGACGCGGCGGACGACGGGGGACTGGGTGGTCTGGTCGCTCATGGTGCAGGGCCTTTCGGTACGGGTTTCAGCGGTGGGCGGGGTTCTTGCGGGGCGCGATGACGGCGTTGGGCAGCGCGGGGGCGGGCAGCCGGTCGCCGGGGTAGCCGTCGACGACGCCGAAACGGTCGGAGGCGCGCTCCCACTCCTCCCGGGCCAGGACGATGTCCCGGTGGCTGCGGCCGATGAAGTTCCACCACATCACGATCTCCTCCTCGAAGGGCGGGCCGCCGAGGAGGACCGTCCGGGCCGGGTGGTCCGACGTGTTGGTGAGGGTGAGGGTCGTGCGGCCGGGGGAGGCGTAGCCGAGCTGGGTGGGGAGCAGGCGGGTTCCGTCGAAGTGGACGTCGCCCTCGTCGACGAGCAGGCCGTGTTCGAACCCCGGGTCGACGTCGAGGGTGACGGTGGCCCCGGCGTCGATGACGATCTCGGCGCCGAGGAGCGGGGTGAAGGTGCGGACGGGGGAGGTCTCGCCGGCGAGGGCGCCCAGGAAGACCCGCAGTTCCGCGCCGTCCACGCGCAGCCGCTCGGGCGCGTGGTGCTGGAAGTCGCGGGGGGCGTGGCGGTGTTCACCGGGGAGGGCCACCCAGAGCTGGACCCCGTGCAGGACGGTCGTGTCCGGGGTGGACACCTCCGTGTGGCTGATGCCGTGGCCGCCCGTCATGAGGTTGACCTCGCCCGGCCGTACGAAGGCGTGGGTGCCCAGACTGTCGCGGTGCTCGATCTCCCCGCTGAACAGCCAGCTCACCGTCTGCAGTCCGGTGTGCGGGTGGGGGCGACGTCCATTCCGCCGGAGTCGGCGACCCGGTCGGGCCCGTAGTGGTCGGCGAAGCACCAGGCCCCGATGAGGGTCCGCGCCCGCTGCGGCAGCGTGCGCCGTACGGTCATCGCTCGCGGGCCGCCCAGCGGGACGTCCCGGGGGGTGAGGACCTCGACCCCGGCCTGGACCTCCGACTCCGTGTGATCCATTTCCCGGCCCCTCTCCCGCCAAAGTAGTTTCGCTTTCAACAACTATGGGTGATCATAGTCGCGAAGACGACGTACGACAACAGGCCGAGGAGCACAGGATGATCGAGACGGAACGGGCCACACAGACCCCCCGGGCCACCGGGCGGATCCACCTCGACAAGCAGAGCCCCGCCGCGTACCGGGCGCTGGTCAAGGCCGCCGACACCGTCCGCACGACAGCGGCCGAGGCGGGCCTGGACCGGATCCTGGTCGAACTGGTCAACCTCCGGGTGTCCCAGCTCAACGGCTGCGCCTTCTGCCTCGACGTCCACACCCGCGCCGCCCTGCGCGCCGGGGAGACCTCCCGGCGCCTCGGCGTGCTCGCGGCCTGGCGGGACACCGAGCTCTTCACCGCACAGGAGCGCGCGGCCCTCGCCCTCGCGGAGGCCACGACCCACCCCTCCGACGCCCTCGCCCAGGAACGGGCGTACGCGGAGGCGCGCGAGGTGCTCGACGACGGCGAGATCTCGGCCGTGATCTGGGTGGCGATCACGATCAACGCCTTCAACCGCGTCTCGATCCTCAGCAAGCACCCGGTGCGGGGGACGGCGGAGGCCGCCGACCGCGCCTGACCCGGGCAGGGCGTCCGCCGCTCACGCCGCGTCCTCGTCCGGGGCCCGGCCCGCCGCGGCGGGATCAGCCTTCCCGGGCAGGGTGAAGACGGCCAGGCACGCAGCCAGGAGCACCGCCGCCGCCGCACCGAGCAGGGCGCCCACGCACAGCCCCGTGCCGATGCCGAGCGGAACCCGCGGCCCCAGCCGGTCGTAGAGCCTGCCGCCGAGCGGCGCGCACACCACCGTGGGGAGCCTGAGCGGCAGGCGATCCGCGACGGCTCCGTGGGCGGGCGGCCGGCCCGCGGTCAATAGAGCAGCGCGGCCGATTCGGTGACGGCGTGCTGGTGCCCGGGGGTGGTGTAGGCGAGGTTGACCACGCTGCGCCGGGTTCCGGGCCGGCGCAGCGGGGTGACGCGGTGCGCGGTGGTGTCGCTGCGCAGGAGGTAGGCGTCGCCGGGGCCGTGGCGGGCCAGTTGGACCGCGGACGAATCCAGCGCGTCCAGGTCTTCGGCCCTCGGGACGTATTCCAACAGTCCGCCGCCGTCGGAGCCGGCGGGCGTTTCCGCGAACAGCACCAGGGCGAGCGGGTAGTCGTCGGTGTGGGCGCCGTGGGTGTCGCCGGGGCGGTGGAGGATGTTGACGACGTACCGCTCCAGCGGATCGCGCACCGGCACGGCAACGATGCCGGCGATGCGTCCGACCAGCGCGACCAGGTCCGGATCCCGGTACAGCCGGGTGATCAGCTCGGACTCGGCGGCGATGACCCGCCCGCCGACGGTGGTCATGTGACGGGGCGAGTCGCCCATGCACGTCATGGTCAGGTCCCGCCGGGTGGCGAGCCCCTCCAGCCGGGCGACCTCCGAGCGCAGGCGCGTCACGCCGGCGGCGTTCACCAGTCCCGGCAGCGGCAGATACCCGTCGGACTGGAAGCGCTTTCGCAGGTCAGGCGTGTACGGGGGCAAGGACAGCACCTTCGTGCCCTACCCGGCCGGATACCGGCACACGCGCGGTGCGCAGCCGGTTCGACCGAACGGGCGAGCGTGCTCCGTCCCGACCCCACGTGCCTGGTCCCGGTGCCGCCGAGGCGGCACCGGAACCTCCGGTTTCTCCCGTCAGCCCGCGACGCGGGCCATCCACGCCTCGACCTCGTCCGACGAGCGCGGCAGACCCGCCGACAGGTTCTCGTGGCCGTCGGCCGTCACCAGCAGGTCGTCCTCGATCCGGACTCCGATGCCGCGCCACTCCTCCGGCACCGTGAGGTCGTCCGGCTGGAAGTACAGGCCCGGCTCCACCGTGAGCACCATGCCCGGCTCCAGCACGCCGTCGACGTAGTCCTCGTTGCGGGCCTCGGCGCAGTCGTGCACGTCCAGGCCGAGCATGTGGCCGGTGCCGGCCATGGTGAAGCGGCGCTGCAGACCGAGCTCGTACGCCCGCTCCGCCGGGCCCTCGATGAAGCCCCACTCGACGAGCTGCTCCGCCAGGTACCGCTGCGCCGCCACGTGGAACTCGCGGTACGCGGCCCCCGGCTTCACGGTGGCCATGCCCGCCTCCTGGGCCCCGTACACCGCGTCGTACACCTTGCGCTGCACGGGAGTGAACGTGCCGCTGATCGGCAGGGTCCGGGTGACGTCGGCGGTGTACAGGGTGTGCGTCTCCACGCCGGCGTCGAGCAGGAGCAGCTCACCGCGGTGCACCGGCCCGTCGTTGTCCGTCCAGTGCATGATCGTGGCGTGGTCGCCCGCGGCGCAGATCGAGCCGTAGCCGACGGAGTTGCCCTCCAGCCGTGCGCGGCGGAAGAAGGTGCCCTCGATCCACCGCTCGGAGGACGCGACCGCCCGGGACAGCTCGCCCACGCAGTCGGTGAAGCCGCGCACGGTGGAGTCCACCGCCTTGCGCATCTCGCCGATCTCCCACGCGTCCTTGACGAGGCGCAGATCGCCCAGGGCCTCTTCCAGCGCCGCGTCGCGGTCCGCGTCGGTGGTGACGGCGGCCTCCAGCACCGGGTCGACGCCGCGGACGATCCGGGTGGGGACGTCGGAGGCGGCGGCCAGTTCGCCCGCCGCCGTACGGACGTCGCGGCAGGCCAGCCCGAGCCGGCGCTCGGACTCGGCGAGGGAGGCACGCCGACCCATCCACAGCTCGGCGGTGTAGCCGAGCCAGAACTCGTCCGTGTCCCGGCCGTCCCGCGGCAGCTGGTAGCAGTACGCGTCGTGGCCGCCGTCCGCGCGGGGTTCGAGGACGAGCGCGCAGTCGCGGGCCTGGTCACCGGTCATGTGGACGTAGCCGGAGTACGGGCGGAACGGGTAGGTGTCGTCGTTCGAGCGGGCCTTGAGGTTGCCCGACGGGATCACCAGCCGCTCGCCGGGGAAGCGCGCGGAGAGTGCGGCGCGCCGGCGGGCCGCGTACGGAGCCTGCTCGTCGAGCGGGACGTCGTGCCGTTCGGTGTCCGCCCAGCCCGTCTTCATCAGGGCGGACAGTTCCTCGGAGATCCCCGAGTAGAGGCCGTTCTTCCGACTCTTCGCCACGTCGTGCACCTTCTTCCCGATGGGTTCGACTGCCGCGCGAGACCTCGGCGACTCGGCGACTCCCGGACGGTACTGCGGTACGGCGGGCAGGAGAGGGTCGGCCGTGCCAGTGGCACTGATCGGCCAATCCCCTCACGCGGGCGTCGATAATGCGGTGCATGGCGAACACGAAACTGGGCGAGGCCTTGACGCTGCTGGGGATCGATCCGGTGGCGGTCCGCGTGTACCTGGCACTCCTGGAACTGGCCCCCGCTCCGCTCGGCGCGATCGGGGAGGCGGCCGGAGTGGACGGCGCCGGGCTCACCGCGGCCTACGGCGAGCTGGTCGACGCCGGACTGGCCAGCGCCGCCGAGGAGGGCGCGGACGTGGTCGCGCCGGTGCCGCCCGCCGCGGGCCTGGAGATCCTCGCCCGGCACCGGGCGGCGGAGCTGGAGGAGTCGCGCATCACCGTGGGCGGCGCGTTCGAGTCGTTCCGGCGCCAGCGCCTCGCGGCGTACAACGACAACCTGGTCGAGGTGGTGACGGGCGACGCCATCGGGCCGAGGATGCGCCACGCGTGGGCCAGCGCCCGCGAGCAGATCCGGCAGCTGGACTCACCGCCGTACTTCCCGCTGGTCGGCGCCACCGACGACGCGCTGGCGACCCTCGCCCGCGGCGTGACGCAGCGGGTCGTCTACTCCCGGGCGTCGCTGGAGGTCCCCGGGCAGCTGGAGACGGCCATCGAACCGTGCATCGAGGCCGGAGAGCAGGCCAAGGTGGCACCGTCGGTGCCGGTCAAGCTGGTGATCATCGACGAGGCGTACGCGCTGGTGTCCCTGTCGATCAGGGAGGCGGACGTGCACAACACGATGCTGGTGGTACAGCCGTGCGGACTGCTCTCCGCGCTGCTCGCCCTGTTCGAGCAGACCTGGCAGGCGGCCATGCCCCTGCACGGCCGCGCCACCCGCCCGGCCGGCCTGTCGCCGGCCGACCGTCGACTGCTGCGCCTCCTCGCCGGAGGAGCGAGCGACGAGGTCATCGCCCGTGAACTGGGCGTCAGCCGCCGCACGTTCTTCCGCCGCCTCCAGATCCTGATGGCCCGCCTGGGCGCCGAGAACCGCTTCCAGATGGGCCTCCAGGCACAGCGCCACGGCTGGCTGTGAGCAGGGGAGCGCCGGAACCGGCGACCACCCGCCCCGATGGCGAGTCGGCAGGTCCGGGTCGTGACGCCGGCCCGGAAAACCACGGGCCGTCCCGCCACGGCGACCGCTACGATCACGTCCCTCATCTCGATCACGGCGGTCCGACGGAGGCACCGGCACGATGGCACAGCCCCCCGAGCGGACCCCCGCCCACCCCGAGCGGCTCGAGCGCGGACACCCGTTCCGCCAGTGGAAGACCTGGCGGATACCCGGCACCGAGCTGACCCTCACCGGGTACTCGCGCGCCAACGACAAGACGTTCTTCCACGTTCCCGAACTGCGCTGCGCGCTCGACGCCGGCCTCGTGGAGGGCCGCCAACCGGAGACCGTCTTCCTCACCCACACCCACCACGACCATTCCAAGGACCTCGACCACCTCGCCGCCAGGCCCGCCGGCGTCGACATCCACCTGCCCGCCCCCGCCGTCCCGTACGTGGAGCGCTTCCTGCGTGCCTCCGCCGAACTGAACCACGGCATGGCCTACGACCCCGCCCTCGCCGCGAACTGCCGGCTGCACGGCGTGCGCGGCGGCGACGAGTTCACCTTCGGCCGCCGCGGGCACCACGTACGGGTGGTGGAGTGCGTGCACAAGGTGCCGTGCGTGGGTTACGCGTTCTCCGAACGCCGCAAGGAACTGCTGCCCGAATACGCGGAGTTGCGCAGCTCACTCAGCGCGCAGGGCCGGAGCGGCGCCGAGTTCGGACGCATCCTCGCCCAGCGCCGCAAGGAGGGCGCCGAGGTGGAACACGAGGTACTGCGGCCGCTGTTCGCCTTCCTCGGCGACACCCACGTGAGCGTCTTCGACGCCAACCCGTGGCTCTTCGGCTACCCGGTGATCATCACCGAGTGCACCTTTCTCGACGACGCCGAGCTGGAGCGGGCCGACCGGGTCGGTCACACCGTGTGGAGTCGGCTCCGGCCCGTCGTCGAGGCCCACCCGGAGACCCTCTTCGTCCTCACCCACTTCAGCCTGCGCCACTCGGACCAGGACGTCCTCGCCTTCTTCGCGGACGAGCGCCCCGACAACGTCCTGCTGTGGGCCCACCCCAACAGCCGACTGCCCGAACAGCACCAGCACGGCGACTGACGTCGGCTGGTTCGATGGACCTCGACGAAAGGGGGCCCGGCGATGGCCGGTATGGAGACGTGGGCGTTCGGGCTGGTCAACTGCATCCTGTACCAGGCGATGTACCGGGAGGGCGGCGCGGCTCTCGACGACGAGCTGGTGCGGCGGTACGCGACGGCCATGCAGGTCGAACCGCTCTCGGACCGGCCGATGGCCGAGCAGGTGGCCGCGTTGCGGTGGGTGCTGACCACGGACGCGGCACTGGCGAGCACGTTCGACCCGTACGAAGGCCAAGAGCCCTTCGGGGAGGAAGAGTTCCGCGCCTTCCTGTCCCGGCTCGCCGACGAGCTCGCATCCCACGGGCCCTGGCCGCTCGCGACGAAGCGTCACGGCGGCCGACTGCGGGACCTGTTCGACCGGCGTTGAGGCGGCCCGTCGTCAGCGGTAGCGGGCCGCATCCGCCGCGAAGGGGGCGGCCTGGGCGGCGGGCGAGGCGAGCAGCGCGACCCACGAGCCGTCGGTGAACTCCATGTCCATCCGCCCCTTCTGGAGCACCCCCGTGGGGTTGACCCGCAGGGCGGCGACGGCCTGCCGGGGCGCCTCCCAGACCTGCTGCATCACCGGGGTGAGCTGCCACAGCGGCGATACGTCGGCCAGGGCGAGCCAGCGCCGGTCGGTGACGGCGAGCAGACCGCCGATGGCCGAGCCGCGGGCGTTGGCACGGCTGATCACGAAGTGCCCGGCCGCACTCTGCCAGCCGCCTTCCATGCTCTTGCCGTGCATCATGCGGGTGCCCAGGTCGTCCACCGCGTCCGGCAGCCGGTCGACCGCGTTCGCGGCGGCGGCGGGCCGGGAGCGGAGGGGATCGAGCAGCCTGGACTGGGTCAGCCGGCGCAGCGGCTGGGGCAGCTTCTCCTCGATGCGCCGGTGGAGCTCGGAGGGCTGGGGCGGGGCCAGCAGCGATTCGGGAGGGGTCGGGACCCCTGGGCCCAACTCGTAGGAACACATCGCGATGAGCTGTTCCCCCATGTGCATGAACGGTCGTACCTGTTCACGCTTCTCCGCGTCCGCGATCAACGGGAGTGCCCCCTCTTCCTGTCACAGGCCGTCGCTTGCTCTCGCTCGCTCGTGTCATGTGCATTCTGCTCGATGCGCCGACCATCATGATCATCGGGGTCGGCGGCACGACAGCGGACCACGGGAAACGGTGCACCGGCAGCGTGCCTGACGGAAACGGACGAGTCGTGAAGAAGAACCCGAAGATGACCCGACTCCTGTCGGACCACCCGCTCGCCGAACTGACCGACGAGGACATTCCGCCCTCGTTCCGCCGGGTCAAGGAGAAGGGCTGGTCGTACACGCCGAACGGTTCGCGCGTCCTGACCGGGCTGATCCCGAAGGCCACCCCGCCGTATGTCGAGGTGCTCCAGGAGGAGACCTGGATCAACGGGCGGGGGATGCCCTGCCACGACCTCCCGCGGGCGGAGTCCGAGCGGACGGGGCCTCTCCTGCGTAGGTGCTTCGCCTATGCGTTCGCATGTCTGGGAGGGACGACCGTGTCGAACGCCGGCGGAGCGCCCGGCGGCCCGAGCAGCACCTCGGGCGTGCGTGGGCCGGCGCCGAGACGATCCGTGTCAGTCCCACCAGAGCACGACGAGAAGCCGGCGTCGCGACGCGCCGCGGTAGAACTCGCGCAGGGCGTCGAAGTGCCCCAGCAGGTACTTCCGCGGGCCGCCGGCGATCCCGTCCGCGTCGGGTCCGATCAAGGCGGCGGCCTCTGATGCGTCGGTCGGCAGGGTGGCCAGGAGGGCCGGAAAGTCGATCTGCCCGAGCAGTTCCGAGACGTGGGCCACCTGAGCCGGGGAGAGGGCCGTGGGATCCGGCCCGAAGGGACCGATGGCGTGCGGATGCCCGTTGAGGAAGCCGAAGTCGACGGCAGCGTCACCCGTGAGGGCCTGCCGGAGCGCGTCCAGATGGACGTCATCGAGACCTCCCAGCACGCCGACCCGTTCGAGCAGGGACGGCGCCCAGTCGAGGTCGAGGAGATCCGCCTGCGGGGGGTCCCAGCGCGGGTCCCCATCCGGCGATTCGCCGGCGGACCGGCGGCAGGAGGCGAGGTACTCCGCCGGGACGCGCGCGAGCTGTTGGGTGACTGCCATGACGTCAGTATCCCCAGTACGCCCGACGGCCTGTGAGGGCCGCGCCTCGGCCGTCCGCCGCGAGGGGCCACGCACCCGGCGCCCCGAGGGTTGAACGGCTCCCCGGACTACGCGGCGGGCGAAAGGTCACACCCCTCGGCGGGCGCCAACCCACAGTGGAGACCATGCCGAAACGAATAGCCGTCCTTTCCGACATCCACGGAGTCCTGCCGGCCCTGGAGGCGGTCCTCGCCGAACCGGACGTCCGGACCGCCGACCGCATCGTGCTCACCGGGGACATCGCCGCCGGTCCGCAACCGACCCGGGTTCTCGATCTGTTGACCGGCCTCGGCGACCGCGTCATCTGGATCAGCGGCAACGCCGACCGCGAACTGCTCGAGTACCGCCGGGGGCAACGCGACGCGATCCCCGACCCGATCGCCCCCTGGGCAGCCGAACAGCTCCGCGAGGACCATCTCGACCTGCTCGGCTCGCTGCCACGATCACTCTCCCTGTCCGTGAACGGGCTCGGGAAGACGCTGTTCTGCCATGCCACCCCTCGCGACGACGAGGAGGTCGTCCTGGTCGATTCCCGCCTCGATCGCTGGCAGGAGGTTTTCGAAGGACTCGACGCCGACATCCGCACCGTGGTCTGCGGCCACACCCACATGCCGTTCGTCCGCCTCGCGCACGGCCGACTCGTGATCAACCCCGGCAGCGTCGGCATGCCGTACGGACGAACGGGAGCACACTGGGCCCTTCTCGGCCCGGGCGTCGAACTCCGCACCACGCACTTCGACCTCGAAGCCGCCGCCACCCGGCTCGGCCAGGACTCGTCCTACCCCGACATCGCCGAGTGGGCCGCATACTTCCTGCACGCTCGCGCGACCGACGCCGACGCCCTCGGAGCCTTCGCGCCACGGGACGGCCGGGGCCCAAGCTCGTGACACCCGCTCACTCTCGAGTACCGCCAACTCTCCACAACAAATTTTGCAAAAATACTTTTGGGAACGCTCCGAGGCTCTTAACCTCCGTACATGGTCAGCGAAGAACACAGACGCCTCCTCGACCCCGAGCGGGACGCCGCAGCCCTGAAGGCCCTCACGCACCCCCTGCGCATCCGGCTGCTCGGGCTGCTGCGGCAGGACGGTCCGGCAACCGCGAGTGAACTGGCCGCCAGGACCGGCGAGTCGTCCGCTTCCACCAGCTATCACCTGCGGGTCCTGGCGAAGTACGCGTTCGTCGCCGACGCCGACCACCGCGACGGGCGAGAGCGCCGCTGGCAGGCGGTGCACGCCGTGACCTCCTGGAACAACCGGGCGATGGAAGCCTCGCCGGACAGCCGGGCCTTCGTCGGCTTCTCCCGCAGGGGCCAGGTCGAACACCTGGAGGCCTCACTCGTCCGGCACGAGGCAGACGTCGCGGCCGGTCGACTGGCCCCGGAATGGCTGGAACCGGCGGGGATCAACGACTGGATGCCCCGTCTCACCCCGGAGTCGCTGACCGAACTCTGGGACACACTCGACCGGAAACTGGAAGAGCTGACCCGGCGCGACGCCGGCGACCCCCGCGCCACACAGGTCGTGCTCGTCACCGCCGGACTGCCACTCGCTCCTCAGGACCCCGCTCCGCCGGAACCGGAGCCGAAACCGGAGCCGGAACCGGAGCCGGAACCGGAACCGGAACCGGAACCGGACGCCTCCACCCCGTCGGAGACGAGCCCCGAGGCGGCGCAGTGACCGCGCCGCTGGACCTGCGCTCCGCGCGACGCCGCTACGTGACGACCTGTGTCCTCTTCTGGCTGCCCTTGAGCCTGGCCGGCACCCCTCTGATCCTCCTCTTCTCCGAACGCGGCATGAGCCTGGCCGCCATCGCGGGCTTCTTCGTCGCGCACTCGCTCACCGCCGCCGCGCTGGAACTGCCCACGGGCGGACTCTCCGACGTACTCGGCCGCCGGGCCGTCCTGGCCGCGGCCGGCCTGCTCAACCTGGCCGCCTTCACCCTCCAGGGCCTCGGTACCGCGCCCTGGGTCCTCACCCTCGGCATGGCCCTCATGGGCGCGGGGCGCGCCCTGTCCAGCGGGCCGGCCGAGGCCTGGTACGTCGACACCGTCCAGGCCCAGGCCGGCCCCGACGCCGACCTGCGCACCGGACTGGCCCGCGGCGGCTCCGCCACCTCCGCGGCGCTCGCCGCCGGCACCCTCCTCGGCGGCGCCCTCCCCTGGTCGCTCGCACTGAACCCCGACGCCGGTGCCCGACTGGGCGAAGCCACTTCTGGGCTGGTGATCCCGCTCTCCGTCCCACCGCTGCTGGGCGCGGCAGCCCAGATCGCCTTCGTGCTGTACGTCCTCGTCGCCCTCCCCGAACCGCCCCGTCCACCCAGCACGCTGCGCTCGGTGTTCCGGGGCATACCGGCCACCGTCGCCGACGGGCTGCGGCTCGGCGGACGCGACAGACTGGTACGCCGTGTGCTCCTCAGCGCGGCGGCCGCCGGCAGCGCCCTGGCCACGATCGAGCTGCTGACGCCGAGCCGTGCCGCGGCGTCCACCGGAGGGCCGGAGTCGGGTGCGATGCTCTTCGCCGCACTCGCTTGCGCCGGCTTCGTCTGCTCGGGGATCGGGAGCCACCTGGCGCCCATGACCGCACGGCTGGCAGGCAGCGGTGAGCGTGCGGTCCTGGTGAGCCTGGGCGCCGCCGCGAGCGGCCTGCTCCTGCTCGGCGCCACCGCCGTGGCGACTGGCCCCGCCTCCACGACCCTCGCGGCCGCCGGATACGGCCTGGTGTATCTCGGCCTCGGCGCGGCGGGACCCAGCGAGAACGACCTCCTGCACCGCCGAGTGCCCAGCGCGGGACGCGCCACGGCCCTGTCCGTCCAGTCCCTCGCACTGCAGCTGACCGGAGCCCTCACCGGCCTGGCCGTCGGCGTCCTGCCGCACGGCCCACTTCCCTGGCTCCTGGGAGGCACCGCGCTGATCGCCGGAGCCCTCCTGTGGATCCGCCGCAGCGAACCCACCACGCCCGATCCCACCACGCCCGATCCCACCGCGCCCGATCCCGCCGCCTCCGACCCGGACCGGTCGGATGCCGAGCACCTTGCCTGAGCAGCGCGGAACTCGGTGCCCATAATCTGATCGGATGTACGAGACCCAACGACCCCGGTGACCGCCCTGTGGCCGCTCGCCGCCTCCGCGGAGACCGACGGCCTGCGGGAACTGGCCGACGACGACGGGCTCACCGGCTTCATGCCACCGGCGCTGCCCGATGCGGCCTGGGTGCTCCACCTCGCTCCGCGAGTCGGGCGGCCGGCCGGTCGGCATGACCGGTGCGTCCGAGGGCAGACTGGACCGTGCCGACTGGAACCGGCTGATCGAGATCCTCACCGAACACAGCGCCCAGGGGCCGGACACCCGCTGCCTCGCCTACTACACCCCGCTGGGTCAAGGGGCCGAGGACTTCGACAACCTGCACGTCCGGGCCGGCCGGCTCGCGGACGCGAAGGCCCTGTACGACCACCCCGACGAAGAGTGGTGGACCCCGTCCAACTTCTGGGCCCATGACCGCTCCTGGATCCTGTGCACGGACTACGACCTGTGGGCCACCAAGGTCGTCGGCCCGGCCTCGCTCGCCGAAGTCCTCCTCGGCGACCCGGAGATCGAAGCCGTACGCCTGCCCTGGGCCCACTGACCCGACCACCCGAGGCCGGCGGTCCGCGTGCGTACGAGATCCTCGACGTGCACCGAACCGAGGAGACGAGTTGACCACCGAACACCAACAGCGCGTACGCGAGCGCTACCTCGCTGCCCCCGTCATGCCGGCCCCGGCACCCTGGCAGCCGGTCCTGGACCGCACGAGCACCATCGGCGGCCTGCTCGGCATCGGCTTCGCGGTCCATCCCGACACGGGACACGACCTCGTCATGGTCGTATCCCAGGCCGGCCACGGACTCTTCGACGCCGTCACCGGCGAGAAGATCGCACGCGACCGGAACCCCGACCCCGCCACCAGCACCCCCGACGCACACCCGGACCTGGCATGCCCCGGCCTGGGTCCCGTCGCGGGCAGCGAGATCCGCATCGCGGGCCTCTTCGGCGGCGGTCTGCACGGCACCACCCCGGACGGCTGGACGGTGGACGTCGTCAGCCCCGACTGGCCCCTCGACCGCATCATCCTCTCCGCCGACGGCGGAGTGAACGACGGAGCGGCGGGAGGCACGTGGTGGCACGTCTTCCACTCCGACCGCTCGACGCTGCGCGCCGCCGGCTTCTCCCCGTCCGGTCTCACCTTGGCCGTCGCGACCAGCAGCGACCTCACCCTCTGGACCCGCCCCGGGTTCCCGGCCGAGGCCGAACGCTAGGCTCTCGGGAGACGTACGGCGGGGTCAGCCCCTCTTGCCCCGTGCCACTGCCACTGCCACGCCTGTCGGTCCGTCGCCGACGGCCACCGTGCCCGTCACGCGGCCCGTCGAGGTGTCGATGACGGACAGGCTGTCCGAGTCGAAGTTGCTGACGTAGACCCGGGAACCGTCCGGGCTCACGGCGAGCCCGTTGGGTCCGCGGCCCACCGCGGTGGTCTCCGTGACGGCTCGGCGGCGCGTGCTGATCGTGGACACGTCGTCGGACCCGATGTCGGCGACGTACACCCGGCGGCCGTCCGGTCGTACCCCGATGCCGGCCGGCTGGTCCCCGACCGGGATGCGGTCGGATTCCGTGCCGTCGTGGACGTCGACCACCGACACGTCGTCCGAGGTCAGGTTGGACACGTACAGGTGACGGCCGTCGGGGGTGAGGGTCAGGGCGGTCGGTCCGCTGCCGACGGGGATGGTGCCGGTGACCGTGCCGGTGGAGGTCCGGACCACCGAGACGGTGCCGGAGGCGGCGTTCGCGACGTACAGGGTGCACCCGTCGCGGGTCACCGCCACGCCCAGCGGGGCACGGCCCACCCGGATGGTGTCCGTCACCTCACGGGTGCGGGTGCTGATCACCGACACGTCGTCCGACCCGACGTTGGCGACGTAGACGTTCCGGTCGTCAGGGGAGACCGTCACCCTGCTCGGTTCGTCCCCGACCGCGATGGTGTCGATGACCTTCCTCGTACGGGCGTCGATCACGGATACGGTGTCCGCCGCGGAATTGGTGACGTAGACCCGGGAGCCGTCCGGGCTGACGGCCACGCTGTCCGGTCCGTCCCCGACGGCGACGCTGCCCACGACCACGCCGCTTCCGGCGTCGACGATCGACACCGTGTCGGAGTTCAGGTCGGCGATGTACACGAGGGCATCGGGTCGCGCGGGCGGCCCGGCCGTCGCCGTCCCGGCGGACGCGACGCCGGCCGGATTTCCGGGCCCCACGAGCGCCGCCGCCGTCACGCACAGCACCACGGCCGCTCGCCGCCCCATGTTCCGGTTCCTCGTCACGGACCCACGCTAGGGCTCCGGCACGGAAGTCCATGTGAGGCTCACGCCGGCGTGCTCCGAACGGCACACCGCCCTGCACGGGAGGACGGGTGGACGGGTGCACGGGCGGATGGCACTCGCCGCCGATTCACCACTTCTCGGGTACGGGGCCGTGTGCCAGGGCCCGTACACCGGGGGCACAGGACTCGCGCAACGCGGCGAGTTCGCCCTCCGGCAGCCGCCGTGAGGCGCCCCGGCGGCTGACGTCCAGGCGCGCGGCCCCGGCGTCGAGCCATTGCGGGAGCGGCTCGACTCGGATGAAGCCGGCCAAGCGCGTCAGTTCCTCACGGGGCTCGTCGAGCAGGTCCTCGTAGGCGAGGGTGGTCCGCGCCGGTGCGGGCACCGCGTCGAGATGCGCCACGCCCTGGACGATGAGCTGCGACCACAGCGCCGCGAAACCGGTCGCCGGCAGCTCGCGGTCCAGCACGAGTGCCGAATCGAACCGCTCCGTCAGCAACGGTGACAGCTCGGGCGGCAGAGCACGGATCTGCTCCTCGGTCAGGTCCTCGACCCGCTCGACGCCGGTCCGGGCGAGGATCTCCCGCAACAGGAAGATCAGCCGGTAGCCGGTGTGCCGGCTCATGGACAGCGCACAGTCGGGCCCGTCCCTGAACAGGTGCACGAACCGCGCCTGCGGGAAGACCCTGCGCAGCAGCGGCACCCGCTCCAGCGAGTAGCCCGACCGCTCGACCACCGCCGTGCGCCCGAACCGCGCGCACAGCAGGCCGAACAGGGTCTCGTAATGGCCGGCGGCGGTCCGGTCCGGCCAGGCGCGCACCTGCTTCTCCAGCTCGTCGAGCAGGCCGTCCGGGTCGTCACTGAGGTGGGGCAGCACCATCAGGGACAGGGCCGGGATGCCGGTGGTCTCGGTCGCGAACCGTCCGGGACGGCGCGTGTAGAGGAACTCCGGCATCGGCACCCCGTTGCGGATCATCCGCTCGAACAGGGGGTTGGGATCGGCGAGCAGCCGCCAGAACTCCCCACCGCCGAACCGGCCTTCCGGGAAACCCCGGCTCTGCACGGACGACAACAGCTCGTTCAGACTGAGCACATCCGGATGCGCGTTGAGGATGCCCGACAGCGCGGTCGAGCCGCTACGGCCCGTACCGACAACGAAGGTCAAAGTGCGCACGTCAGCAATCTCCCTCGACGACGACCGCGGCGATCGCGAGCAGACTTCCCCGTTCCCCGCCGACCGACCCCTCTCCCGTGCAACGACAACCCAATCGAACGCGACTCGTACGGACGTCTTGAAGGCAAGCGGCCGCGCAGGGAACAGCCGATCCGGTATGCAGGTTGCATCCACCGAGGGACAGCCACGCACGGGCGGGGAGCGCGGAGAACACCCGGCCGTCCGCCGGCGCGCCCGCCGTGCCCTCGTACCGATGAGCAGACGTATGTCCACTGGAGGACCGCATGACCGACCGGCCTTTGACGCTCATGGCAGTGCACGCCCACCCCGACGACGAGGCCACCGGTACCGGTGGGGTCCTCGCACGGTACGCGGCGGAAGGCATCCGTACCGTTCTGGTGACCTGTACCGACGGCCGTTGCGGTGACGGGCCCGGGGGTGCCAAGCCGGGCGATCCCGGCCACGATCCGGCCACCGTCGCCTCGATGCGCCGTCAAGAACTGGAGGCGAGCTGTGACGTCCTGAAGGTCGGCGATCTGGAGACGCTGGACTATGCCGACTCCGGGATGATGGGCTGGTCGAGCAACGACGCGCCCGGATCGTTCTGGCAGACCCCCGTGGAGGAAGGCGCCGCCCGACTCGCCGAACTCATGCGGCACTACCGGCCGGATGTCGTCGTCACCTACGACGAGAACGGCTTCTACGGCCACCCCGACCACATCCAGGCCCACCGCATCACGATGGCGGCGCTGGAGCTGACCACGCTGACCCCGAAGGTGTACTGGACGACTATGCCCCGCTCCGGGATGAAGCGGTTCGGGGAGATCATGCGCGAGTTCCACGAGGACATGCCGGAGCCGGACCCCGCCGAGGCCGCCGCGATGGCCGAGATCGGCCTCCCCGATGACGAGATCACCACGTGGGTCGACACCACCGCGTTCAGCGGCCAGAAGTTCGACGCGCTGGCCGCGCACGCCAGTCAGGGCGAGAACATCTTCTTCCTCAAGATGGGCAAGGAGAGGTTCGGCGAGTTGATGGGCATGGAGACCTTCGTACGCGTCAAGGACACCACGGGCGCGGCCGTACCCGAGAACGATCTCTTCGCCGGACTGCGCTGACCCGCCCGCCCGCCCGCCCGCCCGCCCGCCCGCCCGACCGACCGCCCGACCGGCCGGCTCGGGAGGGCCGGAGGCTTCGTCGACGCGGGTGCCGTTCCGGCAACCCGCGCTCGGGGAGGCCTCCGCCGAGTCCGTCGCCTTCCCGGCGCGGCGTGTCGAGGGGGCCGGCTCCCCGCTGCCCCGGCCCAAGGGCCGGAATCCCGGCACCCCGGGACCCCGGGACCCCGAAACCTCGGCTCTCGGCCTCCTCAGTCCTTGGCTTCCCGCGCGACGCGCTCCAGTCGCTGCCGATGGCCCTCCCACCACGCCTGGTCCTCCGGCGGCATGTTGTCCGTGCCCCGCAGATGTCCGACGGATCCGTCGATGAGCTCGCGCAGGATGTCGGCGTGGCCGGCGTGCCGCTGGGTATCGGAGATCACGCGCACCAGGACGTGGTGCAGTGTCACCTCTCGTCGTTCCTCGGGCCACCACGGGACGTGACCCACCGCGTCGAGCGCCAGCGTCGCGATCGTGCCGTCGGAGTGCTCCCACGCCTGCCGGTACAGCCCGACGATCTGCTCCCGCGACTCGTCCGCGGTGGCCCACATGTCCGCATTGGACTCGGGCTCCTCGGGGACCACCACGCAGGCGGCTCCTCGTCGAAGAACGGCCGCCCGAACGTGTCGCCGAAGTAACCCAGTTCCACGCCGGCGGCATGTTTGAGCAGCCCCAACAGGTTCGTCCCCGTGGGAGTCAGGGGGCGGCGGACGTCGTACTCGGAGAGTCCGTCGAGCTTCCACACCAGGGCGTCACGCGCCTCCTGCAGGTATCGCAGGAGCTCCGCTTTCGGGTTCGGTTCGGTCATGCGGCCAGTGTTCCATCCGGCACTGACATCGATGCCGGTCGCGACGCCCACACGGAACCCGGCGGATCGCCCGTTCAACGCCTGGTGACATGATCGGCACGTGATCAGTGAACCCCGCCCGTCCGGCGCCACGAGGTATGTCCTGTTCGACGTCGACGGCACGCTGATCGATGCCCTGGACAACCAGCGTCTGGTCTGGCGAACGTGGGCAGAGCGATACGGCCTGGACCCCGACGAGGTCTACGAGGTGGCGCTCCGAACCCGGCCGATGGAGACCTTCGCGCAGGTCGCCCCGGACCAGAACCCGCGACAGTGCCTCGCCGCGCTCCACGAGTTGGAGGACGAGGACGTCCGCACCGGCGCCTACGGGGCCTTCGACGGCGCCTCGGAACTGCTCGACGCCCTGCGACCCGGGACCTGGGCACTGGTGACGTCGAACTACGAACACCGGGTGCGTGGCCGTTTCGCACGGACGGGCCTGCCGGTCCCGGAGGTCGTGGTGGACGCGGCCGCCGTGGAGGAGGGCAAACCGTCGCCGGTGCCGTATCTCCAGGCAGCCGCGCGACTCGGTGCCCGACCGGAGGACTGCCTCGTCATCGAGGACGCCCCTTCGGGGGTGCAGGCCGGGCTGCGGGCCGGGATGACGGTGTGGGGCGTCAACACCTCGACCCGGGTGGACGGTGTGCATCGCCACTTCGGCACCTTGCGCGAAGCGGCCGACGACATCCTCGCCTTCGCTTCGGACACCCCCTCCGCCCGACGGGAGTGAGCGGCCACAGTGGCATGAAACCGCGGCGCCGAAGCAGGCCGTCCGGCCCAACGAAGAAGTGGTGACCGTAGAGGGTGGTCGCGTGGACGCCGGTCCGTGGGCTGTGAGGGTCACGGTGAGGCGCGGCAAGACGGCTGCCTTGCAACGTCAGGCGTTCCGTTCGGCTGCGAGAACGGGGTGGGACGTGGCGCGAGCCGCCCCGGAGTCGACGTGCGGGCCCGCGGGGAGAGGCGGAGCAGCGCTCCGGACGAGTGGGTGTTGAGGTCAGGGCAGAGGCCCCAGTGGTCAGTGACACCCGCGGGCGGGATTCGATGACCGTTCGGTTCCTCGGCTGCGACGGTCCGGGATGGCTGCTGCGTGGGGTCATCAGCGGGGAGGCGACACAATCGGCGAGCCGCGACGACTGGGCATACGCCTACTTCGAACGGGTCGTGGTAATCCCCTCGTTCGTCCCCTTGTCCGCCGTTCTCGACCTCACCCGGCGTCTCCGCACCCGCAGCGCGGCCGCCGCACCCAGGCCGGGTGATCTGGCTCCGCACTTCACACCTTCAACGTCAATGCCGCGGAAACCGTCGGGGTACGGGGCGCGCCGGTGTTCCTCCCACAGCCTGGCGAGTCGGTCTTCCGGCTGTGCTCCGCTCACGTCGACGGCTGCCGCTTCTGCCCCCGATGGTGGGTGAAGCAGCAGGGAAACGGCATCGAAGACGGCAGAAGCGCGAGACGTTTCCATCGCGCTCATGACGTACATCGACGCATCGCGGGGCAGCACCAGACCGGCCACTACAGCGTCCATGCCCGCATGGTCGAGAACGAGGTCGCGGGAACGCGGATCCGGTACTGGCAGAGGAAGTGGGCCGGGCACCAGCGGCATGGGGTTCACCGGTGCAGTCTTGTTCTCTGAAGGCGCCCGGTGCCAACGGATTTGCCAGGAGGTCCCGCTTGGCGGACGCCCGCTGGGCTGCGGGGCACGAGGAGGGGCGCTTCCCGGTGGGCGGGCGGGATCGGTGCAGAGGCCCCGTGCCACCTGCTACAAAACGACGAGTTGCAAGTTTCATGAGGGGCGATGCCTGCCGGCGAGACCGGGACCTTGCGCCATCTGGCGACCGAGCGGTGGATCCTGGACGTCGACCACGGCGGACGCACCGTCAGCACCCCGCACGGCTCCCGCTACACCGGCCCCGAGGGGAATGTCCGCACGGGCCCTCCCGTCACCCCTTCGTTCACTTCCCCGGTAGCGCTTCTCCGGCCACGCCACCGGGGCATCGACGGCGGGCACGGCCACGACTGGGCCCTGGACCACTCCGTCCCCCTCACCGAGACGGCCGACGGCTCGTTGCGGGCCGTGTTCGGGCACACCGAAAACCCCGCCTACCAGGCCGAGGCCACCATCCATCCGGCCCTCCACTGCATCCTCGTCATGCGCACCCCCGCATGGACCGCGGAACTCCTCGACCTCCGGACGACCCTGAGCGAGACCGAACTCAAGGAGATGGAGAAGATCCTCAACGAGCTCTGAGCCGTCCGGGACCGTGCGCATGGCGAGTTCGTCAGCACCCGTCGCCGAGGTCAATCCCCGTCGCGGCGGCCGAGTACACGGCGTACAGCCGGATCAGTTCCAGACACCGCCACCGCCATCAGGCCGAGGCCCACACCGGCCCACGCCGCGACGTACTCCGTCACCGGGAACGGCAGGTGTCGGCAGGCTTCGATCTGACGGTCGGCCCACTCGTGCTCGATCTCCTGCGTGCGCAGGGAAGTGGCCACGCCGGCCACGGTCAGCAGCGGCACCAGCAGCGCCGCCGCCACGGTGCCGGGCGGGACGGCGCTCGCGGTGGGGGAGGGGGCCGTGCCAAGGCCTGGAGACCGGTCCCTGACCCCGGCCTCGGCACCGGTATCCCTGTACCTAGGCCCAGTACGCGGCACGCACCTCGCCTTCCGCGAAGTCCCGGCGTGGCAGGCGCAGACCGAGGGACACTTCCAGGGCATGGAAGTACAGCTCGAACGTGCTGGTCAGTTCGGGGTGGTCCAGCTCCGCACGGCGCACCGCGCGGTTGAGGAAGTCGAGTTCGCCGCCCCGCAGATAGGGGGCACGCCCGCGCTCGTACCAGATCAGTTCCGGCAGTACCCCCTGGTCGTCGTCGACGCGACGGCCGTCCCTCATGTAGTCGAAGGTGTACATGGCCTTCGCGGAGGTGGCGGTCAGCCACACGCTTTCCTTGATCCCGAGCGCCGCGTACTCCTCCGTGTCGGCGAAGGACTTCGACGGTGTGTCGTGGTACAGCAGGAACGTCCACTCGCCCGCCTGCCCGAAACAGCAGCTGTCCCACAGGCGGTCCCAGTGGGAGGCGTTGTTGTCGGCCTGTAGCTCCTTAAGGCGCGTGCCGGCCGCGACCTGCGCGGGATCGGCCCCGTACAGCAAGGCCAGCCGCTCGGCGTCGACGGCTCGTCCGGGCGCGGCACGGAAGAAGGCGAGGGTCGTGTACGGGTCCTGGTCATGCCAGGAGCCGGCTATCCAGGCGAGTCCCTCCAACGGGTCGCGCCCGCACGACTCGACGGTGCCCGCGCCGTCCAGGCCACCGCTGCGGAACCGTCTGCCCCACACCGGATCGATGCGCTCCAGCGCGTCGGCGACCTCCTCGAGGCTGCCGCCGCGCCCACGTATCGCGGCCTCCGCAATGAGATAGAGCACCGTTTCGAGGTCACGAGTGGCAAAGGCCTCCTGGTAGGGATCGTGACGGCCGCGCACTGTGCCGTCCTCGTCCAGGAGCAGCCACAGGCCGCCGTCCTCCCCGCCCTCGGCTCGCCCGGCCCACTCCTCCAGTTCGTCCTCCGAGAGCGCGACGGGCGGCAGCCCGACATCGTGGAGCAGGATGTGTCCGGCGGCCTTCTCCTGCCAGGCCTCCGCGAGTGTCCGCTTGGTGATCGCCATGCCGCCAGCATAGGAAGGCCCACTGACAACCGGCGGCCCCCCGCCTCCGGTCGAACGCCGGCTCCGCCGGAGCCGTCCCGGGACGGCAGGGGCTGGGGCGCGTCGATGACGTGGCGTAGCTTCGCAGGCACCGAAGGACGAGGTAGAGGACGTGCAGATGAGTGGTGCCGAGGTCTTCTCTTGCGCCGTGTGCGGCACCCGGCTGTCCGAACCCGTGCGCGAGGTGCACCCGCCGGCCGAGGGAGAGACCTGGACGCCGCTCGACTCTCCCCTGGACCCTTGCCCGCCCAGGATGGCGCTCGGAACCTTCGCCCACGACCCGGAGCCGGGACGCATCACCTGGGGAGCGCCACCCAAGGGGTTCGGGAAGTCCCGGGCGGGGCACGCGCCGGGGGTGGACCCGCTGGTGAGCCCCTGGCTGGAAGTGATCCTCAACGGGCGCCTGGTCAGACGTTCTCCGTCGCCGACATAGAGGCAGCCGCGGTCGGGAACCGGTCGGCGACGGCCGTGCGGACACCGAAGTGGGCAGGACGGCCTCCAAGGCGGCGTGTAGCGACCGAAAGCCCGCGGTGGATCATGTGACAACTAGGCTGCGGCGATGGATCGCTTATCCGATGTACCCGAAGACATCGCCCAGTCCGCAGATGGGGGCCAGGTGAATTTCTACGACGGTTTCGCCGAGGCGTACTCGGCGGAGAACGAGAACAACCTCGTGAACGCGTACTACGAGCGGCCCGCGATGCCGGCCCTCGCCGGAGATGTGCGCGGCCGTCGGATCCTGGACGCCGGCTGCGGCTCGGGGCCCCTGTCCGCCGCACTGCGCGACCTCGGTGCCGACGTCACCGGCTTGGACGTCAGTTCGGGCATGCTGGAGCAGGCCAGACGGCGGCTCGGTGACGACGTGGCCCTGCACGTGGCCGACCTGCGCGACCCCCTGCCCTTCACCGACGGTGCGTTCGACGACGTGGTCGCTTCACTGGTGCTGCACTACCTGGAGGACTGGGGTCCGACGCTCGCCGAGTTGCGACGCGTACTCAGGCCCGGCGGCCGGCTGATCGCGTCGGTGGACCATCCTTTCGTCGCGTACACGATCCAGGATCCTCGGCCCGACTATTTTGCGACCACTGCCTATTCCTTCGACTGGACGTTCAACGGGCAGTCCGTCCCGATCAGGTTCTGGCGCAAGCCGTTGCACGCGATGATCGATGCCTTCACCACCGCGGGCTTCCGTCTCCGCGGCATCGGCGAGCCACAGCCCGACCCTGCCGCGCGTGAACTGTTCCCCGATGACTTCCGTGACCTTTCGACCAAGCCCTGCTTCCTGTTCTTCGTCGTCGAGGCATCGTCGTCGGCTGCGGAATCGGATGATGGCGGTGCGGTGCCGTCACGAGGCGGTCGGACAGGCCCGTAGCGACCGCATTCGGCTGTTCAGTCGACGAAGTGGGCTGCGCTGCCGGGCGTCGCGGGCGTGGGAGGTCGTCGACCTGTGATCATGGGCCCGGTTGCAGGTGATCGACGGGGGGCTCCAGGCCGGCCGCGGGGCGGATGCGTCGCGGCTGTGTGACGCTCGTGGAACGCACTGTGGGTGATGTGGTGGACTGGTTGACCTCGCTGCCGGCGGTCGTGCTGGTCGTGGGCTGGCTCTTTCTCGCCCTGCTGGTCGCGGCCGTGGCGCGGGTCGGCGTCCGGGCGCTCGTACCGGTCGAGGAACAGGACCGCGTGCCCCAGATCGCCATGCCCCTGATGCCCACGCTCGGCGCTGCCTTCGCGATCTTCGCGGCGCTCTCGTTGGCCAGCGAGGCCGGATATCTGCGGGCAGCGGAGGGGTTGGTGAGCGACGAGGCGGCCGCGGCCTCCCGCCTGGCGTGGGCGGCGACGAGTCCGCGCGTCCGGTCGGAGCCGATCCATGCGGCGCTGCGGGACTACCTGCAGACCACCCGTGCCAGGGAATGGAAGGGCGAGTCGGCGGCGTCCGCCGACGACGCCACCACCGCTCGCGCGATCGCGCGGCTGGAGCGCAGCGTGCGCGCAGAGGCGGCCCGGCCCGAGCTGGGCTCCCCGGCAAGCACGGAGCTGCTGGTTTCCCTGGACAGCGTCACCAGCGGCCGGCGCGCCCGCGTCGCGGCCGCCTCACGTGATGTCCCCACGCTCTACGTCGTCACGCTCGTCGCCAGCGGACTCGCCTTGATCGTGAACGCCGGGGCACTGATCTTCCACAGCAGCCTGCGAACGTCGCTGCTCGTGGTGGGTGTCGCGAGCGTGGTCGGGCTGAGCCTGGCGCTGCTCTTCGCGCTCAGCGCGCCCTGGAACGGGCCGTTCATCGTGAGCGGCCATCCGATCGACGCCGTGATCGGGGACCTGAGGTCCGGCTTCTTCGGGGGCGGGGGGCCGTAGGCGGCCCGGTGGGGCCTCGCCCCAGTGGCACGGGCCGTGGTCCGTTGGGGAGCTGCCGGGGCTCGTCTCAGGGGGGCGTCGGAGTGGAGCGGGCGTAACGGAGCGCGAGTCGTCGGAGGTGGGTGACCAGTTCCTCCGGCTCGGTGACGTCGAAGTCGAAGCCCAGCATGCCCAGGTGGACCCCGAGGGTCTGCACGGTGTCGGCACCGGTGGTCAGGACACAACTGTCGTCGTCGACGGCCTCCACGGTCCCGACCGCGGGATTGATCCGCTCGATCACCGCCGCCGCCGGCGCGTGTACGGTCACGCGTGCGTGGTGGCGCCAGGCCGTGCTCGACACCCGCTGGGAGACGTACGAGGCGACGTCGCCGCCGGGCAGCTCGCGCGGGGCGAATCGCGGGCCCGTCGGGGTGCGGGGCCGGATCCGGTCGATCCTGAACGTACGCCAGTCCTCGCGCTCGACGTCCCACGCCACCAGGTACCAGCGCCGGCCCCAGTTCACCGCCCGGTACGGCTCCACCGTGCGGCGGGTGGACGAGCCGGCGTGGTCCAGGTAGTCGAAGCGCAGTCGTTCCCGGTCGCGGCACGCGGACACCAGCGTGGTCAGCACCTCCGCGGAGACGGTCGGCGCCGGACGGTCGGCGGGCACGGCCACGGTGTAGTCGTGGAGGGCCCGTACCCGCCGGCGCAGCCGTGAGGGCAGCACCTGCTCCAGTTTGACCAGCGCCCTCAGCGAGTTCTCCTCGGTGCCCGGGACGGCGCCCCGCGCGGCGGTGCGCAGGGCGATCGTGACCGCGACGGCTTCCTCGTCGTCGAGGAGCAGCGGGGGCATCGCCGCCCCGGCACCCAGCCGGTAGCCACCGGCGGATCCGCGTGTGGCGTCCACGGGGTAGCCGAGCTCGCGCAGCCGGTCGATGTCGTTGCGGACGGTGCGGCCGCTCACCCCCAGCCGCTCGGCCAGCTCGGAGCCGGGCCAAGCCCGGGGGGTCTGAAGGAGGGAGAGCAGGCGCAACAGCCGTGCGGAGGTATCGAGCATGAGGCCCAGCCTGTTGCGTCATTGGGAACGGAACGTGCCTATATCGAGAATACTGTTTCACACATGGAGATCAGCAGCAGCACCGACGCCCGGATCCACCCGTACCGCATCGACGTCGCGCAGGACGAGCTCGACGACCTGCACGACAGGCTGGCCCGTACCCGCTGGGGCGGCGAGATCCCCGGCACCGGCTGGAGCCGGGGAGTGCCCACCGACTACCTCAAGGCCCTGGCCGCGTACTGGGCAGACGGGTTCGACTGGCGCAAGGCGGAGGCGGAACTCAACGAGTTCCCCCAGTTCACCACCGAGATCGACGGCCAGAACATCCACTTCCTGCACGTCCGCTCGCAGAATCCGGCCGCCGTCCCCCTGCTCCTGCTGCACGACTGGCCCTGCTCGTTCGTACAGTTCGTCGAGGTGATCCGACCGCTGGCGGCGGACTTCCACGTCATCGTGACGTCGACGCCCGGCACCGGATTCTCCGGTCCGCTCGGCGAGGCCGGATGGAACACCGGACGCATCGCCGGCGCGTTCGTCGAGCTGATGGACCGGCTCGGCCACGGCTCGTACGGCGTTCAGGGAACGGGAGGCGGCGCCTGGATCGCCGCCGAGATGGGGCGCCGGGCACCCGATCGGGTCATCGGCATCCACGTCAACGGCCTGATCACCTTCCCCTCCGGAGACCCCGCCGAATTCGAGGGGCTCAACGGGCCCGAACAGGAGCGCCTCGCCCGGCTGGAGGACTTCCAGCAGGACAAGATGGGCTTCAACGCGATCCAGTCCACCCGCCCGCAGACCCTCGCCCATGGACTTCACGATTCACCGGTTGGTCAACTCGCCTGGATCGTCGAGAAGTTCAAGGAGTGGACGGATCCGGCCGCCGAACTCCCCGAGGACGCCGTGGGCCGCGACCGCCTGTTGACGAACATCAGCGTCTACTGGTTCAGCGGCACGGCCGGCTCCTCCGCGAACCTCTACTACGAGGCGGGTCACGACGCGAGTGCATGGGCCCCGAAGGCGCGCGGCACCGTCCCGACCGGTGTCGCCGTCGCCCTGCACACCGACGTCGCCATCCGGCGCTTCGCCGAACGGGAGCACAACATCACCCACTGGACCGAGCTGGAACGCGGCGGCAACTTCCTCGCGCTGGAGCAGCCCGAAGCGTTCGTCACCGACGTCCGGGCCTTCTTCGGCACGCTCACCGGCTGACGCACGCCCAGGAGAACGTCCGGCCATTCCAGGGGACGGGCGGTGCAGGCCCGGCCGCCCGGGTCGGCCGCCCGGGTCGGGCGGCCGGGATGCTCAGACGCGTGAGGTCTCGTCGACGGCGACCCTTTCGGAACCCTCGCGGCGCATCCGCTCGACCCCCCAGTCGCCGAGAGGTCCGAGCGCCTGGTTGAGCGTGCGTCCGTGCTCGGTCAGGGAGTACTCCACCCGCGGTGGCACCTCGGCGAAGACCTCCCGGTGCACGAGGCCGTCCGCCTCCATCTCACGCAGATGCTGCGTCAACATCTTCTCGCTCACACCCGGCAGACCCCGGCGGAGTTCGGCGAAGCGGCGTACGCGATGCGTCTCCAGCTCCCAGAGGATCAACCCCTTCCACTTGCCGCTCACCACGTCGAGCGCAGCGTCGATGCCGCAGATGTAAGGCCCGTTCCTCGGAGCCTTGGCCATCTCCGCCCCCTTACTAAAAGGTAAGTACCGCAGAAAACAGTGGGTACTTCCGAGATTAGCGGCGCTCTCCGAGCATGAAGAGGTGAACGAACGACAGGAATCCACCACCAGCCAGAACAGCCCCGTGACCATGATCGGGCTCGGCCCGATGGGCCAGGCGATGACCCGCACCCTCCTCGCCGCCGGCCACCCGGTCACCGTATGGAACCGCACTCCGAGCAGGGCCGACGAGGTCGTCGGCGCCGGAGCGAGCCTCGCGGCGACACCCGTCGAGGCAGTCGAGGCGGTCGAGGCCGGCGGCCTCGTGATCCTCAGCCTCACCGACTACCAGGCGATGTACGACGTCCTCGACGGCGCCGCCGGATCGCTCGCCGGCCGGACGCTGCTCAACCTGAGCTCCGACACACCCGAACGCACGCGCGAGGCGGCGGCCTGGGCGGCGGACCACGGCGCCACCTTCCTCACCGGAGGTGTGATGGTCCCTGCGCCGATGGTCGGCACGTCGGCGGCCCACGTCTACTACAGCGGCCGCGCCGAGGCCTTGCAGGGTCACCTCACGACCGTGAGCTTGCTCGGAACCCCGAAGTACCTGGGCGAAGACCCCGGGCTCGCCCAGATGATGTACCAGGCCCAACTCACGGTGTTCCTCACCACCCTGTCCGCTCTGATGCACGCCACCGCGATGCTGGGCACCGCCGGAATGGAAGCCAAGGAAGCGCTCCCCGAGCTGCTCTCCTCGGCAGACTCGATCGGCGCCATCCTGAGGGCGGGTGAGGAGCACCCGGGCACCGCGCTCGACGCGGGCGAGCATCCCGGTGAGCTCAGCACGGTCACCATGATGGGTGCGACGTCTGACCACATCGTCGAGACGAGCGCGTCGCTCGGCCTCGACCTCGCGCTTCCCCTCGCCGTGCAGGCCCACTACCAGCGTGCGATCAAGGACGGGCACGGCGGTGACAACTGGACCCGCATCATCGACGGCATCCGGGGACCGCGCTGACCCCCGGGCGGGTGCGGACCGGCCCCCTGCATACGAGGCCGGGGGTACCTGAGTGGAGTGCAACGTGAACGGCTGGGCTTCGGCGGCTGGATCGCAGCCGTCGGAACGGCATCCGGCACGCGCGGGGTCGTCGGTCACCGGCCCCGATCGCCCTTCCGGCCGTTCAGCGACGTGATGCCGGAACGTGCCGACGGCCGGCGCATGCTGCCGGCACCCACCTCGCGCACCGCGGAGTACGTCGCGGCCGTCTGCCACTTCGACGAGGTCCGGACGGGCCCGGTGAGCGTGTGCAGGGGCGACGGGGTGTGGGACGTCGCGGCAGGGCCCCTGGTCCTGTCCTTCACCGTCGGCCGCCGCAGCCCCCTCGGCCTCGCGCTGCGGGTCGTCCCGCGGCGGCTCGCCCGGCGACCGCTGTGGGCGGTCATGGCCGACGTCCCCGCCCGCATGATGACCGGCGTACGGACCCGGGGGAGCTGCGCTTCGGCTTCGGGTCGGCTCCCGCGCGGCCGGCACGGGTACGGGTCCTCTCCGCCGTGGAACGCGCAGGTCCGCCTGTCAGGCGCAGGTGACGGTCACCTGGCCGTTGCCGCCGTTGCTGGTGAAGGCGATCGTGAACCTGCCGTTCGCGGGCTGCTGCTCCGTGCGACCGCCCAGCGTGAGCACCTGGGAGCCGTCGGCGTCGAGGGAGCCGTCGCTCTGGCTGACGGTGACCCCTTGGGGCAGCCGGCCGACGGACCAGTTCAGATGCCCGCTGCCGCTGTTGCGCACCACCAGGGTGTGCGGCCACTCGCCGTTGGCGCAGTACTCCTGGACGCTGCTCGGACGCAGCGCCAGTACGGGCAGGGCGGCCGGAGCGGGCGTATTCGACGGCTTCGGCTGCGCGGAGGGGGTAGACCGGCCGGGCGAGGCGCCGTGCGAGGGCGAGGTGGAGGCGACGGGCGACGGGGACTCCGCGCCGGCGCCCGGGGCCGGGGCGCTGCCGCTGGGAGCGGTCGCCGGTGCGGTGTCACCGGGGGAGACCGAGGGGCCGGAAGCGGGGGCCGAGGCGACACCGCTGGGCGTCGCCGCGGCCTGCGGCGCGACGGTGGCCGGGTCGTGGCCCAGCTGCCGTCCCACGACCGCCCCGCCGACGACGGCCACCAGGATGCCGCCGATGACCAGGGCCATGGTCTTCCTCTTCGGCCTGGCCCGCTTCTGACGCGCCTTCGCACCGGGGTGCCCGGTGCGCCCACCCTGGACGATGATGCCGTGCCCGACCGTCCGGGGGTCGTCCTGCTTGGGTCCGATGGCGCGCGGGTCGTCTTGCTTGGGTCCGATGGCGCGCGGGTCGTCCTGCTTCGGACCGATGGCCCGCGTCGAATCGTGGAAGCCGGAGGCCGTGCGTCCGCCCTGGACGATGATTCCTTCCCGGCCCGGGGTCGGATCCGTGAATCCGCCACCGGCGCCCGGCGTGGTCCCGTGGGGCGTGTTCGTCCCGGGTGAATCGATGCCCTCCGCGTGAGCGGCCGCCCCCGCGTTCTCGTCCGGACGAGGCACGTCCGGCCCGCCTCTGCCATCGCTCATGGCGCCAGGCCCTCCCGTGTCAGCGCGCTGGGTGTTGTTTCCACTCAGCCGGCTTTCGGCCACAACGTCCAGCCCGGGATCGTGACGACAACGTCCCGGTCTCGTACCGGAGTTGTGCGGCGACGGCGCCCCCGCGGGCGGAAGGGGTCACGGCACGGAGTTCAAGGGGCCCGCCAGACGTTGGAGAAGGCCGCGTTCTCGATGGTCCTCCGCTGGCGCACCGCCTCCAGTTCCATCACGGCGTCGTGGACGGCGGCCAGCACGGTCGTCACCGCCTCGCCGCCCGGCCCGGGAGCGTCCTCGGACGGTCCGCGACGGATTCCGATGGCCACGGCGAGGGCCCGGAGGACGGGTTCGTCCTCCTCCCGGCGCTCCTGAGCCCGCCGCCGGGCCGGCGTGTCGACGAGTTCCACGTGTTCGGCCCCGAAGGACAGACGGCCGCGCCGCGCACGCGTCAGCAGGCCTTCCTCCTCGAACACGTTCTGGTAGGAGGCGGACAGGTCGCGGCCCCTGCGCCACAGCCAGTCCTCGACGCGCTCGTACGGCTCCTGCCGGACGAGCGTCGATGCCGCCCCCTCGAGCAACCGGTCCGCCTGCGCCCACTGCGGGCCCGGCACGATGAGGTCCTCGTCCAGCGCGACGGTCTCCGCCCCGAGGAGATCGATCAGTTCGGCGCCCGCGAGGGCCAGAGACAGGTCGCCCTGCCCCACGGGGCGCTCCGGCGGAGCCTCCAGGGCGATGATGAACAGGTCTTGCGCCGTGTACATGAAGGGCTCCCTCGTGATCGGCCGAACCAGCCTCTCGTCGTCGAGGCGGGTGCGGGTGCGGGTCAAGTATCACCTCGTCGCCTCGTGGTGCATCGAGTCGCGCAGGCGCGGCGACCGACCTCAGGGGAGGGTGACGACGACCTTTCCCCTGATGTGCTTGCCGGCGAAGTCGGCGACCGCCCGCACGGCGTCGTCGAACGGGTAGCGGGCACCGATCTCCACGCGCAGACCGCCGTTCGCGGCCCGGCCGGCGAGATCCTCCAGGTCGCCCGGCTCCGGGACGAACGAGCCGATGTAGACCGGGATCACGCCGCGGTCCAGCTCATCCGGGCCGAACAGCGGGGACACCAGCCTGCCGCCCGGCCTGGCCGCCCGTGCGGTACCGGCCAACCCCTCGCCGCGGTTGATCAGGTCGACGACCACGTCGACTCCTTCCGGCACCAGCTTCAGCGTCCCCTCCACCACGTCGGCATCCCGGTAGTCGACGGTCTCGGCGGCACCCAGCTCGCGGATGTAGTCCGCGTCCTGGGCGGTGGCCGTGGCGATCACGCGGGCTCCGAGCGCGTGTGCGAGCTGCACGGCGTACAGGCCGATTCCCCCGGTGGCCCCGATCACCAGCACGCTCTCGCCCTCGGTCAGGCCGACCGCCCGCAGCAGGCAGACCGCGGTCATGCCGGACTCCGGAATCGCGGCCGCGTGGACGGCGTCCAGGTCCTGCGGCCGATGGGCCAGCCGGGGACCCGGTGTGGCCACCGTGTACTCCGCCACGGAACCCACCTGGCCGACGAACCCCAGCACCCGATCGCCGGGCGCGTACCCGCTGACCCCGGCACCGGCCTCCACCACGGTTCCGGCCATGTCCATACCGACGACCAGCGGGTGCTCGACCGGAAAGAGGTCCTTCGCGGCCCCCGTGACCAGCATGAGATCGAGCGGATTGAGTGCGGCTGCTTCGACCTTGACCACGACCTCGCCCGGTCCCGCGGCCGGCTTCGGCAGCTCGGCGATGGTCAGGCGGTCGAGCGGTTGGTAGTCGGTGGCGACGAGGGCTTTCACGGGCGATTCCCTGAGCTGGGGCCGTACCGGAGCCGTACCGACGACGCCGCACGGCACACGGGCGGAGGCGGTCACTTGTCTGCCGACGCCCCGGGACCGTGGGCCCCGAGGCGGCACGCTGGTGCGTTTCTACGTCACCGGGCCGCTTCGAGGGCCGAGGCTGTCCGCACCGCCGCCGTGCGCGACACGTTCGGCGCAGTCCTCCACCGGCCGCCCCGGGTCGGGTTCCCGCGCGGACCTCACCCGCGGGTGCGGTAGCCGGGGTGGACTCCGGGGGTCAGTTCCTGTTCGGCCGCGACGCGTTCGAGCAGGCCGAGGAGGTGCGCGCGCTGCTCCGGGTCGAGGGCGGCGAGCAGGGCGTCCTCGTGGGCCGCGGCCGCCCGGGAGACCGCGCCGAGGGTGCGTTTGCCCTCCGCCGTGAGGTGGAGTTCGTAGTTGCGCCGGTCCTCGGCGCTGCGCCGCCGTTCGACGAGGTCCTTGCCCTCCAGGCCGTCGATGAGCGCGACGACACGGCTCGGTACGACGCCCAGGTCCTCGGCGAGGGACCGCTGGCTGCGCCCCGGCTGCCCGGCGACCATGCGCAGCAGTCCGACGTCCGCCGGGGTCAGTCCCAGGTGGCCGACGCGTTCGGCGAAGCGTCCGGCGGCGTGCGCGCCGATCTGGGCGAGGAGGAACGCGGCCCCGCGCGGCCCGGGGGCCGGGGCGGAGCCCGTCGTATGCGGTTGCCGAGGGCTGTTCATCGGCCTATCGTAAGCCACGCAAAATGATTCTCCGTGGTGAACGATTAACTAGAGAGAACGGATTCTGCCGTGACCACCACCCCAGAGACAGCCCCCTCAGAGACAGCCGCCCCAGGGACAGTCGGCCCGGCGACCGCCACCCCGGCGACCGTCGCGCGGGAGTCTCACAGTCGCCGCGACCCGCAGGCCGGGCCGCCGCCCGGCATCCTCGCCGTGGTCTTCACCGCCCTCTTCCTCGCCGGGCTCGTGATCAGTACCGTCCTCGCGGGCGGGGACCCCTTCCCCTCGCCCTTCGGCTCCACCGACTCGGTGACCGCCTACTTCCGCGACCACACCGGCGCGGTCCGTGTCTCCGGGGCCCTGCAGTTCGCGGCCTCGGTGCCGCTCGCGATCTACGCCGCGACCGTCTCGGCGCGGCTGAACAAGCTCGGCGTCCGTGCCCCCGGTGCCACCATCGCCCTCGCCGGAGGCGTCCTCGCCTCGGCCTTCCTCGCCTGCTGCGGACTGGTCACCTGGGTGCTGTCCCGGCCCGAGGTAGCCGGTCACGGCGAAGTCGTACGGGCCCTGCAGTACCTGGCCTTCGGGCTCGGCGGGCCCGGCCACGTCGTCCTGCTGGGGCTGCTGGTCGCCGGGATCGCCGTACCGGGGCTGCTCGCCGGCCTGCTCCCGCGCGCCCTCTCCGTCGCGGGGCTGGCCGTCGCGGCGGTCGCCGAACTGTCCACGCTGGTCCTGCTGGCCGACGGCGCCGCCCTGCTGCTGCCGATCGCCCGGTTCGCCGGTCTGCTGTGGCTGATCGCGGCAGGGTTCCTGCTGCCGCGCCGCCGTGTCCGTACGGAGGTCCGACCGTCATGACGAACGCCACCACCGACCGCGCCCCCGCTCACGACCCGGCGGAACGGATGCTCCGCTTCCACCAGCCCGAGAAGGTCCTGCGCCACCTCGGCCCGGCCCCCGACGAGGCCGCGCTCGGGGCCCTGTTCGGGCTCGACCCCGCCGACTACCGGAGGCACCTGGACCGGTTCGACGAGCGGAACCGCGCGGCCGCCGCCGCTCTCGCGGCCGCGCCGGGATCGACCGCACGCCTGGCCGGCCTGCCGTTCCGACCGGGTGAACACGTCGTGGCCGTGGGCGAGAGCACCACCGCCGACCGGTTGTCCTGGTTCGAGATCCTGCGGCACCTGCTCCCGGAAGACATCCGCCTCACCAACCTGGCCGTCACCGGCAGTACGACGACCCAGGCCCTGGCCAACCTCCCGCTGCTCGCGTTCCAGCGGCCCGACTGGGTGCTGTGCATGCTGGGGGCGAACGACGTCCAGAGGCTGGACGGGATCCCGCTGGTCGCCGCCGCCGAGACCCGCCGCACCCTGCGGGCCCTGCGGGACCTGACGGTACGGCGGACCGGGGCCCGGTGGGTCTGGCTCACCCCGACCGGCGTCGATCCCGGGCGGGTCGCGCGGTACGTGCACTTCCGGCGGGCCGGTCTCGACTGGGCCGCCGCGGACCTCGACGCCGTCGCGGAACTCCTGCTCGCCGAGCCCGACGTCACGGTCGACACCCGGGCCGCCGCGCACGGCCACTGGGAGGAGGACGGCGTCCACCTCACCGCGGCCGGTCAACAGCGCGTCGCGGCGGCGGTGTTGGACGCGTTCGGGCCGGGGTCCGCCCGGAGATGACGAGCTCGCCGGTCGACCACGCCCGCTCCGTCGGTACGGGGGCAGCGGGCGTGGTTCCGGAGTGAGGGCTCGGGGATGGGCTACCTCGGGCCGACGGTGACCTCGTAGGTGGTTCCGGTCCTTCCGCGGGTGGTCACGGTCACGGTCTGGCCGTGACCGTCCCACCTGGCGTTGCCGCCTCGGACCCTGACGCGGTACCCGTTCGGGTAGGTGTCCTTGGGCACGGTGATCTCGGTGGGTCCCTCGGCGTTGTCGCGGGTGCGGAAGGTGAGGGTGTAGGTGCGTGTGGCCGGGTCGTACGCGTAGCCGAGCGGGTCACCCGCGACGGCCCGCGCGTAGGGCTGGACGAGCAGTCGGGCGTTCGGCTTCACCGCGCCCGTCTGGTCGAGGAAGCAGTAGCCGCCGCCCCGGCACCACTGCCACCACGTCCAGCCGCTGGAGAAGCGCTCGAGAGAGGCCGTCATGTCGGTCACGAACTGGCTCGCGTGCGGAACGTAGGGGTTGCCGCCCCACTCCCCGACGATCACCGGCATGCGGTTGCGGGTCGGATAGTCGCTGATCGCGGCCTCGTAGGCGGGGATGAAGGCGCCGCCCGGGTCGTAGTCGGCGCCGGTTTCCATCCCGGTCTCGTAGAAGTGCGGCGCGTACCCGGCGTGCGGGTCGTCGATCGGCCCCATCCGGGTGGGGACGCCGAGGCCCACGATGACGGTGGGCTCGACGAACACCCATGACGTGCGGTCGACCAGGCGGACCGACCGGGCGAGGCGGTTCCACATCTCGGTGAGCTCGCCGGCCTCGAAACGGGCCGCGGCGGCAGGAAGGTCCTCGCCTTCGAGGAACCTCGCGAACGGCTCGTTCATCAGGTCGTAGCCGAGCAGTGCCGGGTGCCCGCCCAGGGAAGAGGCGACCGTCATCCACATGCGGGCGTGCGCGGCGCGGAGGTCCGCGTCCTTGTACAGGTGGTCGAAGGCGGCCTGTACGGACGGCTCGAAGTACTCGGAGAACCAGTCCTCGGGTATCGGATGGAACGGCAACCCCTCGTCGCGGGTCGCCCAGTCGGGCACACCACGGGAGCCGAAGTGCGGTCCGTAAACGTCCTGGTGGGCGTCGAGGACGACCTTGACGTGGTAGCGGTCCGCCCAGTCGAGGATGCGCCGCATCTTGGCGAGGTAACCGCGGTCGTAGTGACCGGGGGTGGGTTCGAGGTCGTCCCAGAAGAACGCCAGGCGGGCGAGGTTGAAGCCCCGGGCGGACATGTCCTTGAGGTCGCTCTCGTGGATGTCGGCGAACGCGTCGGCACCTCGGCTGCTCTTGTCGGCGAGGTTGAAGCCGCGCCACTGCAGCGCGCGGCCCTGGCCGTCGGCGATGAAGGTGCGGTCCCCGACCGTGACACGGTCGGGGCCGCGGCCGGGGTGGGCCTGGGCCTGCGCGGGCAGGACGCCGAGCAGGAGGGCCGCCACGCCGAGGGCGACGGGGGCGAAACGGGAGGTCCGGCGCATGCAGGAGACCCTTTCGAGGGTGGATTCTCGGACGGCGTGCTACTGGCCGGTGGGATGTTACTGATGGGTGACTCAAGTTCCCATCATTTCGCGTGAGTTGATGAGACGGGCTTCCTTCGCGGATGGCTGGACTCCCGGAACCGCCGCCTCACCTGGATGGGGGAGGAGTCTCGGGGACTGGGGTGGGCGGTTGCGGCGGTGGGCGTCGCCGCGGCGTCGGTGAGCGGAGCGGTCGTGCTGTACGGACCGCGGCCGGCGCTGGGAGTGCTGCTCTGGGTGCTCTGCGCCCTGGCCGGGATCAGCGCGTTCAGCCTGCTCATGGACGTGATCACGCTGGTGTTCGGCCAGGGCGTGGACAACGGGGCCTCCGCTGCGAACAACGCCCTCGCGGCGATCGGGGCGGTCCTGCTCGCGGCCACCGCCCGGTCCGACCGGCGGCCGTCCCGCACCGCGGTACGAGCGCCGTCCGCCGGGTCGCGGATCGCCCAACGCGTCGCCTGGGCGGGGACGCTGGCCTTCGTCCCGTACGCCGCGATGAAACTGCTCTGGGCCTTCGGCGGGACGTTCGCGGGAACCACCGGTGAGGAGGTGCTCGCGCTCTCGCAGCGGAACGGCGCCTCGGGGATCTTCCTCACCCTGGAGTCCTGGGGCCTGGATCCCACCGCGCTGCCGGCCGCGCTCGGCGTCTTCCTGCTCTGGGGCCTGGTACGCCCTTGGGGGCAGGTCTTCCCCCGCTGGACACTGTTCCTGCGAGGCCGGCGGGTACCGCGCTGGCTCCCGCTCACACCGGCCCTGCTCGGCGCCGCCACGCTCGCCCCGTACGGGGTCGTCGGAATCGGCTACCTCGCCCTGGCCACGTCCGGAGTGACGACGATGCGGCGCGGCGACTTCCACTCCTCGGGCGACGCGCTGCTGGTCGGCTGGATCGGCATGACCGTCTTCGCCGTCTACGGCGTCGCCTTGGTCGTCGCGGCCCGCTCGTACTGGCTCCGGACGCGCCCCGCGTACGAGATTCCCGCCGGCACGAAGTGAACGTCCACGGTCGGTCGGCCGATCCCGCTGCGCCGGCCGCCCGGTGGTCCCGTACCGCCACGGGGTGGTGGTCGTGACCGCCGGCGTGCGACCGGATCGCCCGGCTCAGCTCTTGCGGGTCAGCGGCTGCCCGGCGAAGTTCACTCCGGCCAGGCCGTGGGCCACGAGGTTGCGGATGTTCCCGTGATCGGTGTCGTTCGGCGTCGCCAGCACACCGCGGTAGTACTCACCGAAGGCCAGCAGCGCTTCCTGGTCGCTCAGTCCTTCCAGCAGGGCCAGTCCCAGCGTCTTGCAGGAACCCTCGTTCTCACCCGCGGCGTTCTCCAGATCGCCGTTGCGGAACGCCTGCGGCTGGTACTCGTAATGCGCGGCGACGAAGGCCAAGGTCTCGGCGAACTCGTGCTCACCCGACGCAAGGCTTGCCCGCAGCGAGTTCAAATCAGACATGTCGGCTCCCCTGGGTTGGACAGACGATCCGATTGCCGTCCGTGACCGGACGACCATACCCTTCTCGAGGCCGGTGGCTCAGAACGCGCCACATATCGGAACGAGCGGCATCTGCGCAGGTCACGACATGCGACCGGGCGACCCGCCGAGGGCCGGGTGGTCGAGGGCCGCGGCACGGCGGGCTCGGGCGGCGGCGTTGTCAGTGCCGGGCAGCATGATGACCTCCATGACCGAAAACAGTGCCCTGCTCTCTCCGGCCGCCTACGCGGAGGCCGTCACCACCGCCGTGGCGGCGTCGGCCGCGTACTACGGCGACGGGACCACCCCGCTCGGCGACGACGAGTACGACGGGCTGCTGCGCGCCATCGCGGCCTACGAGGAGGCCCATCCGGACGAGGCGCTCGCCGAGTCGCCGACCGGAAAGGTGGCGGGCGGGGCCGTACAGGGTGACGTGCCGCACTCGGTGCCGATGCTCTCCCTCGACAACGTCTTCGACGCCGACGAGCTCGCCGAGTGGGCCGAGGGGCTGGAACGACGTCTCGGGCACCCCGTGACCGGGTGGTGCGTGGAGCCGAAGCTCGACGGCCTCGCGGTGGCCGCCCGCTACCGGGGCGGCCGGCTCGTCCAGGTCCTCACCCGCGGCGACGGCCTGGCCGGTGAGGACATCACGCACGCCGCCGACGCCGTCCTCGGTCTGCCGCCGGTACTCACGGAGCCGATCGACGTCGAGTTGCGCGGCGAGGTGCTGCTGACGACCGCGCAGTTCGAGGAGGCCAACCGGATCCGGCTCGCCCACGAGGCCACGCCCTTCGCTCACCCGCGCAGCGGAGCGGCCGGCACCCTGCGGGCCAAGGACCGCCCCTACCGGATCGAGTTGACCTTCTTCGCCTACGGCGCGATCGGCCTGGACGACCTCGGTCACGTCGCCCTGCTGGAGAAGCTGGCCGCGCTCGGCGCGAACACCGCCGCCACTACGGCAGCCGCTCCGATGCGCTGCGAGACGGTGGAGCAGGTACAGGAACGCATCGACGTGATCGCCGGCCTGCGCGGAGACCTGCCGTTCGGGATCGACGGTGTCGTCGTCAAGGCCGACACCGCCGAGGACCAGCGCCAGGCCGGCAACGGCTCGCGCGCCCCGAGGTGGGCGGTGGCCCGGAAGCTGGCGGCCGAACACAAGGTGACCCGCCTGCTCGCGGTCGAGTGGAACGTCGGCCGGACCGGGATCATCGCCCCGCGCGCAGTCCTGGAGCCCGTGGTCATCGACGGGGTGACGGTCACCTACGCCACCCTCCACAATCCGTCCGACATCACCCGCCGCGGGCTCATGATCGGGGACCAGGTGTTCGTGTACCGGGCCGGCGATGTGATCCCCCGGGTCGAGGCACCGCTGGTCGACCAGCGCACCGGCGCCGAGAGCCCGATCGTCTTCCCCGAGGCGTGCCCCCGCTGTGGCGACGGGATCGACACCTCCGAGCAGCGGTGGCGGTGCGTGCGCGGCCGGAGCTGTCAGGCCGTGGCCTCGGTGATCTACGCGGCCGGTCGGGACCAGCTCGACATCGAAGGTCTCGGCGGCACGCGTGCGATCCAGCTGGTGGAGTCCGGTCTCGTCAAGGACGTCGCCGACCTGTTCACGCTGACCCGCGAGCAGCTCCTCGGTCTGGAGCGGATGGGGGAGACCAGCGCCGGCAACCTCCTGACCGCGATCGAGACCGCCCGAGGGGCCGCGTTGAACCGCGTGTTCTGCGCGCTGGGCGTCCGCGGCACCGGGCGCACGATGTCCCGCCGGATCGCCGCGCACTTCGGCTCGATGGCCGCCATCCGGGCCGCCGACGCGGAGACGCTGGCCGGGGTCGACGGCATCGGCACCGAGAAGGCCCGCGTCATCGCGGCCGAACTCGTCGAACTCGCCCCGCTCCTCGACAAGCTCCAGGCCCAGCAGGTCGGCACGCAGGTCACCGAGCCCCAGAAGCCCGAGACCGACACGACCGGTGCGACCGACGCCGACGCCACGAACGACGGCGAGGACTCGGCGCGCGGCCCGCTGGTCGGACAGGCCGTCGTGGTGACCGGCTCCATGACCGGCCCCCTCGCTCTGTTGTCCCGCAACGAGATGAACGAGCTGATCGAACGGGCCGGCGGAAAGGCGTCCTCGTCGGTGTCCAAGCGCACCACCCTCCTGGTCGCGGGCGAGAAGGCCGGCTCCAAGCGCACCAAGGCGGAAGAACTGGGCATCCGCATCCTCGATCCCGAGGAATTCGCCGTACTCGTCGCCGATCTCCTCCCGACCGACTAGCCGTCCGTGCCCGTCGGCCCCCCGCCGTACGACCCCGACGACCTCACGGAGCCCTGAACGGCAGCCTCGTGAACGGGATCCCGGGATTCCGGCCGATCCGGATCGCCGGCCGGGGCGCCGGTCGGGGCGGCGGTCGGGGCGGCCGCCTGAGCGGCGGCACGTAGCGCCGCTTCGACGCGGCGGTTGCCGGTCATGGACGCCGTGATGGCCGTCATCGCCAGGAGCAGCCCCGCGGCGGCGTAGAGGGGGGTGCGGATGTCGTAGGCGGTGGCCAGCCAGCCGCCGAGGAAGGCACCGAACGGAGCGGCGCACATGGCGAGCATGCGGGAGGTGGAGGCGACCCTGCCCATCAGATGGGCGGGGACGATCGTCTGCCGCAGGGAGGGGGCGAGCACCATCGTGGCTCCCATGCCCGCTCCGCAGACGGCGAGCGCGAGGCCGGCGACGTACGCGTTCGGGGCGGCGGCGAGCCCGAGGACGGCAAGTCCCTCGACCGCGGCCGTGCAGGTCAGCGCGGTGCCGGTGCCGAGTCGTCGGCCGAGGAAGGAAGCGATGCCCGCGCCGAGCAGTCCGCCGGTGGCCTCCGCGGTGAGGAGCAGACCGAAGCCGAAGGTGCCGATGCCGAGGCGCTCGTGCGCGAAGAGGGCGAGTACGGTCTCCACGGCGATGAAGGCGACGTTCCCGACCGCCGGACGCAGCGCGAGCCCGAGCAGCAACCGGTCCCGGAACACGTACGAGGCTCCGGCCCGCGCCTGGCGCAGCAGCGACTCACGGGCCTGCGGTACGGGCCGGGGTACGGCGGGCAGTGACCGTACGAGCAGTGCGGAGAGCGCGAACGAGACCGCGTCGGCGAACAGCGGGACCGCCCGCCCGAGCGCGAGCAGGGCGCTGCCCGCGGGCGGCCCGGCGAAGCCGGACGCGGCCGTCTGGGTGCCGCGCAGGCGGGAGTTGGCGCGCTCCAGGAGCACCGGGTCGCGGCCGAGCAGATCGGGCAGGTAGGCCGTGGCGGCCGTGTCGAAGAGGAGTCCGCCGAGGCCGAGCAGGAAGGCGACGGTCGCGAGCAGCGCGATGTCCAGCACGTCGAGCAGGGCCGCCGCCGCGGGTATCGCGAGCAGGACCGCACGCGCCGCGTCCGTGACCCACATCGTGCGCCGGCGGTCCCAGCGGTCCACCAGCGCGCCGCCGAGCACCCCGAAGAGCAGCCACGGCAGCGTTCCGGCGGCCGTGACGACTGCGAGCGCCATCGGATCCCGCGTCAGCGTGAGCGCGAGCAGCGGCAGCGCCGCATGGGTCACCCCGTCACCGAGCGAGGACACCGTCTGCGCGGTCCACAGCCGCCCGAACCCGGTCGGCAACTTCTGAACGTCCGCGGTCACTTGGCCTCCCCGCCGGCCTGCCGGCCCGATGCCGGGTGGAACAGTGCGAAGACGAGCGACGCGTCCGGCAGCGACGGATCGGACAGCTCCCGGTACTCGTCCGCGAGTGCCTCCAGGCGCGCCCCCAGCTCCGCGAACTGCTCGTCGGTGAGCCGCAGGTGCGCCATCCGAACGTGCCGCTCGTCGTCCGCCGGCGCCGCCTCCAGGTCCGCCACGGCGTGCCGCATCAGCATGTCGGGGCCGCCCTCGCCCGGGTCCGGCAGCACGATCGAGCGTGCGGCCATCGCGTAGTACCGCTCGTTGACTCCACGAACCTTCCGGGTCCGGACCACCTTCACGAGGCCGGCCCGCTCCAGCAACCGCACGTGGTAGCTCGAACTCCCTTTCGCGAGGCCCACTCGATCGGCGATCTGCGTGATCGTCGCGGGCTCGAAACGGAGCACGGCCATGATCCGGTGACGCGTGAGGTTGGAGACGGCGCGCAGCTGCTCGTCCGTGGTGACGTGGAACGTCTCGGGAAGATCATCGGTTGGCATGGACACAATGGTCAACGTTTCTTGACCATTGGGCAAGAGGTTTTCACCGAGACTTCCGGAACCGGGAGTTCACCATGCGCGGCACGTGGCCCGCGCCCCCGCACACACCATCGCGCCCCCGCCGGACCGCACGCCGACAAGGGCTGCGGTCTTCGGGAACGCGCCGGCGTCAGGGCGGATGGAGCCGCTTGCCAGGGGTTGGTTGGTGGCGGAATGAGGGCAGGCCGGTGGAACCCGCCCCGCAGTGCGTTGCATCTCGCCCGCCGCTCGCCCATGTCCAGGGTCGGGAGTCCCGGCAGGCACTGTCACTGTCGGATGGCAAGATCATCTCCGTTGTCCGTCATCACAAGGGGGAGACCATGACCGAACAGCCGAAGACCGCCCGCCGTGCACTGCTGACGGGAGCCGTGGCCGGACTCACCGGGACCGCGCTGATATCCGGCGGAGGCACGGCCGCCGCGGCGACCGCGGCCGCGGGAACGCCGGACTGGTTCGACGTCAAGGCCCACGGCGCGGTCGGCGACGGCTCCGCCGACGACACCGCCGCCGTCCAGCGCGCACTCGACGCCGCGGCCGCGGCGGGCGGCGGCACCGTGTACTTCCCCGTCGGGAAGTACCTGGTCAAGCCCGTATCCGGCGCACCGGCCCTCGCCGTCAAGGCCGACGGCATCCGCCTGTCGGGCGCCGGAGCCAAGGCCTCCATGCTGGTCAAGGGCGGCGACGGCATCCTGCTCCGGATGTCCGGCACCGGAGCGGCCTACTCCACCGGCGCCACCCACCGCCGCTACTGCTCCGTCGAGAACCTCGGCTTCAACGGCAACGGCAAAACCGGCCTCCTGCTGGAGCTCTACTACAACAACAACTCCTACTTCCGCGACGTCTTCATGACCTCCAACAAGGACATGTGCATCGACGCCGTGGAGTTCTGGGACTCCCGCTTCTACAACCTGGTCATCGAGGACTGCACCGGCACCACCGCCAGCACGACCCAGCCCAACATCTGGCTGCGCAACGCCTCCTCCGCCACCGAGGGCGCCTGGGGCCACAGCAAGGACAACATCAACCAGATCCACTTCATCGGCTGCCGCCTGGAGGCCTTCGGCACCGGCGCGCTGTGGATCGGCCAGGGCGCCGTCACCACCAACAACCCCAACGGCGTCTACATCACCGACTGCAAGTTCGAGACCTCCCGCATGCAGGGCGGCCCCCACCTGAAGACCGACGCGGGCTGCCGGCACATCTACGCCACCAACATCTACTGCTACGCCGGTGACTTCGCGGCGGGCACCCCGGCCACCGCCCGGAACATCATCAGTTGGGCGGCCAGTGCCAGTGCGCTGGAGAACGTGGTCATCGCCAACCGGGACAAGGCCACCGTCAACGCGGGCGTCGCGCTCTACTCGGGCCCGAACTCCACCGCCGTGCTGCGCAACGTCGTCGGGCTCTACGCCACCGCGCCCACCGGCACCCACATCTACTACGAGCAGTCGTCGACCGGCGACTTCCGGGTGGAGAACAGCTACGGCACCCTCGGCGCCCAGGCGACCGGAACGATTCCCGTCAAGAACGCGCCGAACCCGCCCCTGCGGCTGGTGCCCGGCCCGGTCACCGACGCCTCCTTCACCCGCCAGCCCCTGGACGGCACCATGGCCGTGGACTCCGTGAACAAGCGGCTCTACGTCCGCGTCGGCGGCCAGTGGCTCTGGTCGGCGCTCAACGCGTGACACCGACGCCTGCACCTCTTCCATATCCGCTGGTCAGAGCGCAGCGGATGCGGTTTGTGAGATGAGCCGTGACCCTGGAGGAGGTTCTGAAGCCATGGCGAGGAGGCCAGGATGTCTGTGCTGGACAAGCTCAAGCAGATGCTGAAGGGTCACGAGGATCAGGCGTCGCAGGGCATCGACAAGGCCGGTGACTTCGTCGACGGGAAGACCCAGGGCAAATACAGCGGTCAGGTCGACATGGCCCAGGAGAAGCTCAAGGAACAACTGGGCGAGGAGCCGGGACACAACCAGCCGCCTCGGCAGTAACGGAACGCCAGGGCCGCCGAAGGCACGGAGGGCGTGGAACGGGCAGGTCGGCCGGTGAGTCGCTTTCCGGCGGACCAGCCCGTTCCACGCCCTCCGCTTCCGCCCGGCCTCCCCCCCCACGGAGGTCGGGCGTCGGTCATGCCGGCGGCCGGTCGGACCTGGTGGGTTCGCTGCCGTCCGGATCCCCCCGCCCGGCGGCGCGGAGGCGGAGGTGGTCGGCGAGGGCTTCGTGGGTCAGGTGGAGTCCGGCCCTCAGCACCGCGTCGTGCCGGCCGGGGTGGGCCCTGCGGTGGGCGAGGTCGAGGGCGCGGGCCCGGTCGAGGAGCTCGGCGAAGTCGCTGCCGAGCAGCGCGGCGTCCAGGGCATCGGCGGTGACCCGGACCAGGGGTGCGAGGGCGTGGAGGGCCGGATCGGGCGTACCGTCCGCGGCGGGTCCGGTGGGCGCGGCGCGGCTGCCGTGCCGCGTCCGTTCACCGAGCTCCTCGGTGAAGTACTGGAGGGTCAGGGCCGTACGGGATGCCAGGACCAGGCGTCCGTCGAGTCCGTCCGGCGGGCTGCCGGCCCGGCGGCGCAGCAGGGACCGGCCGGCCGCCGCACGGTCGAAGGCGTCCCGGCACGCCTGCGGGCGCAGCCAGAGGCCCGCCCGCTCCGGCAGCGAGACCGGCGCCACCGCCGCCGCGGGGTCGGGGGCCGCCGCGCCCCGCTCCAGTGCGCCGGTGATCCCGCTCAGGAGTTCCCCCACCGCGATCCGATGGCCGTCCAGTCCCTCGGCGGCGGACCGGTAGGGGTCCGGAGGCCACAGCAGCGGCCCGAGGAGGACGACCACGGCGATGCCGACGAGGCTCTCCTCCAGTCGCGCCAGGGGGTACCCGGGGACCGCCGTCGCGTAGACCATGAGCGCCGTGATGAGCACCTGTTGGTTGGGTGAACCGGGCCGCCCCAGCAGGTACATCCCGGCACAGCCGCAGAGCAGCACGAGCGGGAAGGACCACGCCGGATCCGTCACCCAGTGCAGCAGGACGGTGCTCAGCACCACGCCCACGACCACCCCGGCGAGACGCTCCCACCCCAGCCGCGGCCAGGCGTACACGTCCTCCCGCAGGATCAGGACCGCCGGGAGCGCGGCGGGAACGGGGGTCGTGCTCGTGCCCCACCACAGACAGAGGTACCAGGACACGGCCGCGCACAGGACCAGCCGCGCGGCGGACCGCAGCCGGCTGACGGGGGTGAACACGTACGGAACGGCGACCAGACCGGACATGACGGACATCCTAGTGAGGGGTCGCCGGGGAAACGGTGTACCGGTGCGGCCGGTTGACCGCGAAGGGCGGGTTCGAATGCGTTGGACTGTCCGGCCGAACCGATGGCATCGTCGACGACCGTGACGAAGCATGGATTCCTGGCGTTGGCGCCGCAATACACCACCACGTCCGAGTTGCTCTCGGCGTCGGCGCACCGGCGGGGGATGGATGTGGAAGTACTCCCCGCCCATGGTGGTGCGGGCACTGCCGCGGGGAGGCGCGGTGGCCACTACTACGGCGGCCCCGCTTTCGCGGCGCGTGTCGTGGACGCCCTAGAGGTCGCGCTCTTGGAGCCGGCTGACGACTGGCTGGTCGCATTGCCCTACGAGTACACCCGACGGCGCATCGCCATGGCGACCCTGGGGGAGGCGCGCCGTCTGTCCCGACCGGCGTTCGTGAAGCCGCCGAGTGACAAGAGCTTCCCCGCCGCCGTCTACGCCGACGGCGGACGCCTCCCGACGGGGCCTGAGCTTTCACCGGAGGTGCCGGTGCAGGTCGGCGACGTGGTGACCTGGGCGGCGGAGTTCCGTCTGTACGTCCTGGACGGCGAGGTCCGTACGGGTTCGCAGTACGCCACCTTCGGCCATCTCGACGCCGAGCCGCTGGAGGGACACCGCCGTGAGGGCGCTGTCCGGGAGTTCGCGGACGACCTGCTGGCCACGTGCGGCGATGGCCTGCCCGGCGCGGTGGTGGTGGACGTCGGGCTCCTGGCCGCACCCGAGGACGGCGCCGCCGACCGGTGGGCGGTGGTCGAGGCCAACATGGCGTGGTTCAGCAACAGCTACGCCTCGGATCCCGACCGGGCCCTGGACGTCGTCCTGCGGTCCGCCGGCCCGCGGACACGGATGGCGGAGCGGGACCGCAGGTTCTGCCGGAGCGTCGAGGACACCCCCGCCGCGTCGCGCACTTTCGGTCAGCAGCGGGACGCGAGGCTCCCCTGAGGGACGAATGGCCGAACTGCGTGCTGGCCCGACCCGGGACCGGATCCTACGATGTCGCTGTCCGGCCCCGCGGACCGCCATGTTTGTCATGAACATGACGCAGATGCCTCCTCGCAGTCCCATGGCAACCGCCATGACAGCCCGACTCGGCCTCCGCCGGCTGTTGTGCCCCCACCCCGCGTGACCCAGACCGCGGCCCAGTGGCGCCCGGTTTCCGAAGCAGCGGATTGGAGAATCATGGCCGGAGGTTTTCTGGCGAGCGGCGCGATAGGCCTGCTGCTCGCAACGGCCCTGCCCGCCCAGCACGGCCCCTCGGCGATCACGGACCCGCCGCCGGACCGGATCGTCATCGACGTGGCGACGGTCAACGGGTCCGGATGCCCCAAGGACACGGCAGCGGTCGCCGTGTCCCAGGACAACACCGCCTTCACGGTGACCTACAGCCAGTACATCGCCCAGGTCGGCGCGGGCGCACCGCCTACCGCCGCGCGCAAGAACTGCCAGCTCAACCTCATCGTGCACGTGCCCCACGGCTTCACCTACGCGATCGCCAGTGCGGACTACCGCGGCTACGCTTCGCTCGCCCCCGGCGCGAGCAGCACCACGAAGGCCTCGTACTACTTCCAGGGCTCACCGCAGACCGCCGCCCGGGAACACACCTTCAACGGTCTGTACGACGACAACTGGCAGGCCACCGACTCGACCGACTGGGCGCAGCTGGTGTGGGCACCCTGCGGGGTGCAGCGAAACTTCAACATCAACACCGAACTCCGCGTACGCAAGGGCACCTCGGCACCCGAGTCCACCAGCTACATGACCATGGACTCCACCGACGGCGACATCAGCACCGTGTACCACCTGGCCTGGCGGGAGTGCCCCGCGACCTGACGTCCATCGGGCGGGGGCGCGCCGAGCCCCCGCCCGATCCGAGGAGCCGCAGCCGTGACCGGTTGACATCGGCGGTCGACGGCCCGACGTTCGCCGCCGGTCGGCCTCGGGGCAGGATGGGCGCGTGATGCCTCCCCGACTGCTGTGGTGTGACCCCCGGCCCATCCCCAGGTTCAACCGGCAGGAGCCGGTGACCACGATCCTTCGCGATCCCGGCTTCCACGAGCCGACCGACGAGGACGACTGTCGGCGCTTCGGATACGTCTGCCGGACGCATGACCGCCCCTACCGGCACGAGTCCTGCGGGGACGGGCCGCATCTCATCGCCCTGCACTGCGACGAGCACGGGCCGGAGAACATGTGGCCGCAGCCGCTGATGCTGATGTTCCTGGCAGGATTCGACCCCCCGCTGAGCGACGAGCAGCTGACCTGGGTGCAGGAACAGTGGGACGCCGACGACTAGTCGTCACGTCAGAGCATGGATCCGCGCTGCCGCCTCGGGCCGGAACCTCAGCAGATCACCCGGGACCGCCCCCGCCGTGATCGCGTTCCAGTCCACCTGTACCAGCACCGCCCACCTCCTCGATTCGCGCGCGAACTCCCGTACGTGAGCCGTCGACATCACCGAGATCCTCATCAGTACCGCAGCTCGCACCGGCGGTCCGCCGGTCCCGCGCCGGGTGTTGTTCCGGGTGTCCGCGGCGACCGCGTCCTACGGTGGGTTCCGTGGCGGAGCACGTGACGGACGCAGCGGGCACGGCAATGGCCGCGGCCCATCTCAAGGAGCGGCTCTACGCGACGATCACGATGATCTCCGTCGTGATCGGGCTTGCCGGCGGAAGCCATCTGGACGTCGTCGGAGCCTCGGCGACGGTCGCGACCGCCGCGGTGGGCCTGTGGCTCGCCTCGCTGGTCGCCGATCAGCAGGCTCATCGAGTGACGCACGGCGCCCTCGCACGGGGGCGGGAACTGCGCGCGATGCTCTTCGTCAGCAGCCCGCTGCTGCTGTCCGCGGTGGGGCCGCTCATTCTGATCGGCGTCTCGGCACTGGGAGTGATCGAGCTGGACACGGCGTTGTACACGGCGGCCGCGGTCAACGTCGCCACCCTGTTCGCGTGGGGGTGCTACGGAGGCATCCGCATGGGCGGGGGTACGGCGTTCGCGCTGCTCGCGGGCGCGATCGACGCGGCGATCGGGACGGCTGTCGCGGTGGTCAAGGCCGCCGCCGGCCACTGACGCCCCGTCCGGCCCGTACACGGGACGGCGCCGACCGGCGGTTGCCGGTCGACGCCGTCACGTGACGCCGGCGCCGTCAGGCCAGGACCACCGGGAGGTCGAACAGGTCGTTCTGGGTGACCACGGGCTTGTTGCGGAGCTCTTCGCGGGAGACCGCGAGGCGCAGCCCCGGGAAGCGCGCGTACAGGGCAGGCAGGGCCACGCCCGCCTCCAGCCGCGACAGGGCCGCGCCCGGGCAGACGTGCGGGCCGTGCCCGAAGGAGATGTGCCGGTTCGGGGTCCGGGTGACGTCGAACGCGTCGGCGTTCTCGCCGAACTGCTCCTCGTCCCGGCCGATCGCGCCGAAGGACACGATCAGGCCCTCACCCTTGGGCAGCACCCGGTCCCCGACCTCGATGTCCTCGGTGGCGAACCGGATCAGCACGTGCGAGGTCGGGGTCGACCAGCGCAGCGTCTCCTCGATCACGTTCTCCCACGGCACCTCGCCCTTGAGTACCAGGGCCCGCTGCTCCGGGTGGGTCTCCAGGGCCACCACCGCGTTGACGATCAGGCTGATGGTGGTCTCGTGACCGGCGGCGACCATCAACTGGAGGGTGTTCTGGATCTCCTCGGCGGTGAGCCGGTCGCCGTTCTCGGCGGCCGCCAGCAGCGCGCTGGTCAGGTCGTCGCCGGGCTCGGCGCGCCGCTCCTCGATGATGCGGCGGAACAGGACGCCGAGGTCGCCCAGTACCTGCAGCACCTCCTGCGGCGGAGTCTGCGTGGAGAAGAACTTGTCGAACAGGGCCTTCATCTGCGGCAGGTCGGCCGCGTCGACGCCCATCAGCCCGGCGATCACGTTCATCGGCAGCGGGTACGCGAACTCCGCCTTCAGGTCGACCGTTCCGCCCGCCGGGAGCTCGGCCAGCCGGTCCAGCATGCCCTCCGTCAGCGCCTCGATGTCCGACCGCAGCCGTTCCACCCGGCGGGCGGTCAGCGCCTGCGCGACCAGCGTGCGCAGACGGCGGTGGTCCTCGCCGTCGACGGTCAGCATGGACCGGCCCGGGTTGGCCAGACCGATCAGCGGCCAGTCGAGGGGTATCTCGCCGCGCTGCCAGGCGCCCCAGACGTCGATGTCCTTGACCAGCCGGGGGTCGGTCAGGAGCTTGCGCGTCTCGGCCTGCCGGGTGACGGCGTAGCAGGCGACGCCACCGGGCAGCACCACGCGGGCGAGCGGACCGGCCGCGCGCAGCCGGGCGCTCTCGCCGTCCAGGTCGGTGACGAAGGGGTCCAGCGCGATCGGGGCGTCGGCATCGGCCCCGCCGGCGGCGGCGGTGTGGTCGAAGGGGCACGTCATCGGGTGGCTCCAAGGGCGGGTGTCGGGGTGTAGGTCACGGGGAGGGCGGTGAGACCGCGCAGCCACGGCGACGGGCGACGGGCGAGGTCCTGCGCGGGCACCGCGAGGTCCATGTCGGGCAGCCGGTCGAGGAGGACCTCGATACCGGTGCGGGCGATGGTCTCGGCGATCTCCTGGGCCGGGAAGGGGCAGCGGTGCTCGCCGTGGCCGAAGGAGAAGAAGGCGTTGTTGCCGCCGGTGAGGGCGCCGCCGTCGGTCCGCACGTGCGGGTCGGCGTTGGCGGCGGCCAGGCCGAGCAGCACCAGGTCACCGGCGGCGATTCCGCGCCCGCCGAGCCGGGTGTCACGGGAGGCCCAGCGACCGGCCACGTTCTGCGTCGGGGTGTCCTCCCACAGCACCTCGTTCATGGCCTCCGCGACGCTGTGCCGGCCGCCGGCCAGGGAGGCCGCGAACCGGTCGTCGGTGAGCATCAGCCGCAGCGAGTTGCCGATCCAGTCGGCGGTGGGCTGGTGGCCCGCGGCCAGCATCACCATCAGGTCCTGGGCGACCTCGACGGGGGTGAAGCCCGACCGGTTGGCGAGCATCCGGGACACCACGTCGTCACCGGGGGCCTCCGACTTGGCGGCGAGCAGATCGCCCATGGCGGCGCTGATGTGGGCCTGCCCCTCCAGGGCCCGTTCCTGACCGTTGATCATGTCGTTCATGGCGGTGACCAGGCCGGGACCCTGCTCGTCCGGGAATCCGAAGATGCTGGCGAGCACCCGCAGCGGCAGGAGCATCGCGTACTCGGCGACGATGTCGCAGGAGCCCTTGCCGCACAGCCCGTCGATGAGCTCGTCGGCGAAGCGCTCCGTACGGGCCTTGAGGCCGAAGGGGTCCATCGCCTCCAGCGCGCCGGAGACCACCGCGGCGCGCTGCCCGTGGCGTTCGCCGACGGTGTACAGGATCGACGGCTGGTCGCGGCCGATCATGGGCAGCAGGGGCCAGTCGGCGGGGATGTGCTCCCACTGGTTCCAGAGCCCGGAGTCGCGGGAGAACAGCGCGGGGTCACTGGTGACCTGGTGCAGCTCCCGGTAGCCGAGGACCAGCCAGGCCGGTATGCCGCCGTCCAGGACGACGGGGGCGACCGGGCCGTGGTCGCGGCGCATCTGCCGGTACAGGTCCTGGGGGTCGGTCTGGAACCGGGGGCCGCTCAGTGGGACGGGCTGCGGCTCGGGGGTGGTCACGGGGCGGGCTCCGGGGTCTTCTGCTGGATCGGCTGCGGGGGGCGGGCGGCGACGGTCCGCAGGTGTTCGACGAGGGAGATCAGCACCTGCTTGCTGGACTCCCTGGAGCGGGCGTCGCAGAACACCAGCGGTACGTCCTCGGCGAGGTCGAGGGCGTCGCGGACCTCCTCCGGGGTGTGCGTCGGGCCGCCGAAGTCGTTGCAGGCGACGAGGAAGGGCGTGCCGTGGTGCTCCAGGCGGTCGATGGCGTACCAGGAGTCGGCGAGCCGGCGGGTGTCGACGAGGACCACGGCGCCGAGGGTGCCGGCGAACAGCCGGTCCCACAGGAACCAGAACCGTTCCTGGCCGGGCGCCCCGAACAGGTAGAGGACGTTGTGGGCGTCGAGGGAGATCCGGCCGAAGTCGAAGGCGACGGTGGTGGTGGACTTCCCGGCGATGCCCTCGGTGCGGTCGACGGCTTGACCCGCCTGGGTCATGGTCTCCTCGGTGTTCAGCGGGCGGATCTCGCTGACCGAGCGGACCAGGGTGGTCTTGCCGACTCCGAACCCGCCCACGACGACGATCTTCAGACCGTTGTCGGCGGTGCTGTGCAGGGTCAGGCGCTGTGCGGGCTGTTCAGAGGTTGCGGAGTCCAACGAGCACCTGCTCCAGGATGTCGGGGTCGAGAAGGCTGTGGGCGGTGGCACGCGGGTGCCGGGCGCTGATCCGCCCGGTGCCGTGCAGGTCGGCGAGCAGGATCCGGACGATGGACACGGGCAGACCGAGCTCCGCGGCGACCTCCACGACGGCCGTCGGGAAACGGCACAGGCGCAGGATCGCGGAGTGCTCGGACTGCATGCCCGGCACCGGATCGCACTCGGCGAGCACCAGGGTGACCAGGTCGAACGCGTCCGAACCGGAGCTGCTGCGGCCGCCGGTGAGGGTGTAGAGCCGGTCCGGGGAGTCGTCCCGGCCCGGCCTGCCGCGGCTCATCCCCTGGGCCTCGCGACCAGGTGCTCGCCCAACTGCTCCACCAGTTCGGCCATGTTGTGGCCGACGATTCCGGCGTCGGCCTCCTCGTCGGCGACGAGTGCGACGTGGGCGCCCTCTCCGGCCTCCACGATGAACAGGATGCCGCCGTAGAACTCGGCCATCGCGGAGCGGACGCCGCCGGTGCCGTCGCCGAACTCGACCGAGGCGCCGTGCGAGAGGCTCTGGATGCCCGCGGCGATCGCGGCGAGCTGGTCGGCCTGGTCGACCGACAGCCCGGAGGTCCGGCACAGCTTGAGTCCGTCCCGGGACAGGACCAGGGCGTGCCGGGCGTCGGGGGTGCGCTCCAGGAGGTTCTCCAGGAGCCAGCTGAGCGTCTCGTCGGTGGTGGTGCCGGTCATCGGGTATTGCCTTCCGGGTGCGGGGGGTTCGGGGTTGCCGGCTCGTGCGGGGGTACGAGCGGCTCGGATTCGGGCGCGTCGGGTGCGGTCTGGCCGGTGCCCCGGACCGCCTGGCGGAAGCTGCCGAAGCGGGCCACCGATCCGGCGGCCGCACCGGACCTCGGGGTCTGCGCGGCGGCCCGGGCGGTGGCCTCGGGACCGTCGGGGTGGGCCGCGGCCATGGTGCGGCCCCTCTTGCGCCGGGGGAGGGCGCCGTCGACGGGCAGGCCGTCGCCCTCACCGGGCCCGTCGTGGACCGCTTCCGGCTCGCCGCCGGACTCCGGGGCGGTCCGGGCGGCCGGGATGCGGACGGGGGCCCGGTCCTGGTCTCGGTCCTGGTCGCGGCGGCCCGTACGGGAGGGCAGCTGTCCCGGAGCCTCACCCGGCGCCGGGACCGCGCGGGCGGGCCCGGGAGGCAGGGCCACCGTGGGTGCGGCCGGCGTCACGGCCGGGGTGCGGCTGATCAGGTCCTGCGGGATCAGCATCAGCGCACCGGTACCGCCGCGGGCGGACGGCCGGAAGGACACCGTCAGGCCGTACTTGCGCGCCAGGCGGCCCACGACGGCCAGGCCGAGCCGGGTCCCGGACAGACCGGCCAGGTCCTGCGGGTCCGAGCCGACGGCGGCCTCGGCCCGACGCAGTTGCACGTCGCTCATGACCAGACCGCTGTCTTCCACGGTGATGATGACCCCGGCCGGGACCTCCTCCACGTACACGTGGACCTCGGCGCTCGGCGGGGAGAAGTTCGCGGCGTTGTCCATGAGTTCGGCCAGCGCGTGCATCACGCCCTCGGCGGCGTGCCCCGCGACGGCGGCCTCGCTGGTGGAGTGCAGCCGCACCCGCTGGTAGCCCCCGATCCGGCCCATCGCCCCGCGCAGCACCGACTCCATGACGATGGGTCGGGCCCAGCGGCGTCCGGACCGCGCGCCGGTCAGCACGGCCACGGAGTCGGCCAGCCGGCCGGCCTGGGCGGTGCGGTGGTCCAGGTGCAGCAGGTCCGCGAGGACGTCCTCGTCGGCGTGCCGGTGCTCCATGTCGCGCAGGTCGGCGAGCATGCTCGTGGCCAGTGCCTGCATGCGACCGGCGGCATTGGCGGCCGCCGCCAGGGCGGCGGCCCGGCCCGACTCGGCGCGGCGCAGGTCGGCCTCCAGCCGGGCCGCTCCGGTCTCGCCCGCACGCACCAGCTCGGCGGTCCGCTCCGCGTGCTCCCTGGTGAGCCTTTCGACCGCCTCGGTACGGGCGGCCTCCAGGGCGGCGGTCTCGGCCGCGTGCTGCTGCTGCCGGGCGCCGGCCTCACGGCCCGCCTCGTGGGTGACGTGGGCGAGGTACGCGTCGCGGGAAGCGAGCTCCCGGGCGAGCGACTCGGCATGCGATCGGTGCTCGCGCGCGGTGCGGCTGTACCAGGAGACCGCGAACGCGGCGGCGGCCAGCAGCAGCACGCCGAAGCCGGCGAACCAGCCGAGGGGCGCCTGGACTCCGGTGGGCGCCGCGGCCACCGCCGCCGTGGCGAGCGTGCCGCCGCCGACTGCCGTCAGCAGCAGGGCGATCACGGAAGGGCGGAAGGGGGTGGGTGACGCCGACATCAACCAGACTCTCAGTACGGACGCAAAGGGAAGGGCAGGTTCCAGCCGTTAACGAGAGGTCACTATAAGTGAGTTGTCGATCAATTAGGAATACTGTTGATCAAATGGATGCCCACGAATGACCGAGCGGCCCGACTACCCGCCCGCAACCGGCCGTTCGCGTCTCACCGATCGGACCGATCCGGCGACGGCGAGGGCCCGACCGAAGTGGGGGAGAGGCGGCGGCCCCCTCACGGGCGGCCTGCCGTCCCGTGCCGGACGTGGTCATCCTCGGGGCGGTGGCCACCGGGTCGGCGTTGCCCGCCGTACGGGCACGGCTCGTGGCGGCCCGCCGGAACGACCACACCACGTTCGGCACGGTGGACGGCACGGTGCGGATGCGATCGGATCACAAGCTGCGCTTCGCGCTGGAGGACGGCTCCGAACTGCTCATCGGCAACCCGACCGTCGAGCCGGCCGACTCGCCTTCGTCGCCGCGCGCATGGGAGAGCGGCCGGGCCGGCTGTGCGGTGCCCGGAACCGACGGCTGATCCGCCACGACGGGCAGCCGGTCGTCTTCGTCACCGACGAGGGCGAGGTCGCGTGGCTGACGACGGACCGCGAGGAGTGCGAGCGGGTCCTGGCGCCCGCCACCCCGGTGCAACCCGACCCGCAGCGCCCGGTACGACGACCCCGAGGGGAGCGGCACATCGGGCGGGTCGTCTGCACACAGCAGCCCGGTTACCCCTCGGCCTCCCGGCGGTCCTTCTCGCGCCACTCGTCTTCGAGGATGCCGAACACTTCGGAGTCCCGCCAACCGTCCCGGATCAGCGCGGTGTGACGGTGACGCCCTTCCCATGTCATGCCGAGCCTGCCGAGCACCCGTGCCGACCCGAGGTTCCGCGGGTCACAGGTGGCGTGGATGCGGTGGAGGCCGAGCTCTCCGAACCCTCGCGCGAGCAGTTCCATCCCGATCGCCGTCCCGATGCCCCGTCCCCAGAGCCCGGGATGCACGACGTAGGTGATCTCGCCCTGACGCTGCCCCCGGCTCCGGATGTGGAGCTCACCCATCCCGACCACGTCGCCCTCGGCATGCGCCGCATAGGCGAACCGCTGCTGAGGTGAGTGCGTCCAGGCGTCGACCGCGGTCGCCACGAACGCGCGCGTCTGCGCTTCGGTGTTCGGCCCCCAGGTCTGGAAGCGGCAGACCTGGGCGAGGGAAGCCCAGGAGTGAACAGCTCGCCAATCCGCGAGCTCGATCCTGCTCAAGGTCACCGCATGTCGAGCCACGAGCCGATCTTGCCGGCTGCGCTCGCGCCCGGCCTACCGGTTCGGCAACCGGGACGGCGGGGGTAACTCCCGGCCGCTTCGGCTAAGTTGGTGCCCAGCCCTGCGTTTTTGCGGTCACCGGCGCAGTCCTTGAGGTGCGCTGTCTCCAGCTCCGGATTCATCACGGGACGAGGAGGAGAAATTACCAATTTTCCGCGCACTCGCTTCGCGGCCGCCGCGGTGTCAATCGGCTCAGGTTTGCTGCTTGGGTTGACAGGTCCGGCCGCCGGGAAATGGGACAATTCTGCGGGCGTCGCCGTAAGCGCTGTCTTTTCCGGCGGCTGGTCGTGGGCGTGCTACGCATTCATGGTGGGCTATCTCCGACGCTCCAAGCTCGAATCGATCGTGTTTTCGTCGCTCGGTTTGACGGTGGGTGTGGCGGCCTACTATCTGTTCAAAAACATCAGCCCCGTCGTCCCGCCGGGGTTGGACGCCGGCGCCGTCGAGCCCGGCGAAGGAATTCTCCACAAGGTCCTCCCGTGGACGATGGGGGCGTTCGTCCTGGGGGCGCCCGTAGGACTTCTGGGGAACCTCGCGCGAGCGCCGAGGTGGGGCGGGCTTCTCTTCCGGCTGATCATTCCGTTCGTAGCCTTCTACGAGACGTCCATGAGGCTGGAAGTGGAGGCGAGCACCGCGGATCCCGTCACCGCGATGACCTGGGGTGCCGTTCGGCTCGTCGCAGGGGCTGCCGCGTCGGCGCTGGTGGGCCACACGATCTGGAGCTGGTGGCACGGACGCCGTGGTGTTCGATCGTCGTCCCGGGCCGTTCCGCCGCTGTCGGCATCGAACCACGAGCATCCGACCGATTGAGAAGGCCTCCACCCACCGCCCACGGGCTGCCGGCCACCGTTCAGCGGTCTTGGCCGGTCGACCCGCCGCGACCGAACCGCCGATGACGACCGCGTCCGAGTCCGAGTCCGAGTGCGGGGGCGACGCCCCCTGGGGCGCGGTGGCAGGCCCTGTGCGCCTCGCCGGCCGGCGTGTGGCGAGAGAGCGAGCGACACGACGAACCGGATCGGCCAAACCGTTGTGCACATCGGTATTTCGTGGCCTCTGCCGGCGCCGAGTACGGTCGGATCCATGGAGTGGAATTTTCAGACTGCAGAAGAACTCGCGGCCGCCTTACGCGCCGGTGACGTGACATCGGTGGAGCTGACCGACGAGGCGATCGCTCGTATCGAGCGGGACGACAAGGCGATCAACGCGATCTGCGTGCCGGACTTCGACCGTGCGCGGGCCGCCGCGCGCGATGCCGACCAGGCGCGTGCCCGCGGCGAGGACCGGCCACTGCTCGGCATACCGGTGACGGTCAAGGAGTCGTACGACATCGCCGGGCTGCCCACGACCTGGGGCATGCCGACGCACCGGGACTTCGTGCCGGCCGAGGACGCGGTACAGGTGTCGCGGCTGCGGGCCGCCGGTGCGGTGGTGCTCGGCAAGACCAATGTGCCGTTGGGGCTGCAGGACGTGCAGAGCTTCAACGAGATCTACGGCACCACCAACAACCCGTGGGATCACGCCCGCACGTCGGGCGGATCGTCCGGTGGATCGGCGGCCGCCCTGGCGGCCGGCTTCGGCGCCTTGTCCATCGGCTCCGACATCGGCGGTTCGTTGCGCACCCCCGCGCACTTCTGCGGCGTCTACGCGCACAAGCCGACGCTCGGGTTGGCGGCGAACCGCGGCATGGTCCCGCCGACCGCGCCCGCATTGCCGGTCGACCTCGACCTCGCGGTCGTCGGCCCTATGGCGCGCACCGCCCGCGACCTCGCGCTCCTGCTGGACGTCATGGCCGGGCCGGACCCGCTGACGCTCGGCATGGCGCACGAGCTGGCGCTGCCGCTCGCACGACACCAGCGGCTGGGCGATTTCCGGGTCCTCGTCCTCGACGAGCATCCGTTCATTGCGACCGGGTCCGCTGTACGGGCCGGCGTGAACCGGGTGGCCGACGCACTCGCCGACGGCGGCGCACACGTCGAACGGCACACTCCGCTCCTGCCCGACCTGGCCGAAGCCGCGACGCTCTACGCGCAGTTGCTGTTCTCGGGCGCCGCTGCGCGGTTCCCCGTCGAAGCGTACGAGCAGCTTCGGGCCCGCGCCGCCGGCCTGCGCGCGGACGACCGGAGTCTCGACGCGGCGCGGCTGCGCGGGATGGTGCTCAGCCACCGCGACTGGATCGAGGCGAACGACCGTCGCGAGCTCCACCGCCACGGCTGGCGGCAGCTCTTCGCCCAGTTCGACGTCGTGGTGTGCCCCATCACTCCGACTCCCGCGTTCCCGCACGACCACGACCCCGATCTGTTGGAACGCCGGATCGACATCGACGGCGTCGAGTACCCGTACCTCGACCAGCTCGTCTGGGCCGGTCTGGCCACCATGCCCGGCCTGCCCGCCACCGCCGTACCGACGGGCCTGTCTCCTGACGGCCTGCCGGTGGGAGTGCAACTCATCGGCCCGATGTTCGAGGACCGCACCCCGCTGCGGCTGGCCGAACTGCTCGAACAGAGGATCGGCGGCTTCCAGGCGCCGAGGTAGGGCGGACTACCGGGTGTCCGTCGAGGATGCGGTGGGGAGGAGGCGCGGACGACACACGCGGGAGTGGCCGCCCCGGCCGTACTGCCGGGGCGGCTGACCCCACGCCGAGGTGCGCGTCATCGCCGGCCGTGCGGTGCGGTGCGGTTGTGTCAGGCCGCGCCGCCCCGTAGGGCGTGCTTCGCGATCACGCGGACGGAGGGAGCCGATCGCGCACCCACGCCGGATCGGGGTTGGTGTGTGGCCGGCCCGCCACGACGACGGTCGGCACGGTCTCGTTGCCGTCGTTGGCCGCTCTCACCGCTGCGGCACCTGCCGGGTCGCGCCAGATGTCGACCCAGTGCAACCGGCGGGCGCCGCGGCCCAGCCGGAGGCGAAGCCGTATGCAGTACTTGCAGCCCGGCCGCCAGTAGACGACCGGTCGGCCGTCGACCGCGCTGAGGCGTTGTGCCTCCTGCGCACCGATCGACTTCGGGAAGATCAGGGGTGAGTTCACGGCGGCGAGCGCCAGGAAGGCCGGAAGGACTGCTGCGGCCGTGCCGGGGTTCCCGCTGAAGAGCTTCCCAGCCGCGACGGCCGCGCCGCTGAGCACGAGCAGTATCGGCAGGATCCAGGCGCGCATCATGGTGGTGCATGCTATCGACGAGTCGAAACGTTCTTCGAACCGGTCCGCTCGCCAGGGTGTTCGCCGGACCCCGCGGCGCCCCCGTCCCGCCCTCGAACCGGGCCGACCCCTTCGCCGTGCGTGTACGGTCGTGACATGGATGCCGGCCACCAGCCAACGCTCGACGAGATCGAAGAACGCTTCGCCGCGCTGGTCGACGGTCGGCTCTCCCGGGACGAGGCGGACCGCTGGGCCGGGTGGTGGGTGGCCGTCGACGGGCTTGACTGGGACGACACCTCCTGGTGGGCACTGACCCTCCTCCACGGAATCGACCTTCCCGCGGACGAGAGCGGCGCCTACCTGCACGACGACGAGCAGGTACGTTCGTGGCTCGCCGAGCTGAGAAGACGCCGGACGATGTGACGACGTGCTCATGGCCGGCTGTGGCTGCCGCCCAGGCGCCGGTCACTGCCAGGCCGCGGGCCACGCCGTGCTCGCGTTCCGCATACCGCCCGCCGGGGCGCACCCACCCCGCGCGGCGCCGGGTATCCCGATTCCCCATGACGGCGCGGCCATTCCGGCTACGGTCGTAGAGCAGCAAGACGTGGTGCGTGAGTGAGGGGCGGCCGATGCCGACGGTGGTTGTGGGGTTCCGGCTGGGTCACACGGTCACCAGTCGGCAGGTGACGGTACTGGTCACGGAATCAGGTGTACTGCATCGCTCCCACGGGCCGTACGGACAGCCGCCCGAACTGGATCCGCCGAAGCTCCCGCAACGCCCCGCGGACCCCCACCCGCGGCGGATCAAAGGGGAACACATCCTGACCGGCCCGATCAGCCGCCTGCGCGAACTCCACGCCACCGCCACCGAGAAGGGCTACACCCAGGTCCTCATCGCACCGGCCTGCGTGCGCCTGGACGTGGAAGAGCGCCCGCTGCCCCCGGCGCAGAGTCCACGCCGTGCCCGACCGCACCCCGAACTGACCGCAGCCTTCATCGGGACCGCACCCGGCACCGCGCAACCCCTCGACGCCGCCGTCGAAGAGTTCCGGACGGCGCTCGGGCTACCCGTCCGACAGCGCGACGTCACCTCGCACCCCCGCCAGGCACACATCCCACCGCGCACCGAGGCCCTGCTGCGCACCCTCGCCCAGGGCACGCCGATCGCCTCGCCCAACCGTCCCGCTGTGGGCTGGACGGTGACGCCCCGGTCCGTGACCCTCCGCGTCGGCCGAACCGCCGAAACCATGGACCGTTCGGCAGTCCTCGAACTCCAGGCAGCGCTCACCGCCTGGCTCCGCTTCACGCACCCGAACACCCCCACCCCGCCGCCCTCTTGAGGGCGGAGCCCTTCGAACGGGGTGGGATGGTCGCAGCATGAGATCGAATGGCAATGCGACCGGCACCCCCACGCATGAAGTCCTCCTCCCCGCTCCTGGCGGCGGTCGACTGTGGGCCGAGCGCAGCGGCACCGGCACTCCGGTGGTCCTCCTGCACGGCGCCGGCATGGACTCACGGCTGTGGGATGCCATCGTCCCCGAACTCGCCCGCCACCACGATGTGATCCGCTACGACGCCTGCGGCCTCGCGCGCTCCACGCCCCCGGACCGGATGTTCTGCGACGTCGAGGATCTGGGGGCCGTGCTCGACCACTTCGGCCTTCACGCGGCCGCGCTGGTCGGGTTGAGCATGGGCGGGGAGACCGCGCTGGACTTCGTCCTCGCCCATCCCGAGCGGGTCAGCGCACTGGGCCTGGTCGGCGCCTCGTTCAGCGGTCACACATGGCCGCGCGACGCGCAGTCGTCGGCCTACGCCGCTGCCCGCCGGGAACAGGACGCGGCGACCCTCGCCGAGTTGGAGCTGTCGATCTGGGCCTCCATGGGCCGCACGGCTCCCGGAGGGGAACTGATCGAGGCGATGGTGACGCAGAATGCCCACCTGCGGATCGCCGGCGAGCAACAGCTCGCGTACTTCCCGGACCGCGATGCCGAAGCCCGGCTCGACGAGATCGCCGCGCCGACCCTGGTCATCCACGGTGACCGCGATCACCCCGAGATCGGCGAGATCGCCGAACGGCTCGTCGCCGGAATTCCCGGCGCCCGGGGCCGACTGATCGCGGACGCGGACCACTACCTGCCGCTGCGCACGCCCGGGCCCCTCACCGAGCTGCTGCTGGCGCACCTTGCCTGAAGCCCGGACCGACAACGGCGGTGCCGCACCTGCCCTACGGGCCGACGTACTCGAAGACGCCGCCGTGCGGGTGGCGCAGCACCGCACGACGGCCGTTCGGGGTGGGCTGAACGGGCATCACGACTTCGGCTCCTCCTGCCTCCGCCCCCTCGACCGCGGCGTCCAGGTCGGCAACGGCGAGAGTCGCCGACACGCCCGCGACACGCTCCGCCGCCTCGTCGGGCCCGGCGAACAGAAGGAACGGCCCGACGCCTGCCAGGTCGACCCCGGCGAAGGCGAACCGCGATGCGGTGCTTCCGGTCAACTTCTCGTAGAACGGCACAGCCGCATCCAGATCCTCGACACGCTGACGCACGACCACTGAATCGATGGCCATGGTCAACATCATCACACCTGCACGCGTGCCCGCGAAGGTCGCTCTGTCGACCCCACATGACTTTGCTGCCAGGCGAGTTCAAGTCGAGGTCTGACGCCGGAGGCTGAACGACCCGGAGCCACCGAGTCCACGGCTCACTGGATCAGGGTCGTGTGCGGGTGCTCCGGGGACTCCGGGCAGACGTAGAGCTGCAGATGGTTGCCCTTCGAGACCTGGACCCGGGGCGGATTCGCCGCGTTGGCGCCGGGGAGGGCGGCGAGGGCCTGGTCCTCGTACGGGATCCAGCCGTGCGTGCCGCTGTCCCATTCACCCGAGGCGATCGTCAGCAGCGGATCCATCCCGTTTCCGCATGCGGTGCAGAACCGGGCGATGGGGTCCGTGAGGCCCCACGGAGCCCAGCCTCCGACCTTCCAGCCGGGGGCTTCGGCGAGATGGCTGCCGTAGAAGGCCTGCGGATACGGGGCGTACGAGGCGTCCAGGCCGGCACCGGCCGCCCGCCACCTGTCCCAGTCCTCCAGCTGCTGCCGCAATTCCGCGCTCAGCTCAAGGAAGTTGGGGTATTCGATGATCTGTTCCGGTGCGAGAACGCACGGTTCCGGCACGTATCCGTCCCAGTCCAGTTCGAACCGTCCGTGCGGCGCGGCGAGGACGTCGGTGACCTCGGCGGCGATACGCCAATGCAGTGCGGTCGGAGGCTTCTCGTCCGGCTCGTGCTCGAAGGGGCACCACAGCACCTGGAGGAGATCCGCCCGCCCGGGGGGCCGCAGGAGGGGTACGTCGCGCAGGTACAGCTGGGCGACGGGCAGCAGAGGGAAGCGGCCCTCGCGCTCGATCCACTCGCCGTCCAGCAGCTCGCCCCAGCCGTGCAGTCCGTCGCAGTACGGCCACGGCTCATCGGCGGGCCACAACAATGGGCCGCCGATCGAACTCACGTACGGCGACGTGGCCCCGGGGCGGGGGTGCAACCGGATCGCCGGGCGTGCCAGTGGGCCGAGTTGGGGGAAGACCGTGCTGACGTCCAGCGGCCGGGGCGGGGTGGTGCGGATCATGGTCATGGTGGTGATGCTGCCGGCTGTCACCGACAACCTGGTGCCGACTGATCCACATGTGCCGTCCGGTCGCCAGGACCAGCTGATACCGCTCCGGATCCAGCCGCCCGATGAGCGCCGGAATGCGCCGGGGCCGATGAGGCGAGTCGCAGGCGGGCCGGCGCACGGCGGTTCAGCGTGCCGATCCGGGGATGGAGGGTGAGGGGGCGAAGTGGATCTTCTGGGGTCCCTTCCCGTCACCCTTCCAGTCGAGGAACACGATCACGGGCCGACCCCGGCGGCGGCCGCGGCGACGGTGACCGCCACCAGTACCGCCGAGAGTCGCCGGGCGGGGGATGTCCTGAGCATGGTGGTGTCTCGTGGATCGAGTGAAGAGTGACCGGCACAACGAGGGGGCCCCGAGAAGGAAGCGCCCCGGTGCGGCGCGTCGACGAACCGGCCGGTTCGCGCGCTTTCCGCGAGTGGCCCCCGGGCACCGGCCGCGGCGATACGGTGGTGACACACCTCGGTTCTTCCCTCTGGAGGCCTCGATGCACGAACGGCCGGCCCCCGCCCAGCGCCAGGCCGTTGCCTGATGCCCATTCCGCCTGGGGCCCGCAGGGCCCGCATCGCCTTCTCGGACTCCGCCGCCAAGCAGCTGGAGAACATCTCGACCGAGGCCGAGCTCCACTCCCTGGACCGCACCCTGGTCGTACTCTCGGTCGATCCCGACATCGGCGAGCCGCTCCCGGGCGACACGGCCGGCCCTCGGCTGCGCCAGTACGTCGACCGGGTCGAAGCCGTTCGCGTCCTGTACTTCGTCACCGCCCTGCGCACCGTGGTGGTGGTGGCGTACATCGAGGTCTGACCCGCGGGGCCGCGCCATGCACGGGGCAGGCCGGGGAAGGCGAGGCGTTCCTCAGGCCGAGTCCGGTCCGTTCGCGCTGCCGAGGAGCCTGTCCACGAGGAGTTGCGGGTAGCCGGTGGCCGGAAGGTCGATGCCGAAGATCGCCCGGATGTAGAAGGGCGCGATCAGCTGGTCGAGGATCTGCTCCAGTGGTGGAGGGTCCTCACCCCGGGCCGTGGCCCGCTCGCGGATCTGCTCGATGGAGTGCATGCGCCGTCGGAATTGCCGGGCGCGGTCGGTCGGCGCCTGGGTGCTGCTCGGCATGGACAGGATGACGGCGCGTACGAGGGCGTGCCCCTCGGGTGTGCGCATGCTCGCGACGCTGGCTTCGGCCCAGGCGATGAGGTCACCGCGCAGGGAACCGGTGTCCTTCAGGGGCGAGTCGCGCTCCAGGCGGGTGGTGACCGTGTCCGCCAGTAGTGCGTCGAGGCTGCCCCAGCGCCGGTAGACGCTGGTGTGGTTGACGCCGGCGCGCTGCGCGATCGCGGGGATGTTGAGGTCTTCGCCCTCCGGGTCCGAGAGGAGGTCGACGACCGCTTGGTGGACGGCCGCGCGGACCTGTTCAGGACTCCTGCGGATGCGTGCGGCCGGTTGTTTCTGAGTCACACCCCAATCATAAGCACAGATATTTGCTTCCAGCCGTGCGAGGCCCTACAGTCGACCCCGCAAGCACAAATCTGTGCTTGCGGTTGCCGTCGAAGGAGACCGCCATGAAGCAGCTGCTGTTCCCGAACAACACCCAGTTCTGGTATGAGACCCTGCGCTCGATGAGCCACATCGCCTACGGCGGCGCCGACTTCGGCGAGGTCGTCTCCACCGCCGCGCGGATCACCGAAGGCGACTACGACAGCTGGTACACCGAGTGGTTCGCCACCGCCGGTCGCGTGTCGTCGGAAGCCGAGAAGGCCCTGGCCGCCGGCCACCGGATCAGCGCCCGCGACGCCTTCCTGCGCGCCTCGAACTACTACCGCTCCGCCGAGTTCTTCCTCCACGGCAAGGACTGCGACCCGCGTCACGACCACGCCTACGACCGCTCCGTCGAGTGCTTCAAGGCCGCCGCGGCCCTCTGCACCACCCCGCGCATCGAACCGGTCGAGATCCCGTACGAGAACACCACGCTGCCCGGCTACCTCTACCGCCCCGACGACTCGGGCACCGCCCGCCCGACGCTGATCATGCACAACGGCTTCGACGGCACCGCCGAGGAGATGCACTTCTTCGGTGCCCTCGCCGCCGTCGAACGCGGCTACACCGTGCTCGTCTTCGACGGCCCCGGCATGCCCGGTCCGCGCCACCACCAGGGTCTCGTCTTCCGCCCGGACTGGGAGAACGTCATCACCCCCGTGATCGACTTCGCCGAGACGATCCCGGAAGTCGACAACAGCCGCATCGCCCTCCTCGGCCTCAGCATGGGCGGAGTCCTCGCCCCCCGAGCGGCCGCCTTCGAGCACCGGTTGGCCGCGCTGATAGCCGTGGACGGCCTCTACGACCTCGGTCAGACGTCCGTCCGCAACATCCCCGGCGACCGCGACGAGGCCGAACGCCTCCTGCGGGCGCCGTCCGCCCCGGAACTCGACGCCGCCCTCGAACAGATCATGGCCAAGGACCCGATCGCCCGCTGGGCGCTCAACCACGGCATGTACGTCATGGGCGTCGACACGCCCCGCGCCTTCAACGCCTCCTACCTCGACTACACCCTCGCCGGCGGGATCGCCGAGAAGATCCAGTGCCCGACCCTCGTCTGCGACGCCGCGGAGGACGAGTTCTTCAAGGGCCAGCCCGAGCAGCTCTACGAACACCTCACCTGCCCCAAGACCCTCATGCTCTTCACCGCCGAGGAAGGCGCCGGCGCCCACTGCCACCCCGGCGCCACGCGCCACGCCAACGCCCGCATCTACGACTGGCTCGACGACACCCTCGCCCACACCCGCCCCTGACCCCCGCCCCACCGGGCACCGCCGAGAACCCGACCGTCCGAACCCACCCGAAGGACCACCCATGCCCCGCACCGGCATCAAGGCCGCCCTCACCGACCTGCTCCTCAACGAGGACATCACCCTGACCGAGGCCGCCGACCGGCACTTCACTCCCGACTACCGCCAGCGCACCGACGGCGAATGGGCCGACCGCTCCCAGTTCCTCGACCACATCGCCCACCTGCGCACGCTCGTCGCCTCGGGAGAGGTGGAGGTCCACGAAGAGCTCCACGACGGCGACAAGTACGCCGACCGGCACACCTGCCACATCACCAAGAAGGACGGCACGACCGTGAGCATGGAGGTCTACGTGTTCGCCGACATGGCCCCCGACGGCCGCTTCCGGCGCATCGAGGAGACCACCTTGCTGCTCAAGGGGTCCGACGCCGACCGCAACCTCGGCAGCGCTCGCTGACCGCCCCACCCCGCGAGGACACCGCGCACCGCCGCGAACACCGCACCCGTGACGCTCCGCCGGGCGCCGGACCCCGAGTCCGGCCCCGCGGCGGACGTGTGTTCGTTTTCGTGTGCGAGCGGTGTGGCGCCGGGCTGACCGCCCCGTTGTCCCAGGTCGCCCTGCCGGCCCACGCCCATCAGAAGTACGGGAACGGGCTGCAGCTCCCCGTGCTCATGGAACCGGGGACGTTCATGGCCTGCGTGGCGTGCGGCCTTCTCGTGGCGAGCAGGATCGACGACTGCTCGCTCCCCCGTCGAAGGCGCCGACGCCGGGCTGCTGTCCTGGGCGGACCTGCTCGCCGAGGGGGCGGGCGTGCCCCCGTCCGACCCCGCCCGCTCCGGCTCCCTCGGTCCCGTTGCCGTTCGGCGTGTGGCTCCGGCTGGTCCACCCCGAGCCACTGCCGCCCGTCCCCGCCTCGGGTTCCATGCCGGAGGACGTCCTCCGCGACGACCCGCCCCCGCCGAGTACCCATGACGTGTTCCGGATCGACTGGCAGGTCTTCCACCGAACCCTCGCCCGAATGCCGGCCGTCCGCACCCCATGGCTACGCGAGTTCACCGAGAACCTCATGCGGTAGACGCGAGCCGGCCCGCTCCACACCCATCCGCGCCGGGACAGCTGCCGTCAGCGGCCAACCCGAAGCGGTGTCCGCGCTGTTCACTCGGCCGAGGTGGTCGCGTGGGACAGTGCCACGCCGCCGATGATCAGGGCGAGGGCGAGGAGGCGGCCCGGGGTCGCCGGGTCCTTGTGGACCACGACGCCCAGTGTGATGGCGCCGGCCGCGCCGATCCCGGTGAAAACGGCGTAGGCCGTCCCGACCGGCAGGCCTTTCATCGCCAGGGACAGCAGATAGACGGCGACGGCGGCGAGCGCGAAGCAGAGCAGCGTCGGCAGCGGGCGGGTGAACCCGGCCGTCGGTTTGATGCTCTGCGACCAGGCGACCTCCACCAGGCCGGCGGCGATGAGGAGGAGCCAGCTCACAGGGATGCTCCCGTCGTGCGGGCGGCCTCCAGGGCGGCCGCGCGGGACTCGTCGTGCGCTCCGCGCCGACCGGCGAGGGCGGGGTCGGAGAGGGAGTTGACCAGCTCGGTGCCGAGGAAGGTCATGGCTTCCTCCGGCACGGCGAAGTGACCGGCGAAGAAGTCGCGCAGGTAGCGCTCCTGGTGGTCGTACGGGTGGCGCGGGGTGCCGGGGCCGTACGCCCCACCGCGGGCGTACGTCACGACGAAGCGCCGTCCGGGCAGGGACATGCGCGGGAAGGTGACCTGGTCGATCCAGGCCTTCAGGGCCGCCGGGATCGAGTAGTTGTACATCGGCGTGGCGATCAACACGACGTCGGCTGCGACGAGTTCGGACAGCAGCGGCTCGACGACGGCCCAGGCCGCCTCCTGCGCGGGAGTGCGCACGGCTTCCCGGTAGCGGGCGGGATCGGTGATCTCGTGCTCCAGGACGTAGTCGCACAACTCGGTCCATGCCTCGCCGATCTGCGGGACGGGGGACAGCGCCAGGTCGCGGTGGACGTGGATGCCGGCGGGGTGGTGCGCGCGCCAGGCGGCGGCCACGGCATCGCCGACCTCTCGGCTGAAGGACTGGCGGCGGGCGCTTGCATCGAGGTGCAGCAGCGTGCTCATGACGGAACCCCTCGGTCGACGGAAACAGTAACCGGACACGGCGTCCAGTTATACCCGACGAAAGGCGCAACCGGACACGGTGTCCAGTTATTCCGGTAGGCTGGGATGCCATGGAGACGAGTGAACGCGCGGACGCCGCCCGCAACCGGGCCAAGGTGCTCTCTGCCGCCGCCAGGCTTTTCGCCGCGGGTGATCCGCGCTCGGTCACGATGGAGGACATCGCACGGGCGGCGGACATCGGCCGCGGCACGCTCTATCGCCGCTACCCGGACGTCACGTCCATCGCGGCGGCCCTCCTCGACGAGCACGAACGCCGCCTGCAGGAAGAGCTGTTGCGTGGCGCCCCTCCACTGGGCCCCGGTGCGCCCCCACTCGAACGGCTCACCGCCTTCTACGCGGCCATGGTCGATCTGCTGGACACCCACGGCCACCTGGTACTGGGCGCCGAGACCGGCGAGAAGCGCTTCACCGTCGGGGCGTACGGCTTCTGGCGCGTCCATGTCCTCGTCCTGCTGCGCGAGTCCGGCGTCCCGGACCCGGAGGCACTGGTGGACAGCCTGCTCGCGCCCCTGGCGCCGGAGGTCTTCCTCCAGCAGCGCGCACAAGGAGTGACGCCGGACCGGATCAAAGAGGCGCTGGGGCGACTGGCACGCGCGCTGCCGACCGACGGAACAGACCGCGGGACCGGCAGCGGGACCGACCCGGCCGCTCCCTGACGAGCGGTGCGCTGGGGCTTTCCGCCGATGGGGTAGCGGGCCGGAGTCCGCTCCGTGCCCACCCCGCCAGTGGCATCAGCGACGGGTGGGCGTGAACAGCGCGAAGCGACCGGCGAGCCGGCCGCGGTCGCCGAGTTCCTCGCGAGAGTCCGACTCATGGCCATCGCCCAGCCGACGTGGGGGGACGGTGGCCGCCGGTCAGCGCTGGCGGGTGAGGATCCCGGTTGCCGCTCCGGTCTGGTAGCGGACCCGGTTGTCGTCCAGCAGGGTGAGCGTCTGCTCGCCGATGCTCTTGCACCTGCCGCTGGGGATGCTCTCGGTGACCATCGTGTCGAGTTCGATCGTGCTGGAGTCGGCGGCCACGAGGGTGCCCGTTCCCCTGCACTGGATCGAGCTGCCGGTCGCGTTGCTGGTGGTGCGCGTGGTGACCATTTCGTCGCCGACCTTCCCCTGCCGGATGGTCAGGCGCCGATGGTGTTCCCCGGTGTCGTCACTGATGGACCCCTCCCATACACCCAGGAAGACCGCCGGCACGGCGCCCGCGGGGGCGGCGGACACCGAGGGCGCCTGGTCCGGTCCCCGGCCGGCCGACGACGGGGTTTCCGGCGGCGTGCTGCGCGGGATCTGGGCCGGGGGAGGGGGGCTCGGCGCCTTGGCGGAGGTGGTCCATACCGTGGCTCCGATGCCCAGGACCGGTATCACGATGCCGATGACCCACCAGGCCCATCTGGGTGGATGGCCACCCGGGTTGCCCGATGCCAGGGGCGCCTGCCCGACGTGCGCCGTCTCCTCGTCACGCGTGTGGCTCATCTCTTCCAACTCCCCCTCCAGGACCGGACTCTGATCAAGGCTAGCCGGCGAACCGCAGGTCCCCGGCCTGAAGGGACGGATTCGCCTCGACGAACCCCCTCTCGACGGCAGCGGTCCGCAGGTCCGTCATGCCGCGCGCCGACACGACGTCCTGCGGCCGTCCCCACCGGCGCGGCGACGCACGGCAGTCGGCGTCCGTCGCTGCTGTGCCCTGCGCACCGGCAGCGGGCGGTCCCGGCCCCGTGTGCCTACGATTCGGTCCATGACGATGACAGGTGGCTCCCGCTGGTCCCTCTGCTCCCGGAACTCGTTCCTGTCGATCGGATCCGTCGGATCGACGCTGTCGATCGGATCCGTCGGCTCGTTCCTGTCGATCGGGTCGGTCGGCTCGGCCGCGTCCGTCCTCTCGGTCGGCTCGTGGGCGAGCCTCGGCTCACTGCTGTCCGCCGAATCCCGGTGGTCGGTCCTCTCCTGGCGCTCCCGCTCCGGCGTCATGGCCGCAGGCACGGCCGTGGCCTTGGCCTTGGCGACGACACTGGCCGTCACCCGGCGCGGCACCGAATGACGGACGTCGCGATCCCTTGACGCACTGCCGTTGGGCTCCACCGGACGGACCCGCCAGGCGGATTCCCCCTACGCCCCGTCGAAGTGGCGGCGGGCCGTTTCGATGTCCGCGATGTAGTGGTGGGTCCAGTCGCACAGGCTCGCCACGGTCGCGCGCAGGGCGCTGCCGGGCTCGGTGAGGGTGTACTCGACGCGCGGCGGGGCGGTGGGGTGGACCGTGCGTTCGACCAGGCCGTTGCGTTCCAGCAGGCGCAGGTTCTGGGTGAGCATCTTGTGGCTGATGCCCTCGACCTCGTCGCGCAGCGCGGTGAAGCGCAGCGTACGGTCCCCGATCGCCTCGATGATCAGCAGCGCCCGTTTGTTGGCGATGTCCGTGAAGATCTCCCGCGCCAGGAATCCGCTCGGGTCACATCGGCTTCGGCCGCGCAGGTCGAGCAGGCCTACGCCAACATCGACACCGCGATGACCGGGGTCGGCGGGCTTCGACGACGTGGCGAAGCCGACCGTCCACGTCGTCGACTGGACCCCCGACAAGATGCCCGCGCTCGTGGACGGCGTCGCCCGCGCGGCCAAGCGGTTGGGTGTCACCCTGGCGCCGCCGGCCACCCTGCTCGGAGTGGCGGCGCCGGCCGCTCCCGAGTACCTCGTCGAGATCGAGGCCACCGCCGTCCTGCACTGACGGCCGTCCGCCGTGGGGGACCTGGGGCGTGTGGACGTCGAAACCCATGACCGGGTGGACCGCCGGGCAGGTGGGAGCCGACGATCTCGGTCGCGCGGCGGTCACCAGTGGTCGGTCCGATGGGCTCGTGGTCCCGCGCCCGAGCACATGACAGGGTGGGGGCGTGAGCGAGGGACGGCCGAGGACACCCCTGTATCTGACGGTCGCGGTGAGCTGCGCAGCTTCACCCGCTGGGCGCGGTCCTTGGGCGAGGAGCCCGGCGGCCGGGTGGTCGCGCTTGACCAGGTGGCGGCGGACGAGGAGGAGGCGGAGCGGCTCCGGCTGGAATCCGGCGCGTTCGTCTACCGCGTACGGCGGCTGCGCACGCTGTCGGGAACGCCCGCGATGGTGGAGCGCACGACGTATCCGGAGCGGAGCGGCGAGGTCGAATGGTCCCAGGACCGCTACCTCCCGGGCACGGTCGCGTTCACCGTGCAGAGCTCGACGGCGACCTCGGCACTGGGGCGCCGGCTCGACCTCTGAACCGCCGCTCCGGCGCCCGCCCGCTCAGGCAGCCGGCACCGCAGGGGGTCGCAGCAACCCCTCCAGCAGCGGGCGGAAGTGGTCGAAGCCCGGCGTCGGCAGCTCCGGATCCTTCGCCCGCTCGTCCCAGCGGCGTACGGCGACGGCGTCCCGTGCGCCCGGGTCGGCCTCGAAGGCGCGCGCCTGTTCCTCCGTCATGGGGCCGCCCTGGACGCGCGCCGTGTGGACGGACGCCTCGGAGAGCAGGTCGAAGTAGCCGGGTTCGACGGCGCAGAGGTAGCGCTTCGCGGCGACGTGCAGCCGGACGGGCTCGGTCACCTCGGGGCCGAACCACTGCCCGAGCCAGTCGGCCCCGGTGTGGCTGTGCCGGTTGTCGGTCCCGTTCTCCATCAGGTCGCGTCCGGTGACCGCGCCCTGGAAGTGACCCACGTCGTGCAGCAGCGCGGCGGCCACCAGGTGGGGCGGGGCACCGGCCGCCTCGGCGAGGGCGCCGGCCTGGAGCATGTGCTGCGCCTGGGTGACCGCCTCGCCGAAGTACTCGGCGCTGCCCTCGCCCTCGAACAGCCGGGCCAGGACGTCGACGGGGTACGGGGCCGTGCTCATGCGGTGACTGCCTTCCTGCGGAGTACGGCGAGGGTGAACGCGAGGCCGTCGATGTCGGCGTAGGCGCCCTGGAGGTGCCGCTCGCCCGATTCGGCGAAGGCCGTACGGGCGTGCAGCAGCCGGGTGTTGTCGAAGATCAGGCAGTCGCCGGGGGCGAGCCGGAACTCCAGCCGGCGCTCGGGGCGCGACAGCAGCTCGCCGAAGCACCGGTAGGCGGCGTAGAACTCCTCCAACTCCGCGGCCGGCCGGCGCAGGGTGCCGATGGAGCGGTTGTTGAAGCGGATCTCCCGAATCCGGCCGGCCGGATCGGTTCCGATCAGCGGCCGATGGGCGACCAGCGTGGGCGGTCGTCGGTGAACGTGAACGGGACCGGTACCCGGGTGAGGACCTCGTACGCCTGCGGGTCCTGCGCCCGCAGCAACGCGGCGGCATGCAACCCGTCGACGAGGCCGGAGTCGCCGCCCCGGGCCGCGTTCGTCAGACAGTGCAGCAGCTGGAGGGTGGGGACCGGGTCGCGGTAGGGGTTGTCCGTGTGCGGCGTGATGCGGGCGCCGGTGAAGGCGAGGTTGTTGGGGTCTGCCTCGACGCGAACCTCGAACAGCTCGCCGTAGTTCGTCTCCCGCACGAACCCGAAGGTCCGCGCGACGTCGAGGACCTGCCGGTCGCGAGCGGGAACGCCCCGCAGCAGGACGAAGCCCAACCTCATCACGCTTTCGAGCGCGCCGGCGGCGACGGCGGGATCGGCGGTGTACGCGGACCACTCGGCCTCGGGGAACGGCCCGCGAGCCCCGCGGCGTCCCACAGCTCCTTGTCGTCTTCGCCGCGGCCGTCGCCGTCGGCGGGGCCGTTGCCGGGGCCCGCGGGGGAGCCGGGCAGGTGGGCGTCGAGCCAGGTGTCGGCGTAGACGGAGCGGTGGCCGTCGGGAGTCCAGACGACCTCCCGCGCGGGCGCGCCGTCCGCCGTGAGGGCCTCCAGGACCGCCCCCACCGCGAGACCGGCGGGCAGGTCGGTGATCTGGAACAGCTTCTGGCCGTTGCGGGTCCCGGCAGTCGGTGCAGGGACAGTTGTCACGCAGCCAGAGCGGCGGGGCGGACGAGACGGTGGGCATGAACGCGGCTCCATGTTGTTCGGACAACTTCTCCGGTGCCGGGAGCCTCACGCAGCGGGGTGACGCCGCGATGACCGCCAGATGGCCGCCGCTCATCGGCATCCGCGGCACAGACCACGGCCCGCTCCGTGCGCGGCCGGCAGGCCCGCCACCGCTGTCACCGCTGCCACGTGGCAGCGTGGCCCGTCCCCACCCGCCTGCCCGAGCCGTGCGAACGGATCTCGAAAGCCGCGCGTGACCGGATCGCCGGGCTACCGTTCCGTCATGGACCTCTTCTCACGTTCATGGACGGCATTGCGGGCGGCGGTCGACGAACTCCCCGATCAGGACTTCGAGCGGCCGTCCGGCTGCGCGGGCTGGCTCGTGCGGGACCTGGTGTGCCACCTGGTCATCGACGCCCAGGACGTCCTGATCACCCTGGTCACCCCGGCCGGGGACGCCGAACCGACGGTGGACGCGGTCACCTACTGGAAGCTCGTCGACCCCCCGACGGGCGAGGACCCGCTCGACGCGCTGGTCCCGCGGCTGGCGGCGGCCTACGGGGAGCCGCGGTGGCTCAAGTTCCACCTCGACGACGTCGGTTCGGCCGCGGGCCGGGCGGCCGTACTCGCCGACCCCACGGCCCGTGTGGGCACGCAGGGCGAGGTCCTGACCGTCGCCGACTACCTGTCGGCGTACGTCCTGGAGTGGACCCTGCACCACCTGGACCTGATCGTGCACCTGCCATCCGCGCCGCCCCCACCCGCCGAAACCCTCGCGGCGGCCCGCAGCGCCCTGGAGCAGATCGCCGGTGCCCCCTTCCCGGCCGCGTTTCCCGACCGGGACGCACTGCTGGTCGGCACCGGCCGCCGCACGCCGACCGCGGAGGAACGGTCGGCCCTGGGCACGCTCGGCGCGAGGCTGCCGCTGGTGCTCGGCTGACACACACGACGCAGCCGCCACCACGCCGGGCCCGCCTCGTGATCCAAAAGGTGCGGCCTAGCCTTGTGCGTATGGACCACCTCCTGCATCTCGGCCGCACCCTCGACGAATTGGACCCGCCGCGCTGGGCAGATCCGGCTGGAGACGCGACCCACCTGGTCAGGAAGGTGCATGCGCTACGGCGCGTGCCGCTGGGCGACCTAAGGCCGGCGGACCTCCGCACGCTGATCTCGCAGCGGGTGGGGCTGCAGTACGTACTGCCGCTGGCGGTTCAACTGCTCATGGACGAGCCGCTGTTGGACGCCTACTTCTACGAGGGCGACCTGCTCCTCGCAACGGTGAACGCGCCGACTTCGGCATGGGCGGCGCTGCCGGAGCTCGCCGCGCAGCTGAGAGCGGTGATCGCGGCTCAGCCTGCGGCCGCGGTGAGGGGCCTGCCGATGGGCGCCGAGGCGGACCTGACCCGCTTCGTGGCACAGACCTGACCTGAGCGACGTAGCCCGACCTGATCCGCACGAAACGGGCCTCGAACCAAGCGATCGTGCCGCCAATCCCCACGTGGCGGTACTCCTGGCGTTCATCGTCTTTCTGCGGCTGCGCCGCCGCACCGAGGCTCGTAGCCGCTTCGACGAGAAGATGACCGTGGTCATCGTTCTGGCGCTGGGCGTCATCCTTGCCCCCACTGACGTCGGTCAGGGGATCGCCGGCTTCCTCGGCCAGTTGGTCAGCGGCGTTTCCCAGGCCGGCCAGTGATCCCCGGACGCCGCCCCCAGCGGGAGCTCGACGGCTCGGCGCCTGCCCGTTCGGGAGGTAACGGCGAGCGGCCGCCGCCCCGCCCGGCGTCACGGGCGTCGAAACCGCAGGCCCAGTCGGAGCAAGAATCAGCACTTGGAGCAGGCAGTACTCGCCGCGCTCGCAGCCGCAGTCATGTTCAGCCTGGCGGCGGCAGCCTTGGAGTGGCCGGCCGCACATCCCTGGACCGTGGCTGTCGTTGTGTTGGCGGCCGCAGCAGGAGTCGGTGCCTGGGTGTGGCGGCGCAGGGACGTCGCCCGATGGGACCAGGTGCGGGCGAGCGGCTTGCGCTACGCGCTCGAACAGCTCGACAAGTTGCACCACCGGGCGTTCGAGTTCGCGGTGCGGGACCTGATGCGCCGCGACGGCTGTACGGATGCGCGGCAGGTCGGCGGTCGCGGGGACAGCGGCGCCGACGTCAAAGCCACAGACCCCTTTGGGCGTCGTTGGGTCATCCAGTGCAAGCACAGGAAGGACAGCTGGTCCACGGGATCGGCCACGACACCCTCTGGCCGACGCTGCGCGCCGGGGCCGACGCATGAACGGTTTCGAGCCATACGTGACGTATCGGGGGGGCAGGGGCGGCGCCGCAACGGACCGATGGCCGAGACGCGGCAGAGGGTGTGTGTCTGATAAGCGATCATGGGGCGGTGGGCGTGGAGCACGGCTGTGTGACAACCGGTAGAGGACTGGACAGACGCCACGTCGAGGTGTGGGGGATTGCATGGTGTTGCGGGCTACGTCGGATGCTCTGGAACGCACGGACAGATTCGATTGGTTTTGCGAGAGGGTGTCCAGTGATGTGATGCCCATTGCGCTCAACACCCGGCATGCGGACGATTTCCAGGCGAGCCTCGTCTCCTTGGACCTGGGCGTCGCGCAGTTGTCTTCTGTCGCCTGCTCACCGGTCTTCTCCCGCCGTAGCGCGGCCCATGTCCGGCGCGGCGATCCCGAGAACCTGCAGCTCGCCCTCATTACGCAGGGCTCCTTCAGGATCTCGCAGCGAGGCAACGAATCGGAGGTCGTCGGAGGCCTCGTGCTCACGGACACCTCGCGGCCGAGCGAGGGGTCGTTCACGGGCGGGCAGGTCGAGTCGCTGGTCATGCAGATTCCCCGCCAGGCCCTGGCACTCGGCTCGGACCGGGTGGACCGCCTTCTGGCGCAGGGCCTGGCCGCGGACGTGGGGTCAGGGGCGATCCTCGCCGACTTCTTCAAGTCGTTGGTCACGCGCGGCCCGCAGTGTTCCCCGGAGGAGTTGCGGGCGCTGGGGGCCGTCACCCTGGACTTGGCCACCGCCTTCCTCGCGCGGCTGCTCGGTGACCCTGGCCAGGCGCCTGCCGAGGCCAGGACACAGGAGGCACTGCAGCGGGTCTACCGCTTCATCGAGAACAATCTCGGCGACCTGGGTCTGAGTCCTCAGATGATCGCCGATCGGCACAACATGTCCGTGCGCCGTCTCCACGCCCTCTTCGGCGACCAGCCCCTGACCGTCGCGGCACGCATCCGCCAACGCCGGTTGGAGCGCGCCCACGCCGACCTCGCGTGCGGGGAACTGAGGAGCCGGCCCGTTCAAGTGATCGCGCATCGCTGGGGCTTCTCCAGCGCCACCGTGTTCAGTCGGGCCTTCCGCGAAGCCTACGGAATCACCCCCACCGAACATCGTGCGCTCTCGCTGGCCGCCCCACAGCGCTCAGAGCACGGAACCCAGGGCCTCAACGCACATCGGGCTCGTTGAGGCTGTTTCCGCATCCTGGGAGTCGATCCCCAACGCGTCGGGGTGGCCGTCGGGCCCGGCGTCCGTTCGGTGGATCGGGGTCGGACGGCTGCTAGCCCGTCACCAAGGCCTTCTTCTGGCGCAGTCGCTCACGGAGGGTGCCGACCATGGGGAGCGTCAGGCCCGCGAAGAGGAAGAGCACCGCCAGGCCGCTCAAGGTGGGGCTGATGAACTCCTCGGCCTTCAGCGACCACGGGCTGTCGAGGGTGAAGAAGATGATGTAGCTGCCCTTGGTCAGCGCGTACGCCAGTCCGAGGACGGCCGCGATGGCGGACAAGGAGAACCCGGCGCCGCTCCAGGGACGGATCCCCCAGTTGCGTCGTGCCGTCCTGCCGCACATGAACGCCAACTCCCCACAGGTGATCATGACGTAGGAGAGGTAGAGCAGCAGATAGGCCGCGATCTTCGGGTCGTCGACGTAGGCGGTGGTGAACTCGACGTCCGGTGCGTTCGTGGCCAGGAAGAGCGGCACCATGATCGCCAGCTCGACCACGGCGGCGAAGCCGCGCTGGAAGATCGCCGACCTCACGTATTCGGGGCGGTAGGCCAGGTCCACCATGGTGATCTGCAGTGCGGCACACCACAGGATCGCGCAGACGTGGGCCACGAGCTTGCCGAAGTTGGCGACGCCGGTGATGCCCTGTGCGGCCTGGGCGACCACGGGGACGGCGCACAGGACGCCCATGGTGCACACCCCGAACGCCGTGGCAATGGCCCATGTGGAGATCCGCGGGTTCCCCAGGGCTCTCCGCGTGCAGAGCACGGTGACCAGCAAGCCCGCCACCGTGCACGTCCCGAAGACTATGCCGTCCACTGCCTACAGCCCTTCCAGTGAATCGGCCGCATACCGCGCGGCCTCGTCCGTACTCCGCCGTCGTCGGCGCTTGCTCGGCGGCGTCTCGGCCGCACTGCGCGTAACCGGGTCCAGGCCCAGGTGAGCCCTTCGCCGTTCCAAGTCCGTGATGACGCCCGCCAGCTCACTTTGCGGGAGACCGCCGAGTAGTGCCAGGACATGGCGCGCGAGAGGGTCCTCGAATGCCTCGAGCGCCTCAAGATCGTCATAGGCACCGTGCGGGAGCAGGTGAGCGGGTGGGACGCCCAGAGCTTCGCACAGGGCCAGGAGCGTGCCGACGGTCGGGTTGTCCTGGGAGCCGTTGGCGATCTTGGCGATGGCGGCGAAGGAAACGGACGGGTGGTCACCGGGCAGGGTGTCGACGGAATCCGAGAGCGACCGCGATGAGTGGCGCCGGCCTCGCCGGCCGGCCATGAGGGCCTTGAGCTTGTCCGCGATCGACAGACGGCCGTTGCTCACCTCGGGCGCAGGGTGCCGCTCACGGCCCCAAGGAGGTCCCGCTGATGAATGCACACAACCACGTACCGGTCTTCCGCTCTGCCTGCCCTGTGCATGTGTACTTTAGTTGACACGGTTGGGTGTGCAAGGCAGGATCCCGATCAGGAACGCAACCTTACGCACCCATGTGTGTGTACAGGCTGTCAGGCCTGCGAGCAGGGATTGTGGAGCCGCCACGGCCCTCGATCCGTGGCGGCCCGGCAGGTCGGACACGGCGGAGAGACCGGCCGGAAGCGGCCGTGCGTCCGGCAGCTCGCGCCTGCCTGCTCGGTGCTGCACCACACAGGGGGAGAGTTGAGTCCGCAGTTGGCATCCAGGGCCGACGGCCGCACGCCGGCAGCCATGGCGCGGGAGGCGTGTCCTGCGGCGGTGGCAATCCGGCCGCCATCCCGCACGCCTGAACGCCCTTTCCGCACCGTGGGTCGCGCGGGCGCGATGTCGCTCCCGTACGGGCGCTCCGTGTTCGCGGGAGATCGGTCGTGAGGTCGTGACCGGGGTGCCGATGCCGTCCTCGCAGGCGGCACGGGCACCCCTTGGGCGACAACTTCCGGACCGCTTGGAGGAGCGCGCGATGCCAACCCTGGGCGCACTGCCCACCCTGGGCACACTGCCCTCCCGCAACCCCGAACTCGAACTGACGCTCGTCGGCGAGTGCGGCGCTGCCGCCCAGGCGGCAGAGGTGAAGGGCGTCTTCTCGGTGACCCCGGAGAAGCTCCTGGAAGAAGGGGTACCGGCCACCCTGGCCGACGGCGTCGTGGTCCTGATCACGGGCTCGGTCCCCTTCCGGCTGCGCGGCCGCATCACCACGGTGCTCGAGGTGCTGCTCCAGCGCATGAGCCGCGACCGCAGCGCCGGACTGATCGTCAGCGCGCAGCCCAGCTCCCGCCAGCCGTACCCCCAGTCCATCGTCGACCTGGCCGAGAGGCTGGGCATCCCCCTCCTGGCCACGACCGCGCCGGTGGAACAGTGGCGGGGGGTGCACGAAGACATCCAGCAGTTCCGGCTCGCGTTCGCCGAGCGCCGGGCCGCCCAACTCGCCTCACTCGTACAGGAACTTCCCGCACAGCTCGCCGACCAGCGGGCCATGCAGCGCATCGCCGACTGGCTCGCCAGGGCCCTCGACGTCCAGGTGATGGTCAGCGAACCCGACCGCGTCCTGGTCGCATCACCGGCCACGGCCGCGGAGGAACTCGCGCAGGCCATCATCCGCCAATCCGTGAACGGGAACGCTCCTGACGCCCGTTCGGGTCCGCACACACGGCTCATCTCCCTGGGGCCGTCCTCCGCCGCGGACACCGTCCTCGCCGTGGCCCGGCGTACGCCCTTCGACGACGCCGATCTGCGGCTGTTGCGCCATGCCGCCAAGCTCCTGGGACTGGTGGACCAGGCGCGCCGCGAATACCGGGCGGCATCGGACGCCTCCCGGGCCGCGCGCGACGCCGCGGTGGAGCTCCTGCTGGACGGCGAGGTCTCCAAGGCCCGCCGGGTCATGAGGAACCTGGCGCCCGGGCTGCTCGACCCCGAGACGGCCCGCGTCTTCGTCGTCGAGACCTCGCCCGCGCGACGGGACGCCGCCATGAGCCGCTGTGAGTCCGTCACGGGCAATCGCGCCCTGGTCGTCGCCGACTGGCGCCGCCACGACCGGATCCTGGTGATCCACCCGATCCGGGGTGGGGAGGCGGACGACAGGGTGGCCCTCGCCCTCACCCATCTGGTCTCCGCCGTCGGTGCCGGGGCATCGCTGGGCGGCAGCGGGGTCTACTCCATGTCCCTGCTCGCCCACGCTCTCGACGAAGCGACCGCCGCCCAGCGGTTCGCCCTGTACCAGCCGGACTCGGTGGCCCTCTCGGTGCAGGACACCGACCTGGTCAGCCTGCTTCCGGCGCACGACGCGCAGGTGTGGGCCCGCCGGCTCCTGCATCCCCTCATGGAGACCGAAACGCAGTGGGAGCTGCTTCGCGAGACCCTACCCACCGCCCTCGCCTACCCCTACACCGTGGCCGCCCGGCGTCTGGACCTGCACCGCAACACCGTCACGCGGCGCGTGGCACGCGCCGCCGAACTGCTGCACATGGACTTCGCGACTCTGGCCGACCGCGTCACCGTCGGCCTGGCGCTCGAACTCGTCACCCATCGGGAGCTCCCCGAGTCCCCCGCCGGGAACCCGGAATCGGATGCACCCACGCTCCGAGGGCTGCTCCACGGGCAGCAGATCCACGCCTGGGCCGAGACGCTGCTCAGGTCTGCCGGGGAGGACAGGCGTGGGCTGCTCGCCACGGCGACGGTCTGGCTCGCGTCCGACGCGCACCTGGAGACGACCGCGCGTGAACTGGGCCTCTCGGAGGCGACGGTACGTTCACACATCAGGGCGCTGGAGGGACACTTGTCCCGCGACCTGTCCTCGCTGACCGGCATGCGCGACCTGATGTTCGCGCTGCACCTGATGACGGGAGCGCCCCGACTCCCGGAGCCCTCCCGCGAACTGTGCGCGGCTGCCTGAGCCGAGAGCCGTACGGTCCGGAGCCGGCGCGCTCACGGAAACAGGTGTCACCGGACCGGGCGGCGCTCAGCAGAGCCTGACACGGTGCGGATTTCGATTCTTTCCCCAGGCCGGCGATGGCGTGGGCCAATGGTTCGGAAGAGTCGCGGGAGATTTATTCGGAAACGCCGAACCGTGGGCGCTGGTGCACGTATGTGAACCCGCCCGATAGGGCGTTTCTGTCGACCGCTCGAAAGATTGTCGGTTTCCTCCTGGGTGGGCGCCGTGCAGATCCGATGTGGAGACTGTGTGGGCGTCTCGGCCATTCTCTTCGCCGACGGTGAAGGCGCGACGAAGGGTTGGATTGGATTCGGCCACGGCGTGAGTCGCGCGCGAGGACGATGCGCTCCACCTGCATCTTCGTGGACCGGCAGGGGGTCTTCAGGTGGCTGAAAATGGCCTTGAAATGGCCGTAAAAATGCGGCGCCCACAGATTTCCCGCACCTCGGGTGTTTCAGCGAGTCGCGAATTCAACCATCTGGCTGAAAATCGAAGCGGCGCCCCGATCGGAGTGATGGAAAAGGCCCGATGTGCAGTTCCGTAAATCCGAAGTCGCGGCATGTGCATCTCTGCGGCACGCGCCCTTCGAGTGGTGCAGAACCCAAAGGTCGTGCCACGCGGTTTGTGCACCTGTGCAGTGGCGGCTCTTTGTGTGAATGCATAGCGTTGTCGGTGCAAGCACGGCCGGATCCCATTCCAAGGTCCAGGCGACCGGAGAACGAGAAACCGCGCAGTGCCGGACCACGGGGGTGTACGGCACGGGGGCGGGCTCGGGAGAAGGCGAAGGCAGTGCTTGCGGCGACCTGGTCGTCGTGAACACCGGTAGGCGGGTGCCGGTGGGAGGGGTTCCAACCACTCCCACCGGATCACCCGCCACCCGTGTGAACCAGGCTTGTTCCGCGAGTCCGTCGCCCGCCGCGCGCGACGTCGACCACGTGAGCGCAACGAGGTCCGTCACGGCACGCCGACAGCGCCCGTGGCCCCGTCGGGAAACCACGCCCGACCCGCCTGTTACCGTCCCGCCGAACGCGTCCGGGAGCACGGGTCGGCCAACGTACGTTGATCATTGCAGAGGACGAGGGAGTGGCGCACCGCGCGGGTGGAGAAGAGGAGGCTCTCATGGGAGCGGCCGATGAGGGACGGCGCTGGCCGGACGAGGTCAGTACCGACAATGCGAGGACGACGCTGGTACAGCTCCTCGCGCGGGCGGGAGTCGGCCCCGGCGACGCGTGGCAACTGATCGGGCTGGTCGAGGCGGGCGCGCTGGCCCTCGCGCACGCGGAACTGGCGGAACTGAGCGGCGGCGGCGCCCGCGCCACGCCCGGGGACGGCGGCGGCGCGTACGGGGCGGGCCGACTCGACGGTGCGGAGGAAGTCCTGAAGGGGCTGGGCGCGGTTGCCGAGCGGTCCTTGGTCCGGGCCGTGGGGGCGGTCGCGGAGCCGGGCCCGGCGGGGGAGCGCCGGCGGGTCCGCCGCATGGAGGTGGAGCGGGCGCGGGTGGCGCTCACACCGCTGTACCTGTCGTTCACCGAGGCCTCCGACCTCGATCCGGAGGTGACCGAGGAGGTGCTCGTCGCCGTCCTCGCCACCCTGACCCCGCGGGAGCGCGCCGGATACCCGGGACGGCTGACGGAGTTCGCCGCGCTCCACGCCACCCGGCTGACCCGGCTCTTCGAAGCGTTCGGACCGGGCAGCGCCATCACCGTGCACGGCCGCTATTCGCTGCTCCACTCCGTCACGAGCATCGCCGTGCTGGAGCGGCTCCTCGCCGCGCCGTCGGCGCTACGGGCGGAGTGGAACGCGGCGGAGTTGCCGCCCGCGTGGCTGGACGGCCTGATGACCGCATGGGACGACGACCCGGCCTGACGGGGTTACGGATCGCACCGGTCCACGGCGGCCCCACCCCTTGTGCAATGCGTCCACTGGACGCATGATGTGCGTCCAGTGGACGCACAAGGGGAGGATCGGTATGGAGGAGCGAACGGCTGAACGGTCGGCTCGGGGTGGGGCGGCGGCCGGTGCGGCAGGCGGTCTGCGGACCAGCGCCTTCGTCCCGCGCCAGGAGGACGTGGAGTTGCCGTTGCCGCCGGTGTTCGATGACCCGGAACGGGAACGCGAGCACCGCAAGCAGCGGCTCGCCGGAGCCTGCCGCGTTTTCGGCCGGTTCGGATTCTCCGAAGGCGTGGCGGGGCACATCACGGTGCGCGACCCGGAGCATCCGGACATGTTCTGGGTCAACCCGTTCGGCATGTCCTTCCGGCACATCAGGGTCTCGGACCTGATCCTTGTCGACCACGAGGGCCGGGTCCGCCATGGCCGGCGCCCCGTCAACCGCGCCGGGTTCGTGATCCATTCCGCCATCCACGCGGCCCGTCCCGACGTGGTCGCCGCCGCCCACGCGCACGCCGTCCACGGCAAGGCCTTCTCGAGCCTCGGCCGCCCGCTGGATCCGATCACCCAGGACGCCTGCGCCCTGTACGAGCAGCACACCGTCCACCGGGACGGAGCCGGCGCCGTGGTGGTCGAGGAGGAGGCGGGCCGCCGGCTCGCCGCGGGGCTGGGACCGCACAAGGCCGTCATCCACCAGAACCACGGCATCTTCACCGTCGGCGAGTCCGTCGACGAAGCCGCCTGGTGGTTCATCTCCATGGAGCGCAGCGCCCAGGCGCAGTTGCTGGCGCAGGCCGCCGGGACTCCCCATCTGATCGACCCCGAAGCCGCCCGTCACACCCGTGACCAGACGGGCTTCCCCCTCGCGGGCTGGTTCTCCTTCCAGCCCCTGTGGGACGAGATCGTCCGTACCGACCCCGACCTCTTCGAGTAGGCCCCCGCCATGGCACCCGCCCCGGACGCAGGTCCGTCCCCGGACACAGGTCCCTCCCCGGAAACGGCACCCGCCCCCGACCCCCACCCGGCCGCTGGCGCCGCCCCGAGCCCCGCGGAGCCCGGTTCCGCCTCGTGGTGGCGGGCACGCTACGCCGAGCGCGACCGGCGTCGGCCCCGCGCGGGCGGGCTCACCCTCGCACGGATCACCGCCGGTGCGCTCGAACTGGCCGACCGCGACGGGCTGGACTCGGTCACGATGCGCAGCCTCGGGGAGCACCTCCAGGTGCGCCACACCTCGCTCTACCGGCACGTGGCGAGCCGGGAGGAACTCCTGATCGAGACCGTGGACCACATGCTGGGCGAGATCCGGCTGCCTTCCCTCGACGGGGACTGGCGGGCCGGTCTGGAACGGGGGGCGGGGGAGTTCCGCCGGGTCCTCCTCGCCCACCCGGCCCTCGTACCGGCCCTGACCGGTGGACAGTTGCTCGGGCCCAACGCCCTGCGTGCCCGCGAGCACGCCCTCGCGCAGCTCCTCGCCCAGGGGTGGGCCCCGCGTACGGCCGTGCACGTCTACCTCACCGTCACCCACTTCGTGATCGGCTCGGCAGTGCTCGACACCGGTGGGGCGGCCCGGACGGGCGCGCAGCGCGCGGCGATGGCGGAGCTCTTCGCCGGCCTGTCCCCGCAGACCCACCCCGTGGTCCGCCGCCACGCCGACCTGCTCAACTCACCCGATCAGGAGCAGGAGTTCGCCTTCGGACTGCGCGTGCTGCTGTCGGGCCTGGGCCGGCTGCACGCCGAGGAGGCCGGAGCGTGAACGACACCCCGGTCCTGCCGCCCCTCGACCAGTGGACCCGGGCCGGCGCCCGCGTCCCGGTCGGCGGTCACGAGGTCTTCGTACGCCAGGACGGGCCCGAGGACGGGGCGCCCGTGACCCTGCTCCACGGTTTCCCCACCTCCTCCCACGACTGGGCGCCGGTCGTCCCCGCCCTCGTCGCGGCAGGGCTACGCGTCACCACCCTGGACTTCCTCGGTTTCGGGGAAAGCGACAAGCCGCGCAGGCACACGTACTCGATACTCGACCAGGCCACGCTGGTCGAGGACGTGTGGCGGCGGACCGGCACCGGGCGAACCGCCCTGGTGGCCCACGACTACGGAGTCAGCGTGGGGCAGGAACTGCTGGCCCGGGACCCGTCGCGGATCACCCGCATGACCTGGCTCAACGGTGGGCTCTACCCCGACCTGCACCGGCCGGTGCCGACCCAGCGCCTGCTGCACGGCCCGCTCGGTCCACTGCTCGCGCCCCTGACCACCCGCCGCCGGTTCGCCGCGGCCCTGCGCGGTGTGCTGGGGCGCGAGCTCGGCGCCGCGGACGTGCGGGAGCTGTGGGCGGCTGCCTCCCGGGCGGGCGGCCACCGGCTTGCGCCGCGGCTGCTGCGGTACATCGACGAACGCCGGGACCAAGCCGGCCGGTGGACCGCGGCCCTGGAGGAGTACCCGGGCCCCGTGCTCTTCGTATGGGGGCCGGCCGATCCGATCAGCGGTGCCCATGTGCTGGCGCGGGTCCGTACGAAGATCCCACGGGCATCGGTCGTCGAGCTCGCCGGACCACCCGCCGTCGGGCACTATCCGCAGCTGGAGGATCCGCAGGCCGTCGCAGCCGCACTGGTCTCCTTCCTGGCGCCCTGAGCGCGGGACGGCCGACCCGAGTGGAGTCCTCGGATGTCGCGGGCGGGTGATTCTGGGACTCTCCACCGGTGCGGTGCCACGTACTCGAAGCGGCGCTCGTCAAGGGTCAGAGGTCGTTGGCTCATGCACCCTTTGCGTCTCGGAGGATCGATGCAGTTCACCCGCCGGACCGTCGTCCAAGCCGGAGGCTGCGCCGCGGCCGCGCTGGCGGTCGGGAACGGCTCCGCGATCCCCGCCTCGGGAGCCGCCGCCGCTCCCCGCCCCGAAAGCACGGGCGAGGCGCTGCCCCTGCGGTCGGACACCACCACGCAGGGCGACGTCCTCGCCGGCTTCCGCAAGGACCACGCATGCCTCCTCTTCATCCGGTTCGGGCATTTCGCCAAGGCGCGCCGTTGGCTGGGTGATCTGCTGCCCCAGCTGGCCACGACCGAGCAGGTGGCGCGGTTCAACGAGCAGTTCCATCGTGCCCGTCAGCTCCGCAACGGCGTCGATCCCACCAGCATGGCCGCGCTCTGGACGGGCCTCAGCCTCACCCACGCCGGGCTGGGGCACCTCGCCCAGCAGGACCCCTTCCCGGCCGTCCCGCCCGGGGGCACCGCCGAGGCGTTCTGCGACGGCCCGGGCGCGCGCGCCGGGCAGCTCGGCGACACCGGTCCCAGCGCCCCCGATTCCTGGCTGTTCGGGGCGGAGGCGGACAGCGTGCACGCCGTGCTCACCCTCGCCTCCGACAAGCCCGGGCAACTCCAGGCGGCCATCGGCCGGCACCGGGACGCGCTGCTGCGGATCGGCGCCGACGTCGTCTTCCGGCAGGACGCGGCCACGTTGCCGGGGGAGCTGCACGGCCACGAGCATTTCGGGTTCCTCGATGCCATCAGTCAGCCCGGCGTACGAGGGTTCCACGGCGCGGACGCGACCGGCACGGGCGTGCAGGGCAAACCGGGCACCCGCCTGATCCCCGCCGGTGAGTTCATCGTGGGGCAGGAACGGGTGGGGCAGCGTCCCGCCGGGCTGCCCGTCTGGGCCACCGGCGGGTCGTTCCAGGTGGTCCGGCGCCTCGCCCAGGACGTTCCGGGGTGGTGGGAGCAGGCCCGTGTCCTGCTGAAGGAGCTGCAGAAGTCGGGGGCCGCGCCGGCCGACGCGACTCCCCAGTGGCTCGCCGCCCGCTTCGTCGGTCGCTGGCCGGGTGGAGCCCCCGTCGCCACCTGCCCGATGGCGGAGAAGGCCGTACCGCCCGGGGGGGACCCGGGGAACGACTTCGATTTCCACGACGACCCCCAAGGGTGGACCACACCCCTCTTCGCGCACATCCGCAAGGCCAGTCCGCGCGGCGGGCTGGTCACGGCCCCCGGACGACCGCCCCTGCCCGCCTCGGCGCTCGACAACCGCCGCATCATCCGTCGCGGCATCCCCTACGGCCCGGCGCACCGCGAGGGTTCCAGGCCCGCCGATCGCGGGCTGGTCTTCGTGAGCTACCAGGCCGACCTCGTCGAGCAGTTCGAGTTCATCGCCCGGAAGTGGTGCAACAGCACCGACTTCCCGCCCGCACGGCACCCGCAGCCGGGCTCCGACACCGTCATCGGACCCGCCTCCCCCGTCTGCTTCGAGTCCGCCGCCCCCAGCGGCAGCCGCGCCACGACCCTCGACTTCCAGAACTTCGTGCGCACGGAGGGGGCCCTGTACGCCTTCACTCCGTCGATCCCCACGCTCCGGGCGCTGGCCGAGGGCTCGCTCGACAACGCCATCGAGGTGCATCCGGGTACGGTCCTGCGCCCCGGCGACGGTCTCGACGCGGGTGCGGTACGCCTGCGCTTCGACGCCGCCGGCGGACTGACGCTCCAGGCGGAGGACGGGCGGACGCTGTGGAGCGCCACGACGGCCGGGGCCGGCGTCGACGCCCTGTTCGCCGCGAACGGCGAACTCAGCGTGCGCGATGCGACCGGCAAGCCGCTGTGGTCCTCCGGTACCGGCGGCGCGCCGGGCGCCCGCCTCCTGGTCCGTCCGGCGGGGGACGCCGTCATCCTCAGGGACGGCCGTCCCGTGTGGCGGGTGTCCGGGCCGTCGTCCTGAGCGGACGCCCGACGCGTCGTCCGGGCATCTGGCTCCCCTGTCGGTCGGGGGCCGCCACCGTCGGCAGCCCCCCGAGCGGGGTCCGGTCAGGCGCGGACTCCGATGACGGTCTTGCCGCGGGCGCCGCCCCGTTCCACCTTCTGCAGGGCCTCGGAGGCCTCGTCGAGCGGGAAGACCGTCTCCACGATCGGCCGCAGCCGGCCGGCCTCCACCAGGCCCGCGAGGTGGGCGAGCTGCTCGCCGTGCGGGCGCATGAAGAAGCTGCGGGCCTCGACGTTCCACCGGGCCTTCCTGGCCTCGGCGTCAGCGATGGGAACGATCGAGACCAGAGTGCCGCCGGTCTTGAGCACGGCGAACGACCGCTCCTGGGTCTCGCCGCCGATCGTGTCCAGGACGACGTCGACGTCGGAGACGACCTCGTCGAACTTCTCGGCCCGGTAGTCGATCACCCGGTCGGCACCGAGTTCGCGGACCAGTTCCACGCTGCCGGCACTGGCGGTCGCCACGACCTCGGCGCCGAGCTGCTTGGCGATCTGCACGGCGGCGGAGCCCACGCCGCCGGCGGCGCCGTGGACGAGCAGGCGAGTCCCGGCCCGTACGTCGGCCTGCTCGGTCAGCGCCTGCAGGGCGGTCAGCGCGGCCAGGGGCAGCGAGGCGGCCTCCTCGAACGTGAGGCCGGACGGCTTGGCGGCGACCAGCGACTGGTCCACGGCGGCGTACTCGGCGAAGGCGCCGCCCACCCGGGGGTCGACGCGGGTGAAGACCTCGTCGCCCACCGCGAAGCGGGTGACCTCGGAGCCGACCTCGGTCACGACACCGGCGAGCTCGTTCCCGATGACCAGCGGCTCGGCCGGCTCACCCGCGCTCATGAACCCCTTGACGATCAGGTGGTCCACCGGATTGACCCCGGCCGCGCGGACCTCGATGAGCACGTCGCGGGGGCCGACGGCGGGGACGGGTGCCTCGGTGACGCGGACGACGTCGCGGACCTGGCCGTACTGGGAGATGACTGCTGCCTTCATGGGAAATTCCTTGATCGGGTCTGTGCCGGGCCGCCGAGCGGCCCTGCCGTGTGCGAGAGGGGGGATGGGTCAGGCGGTGGGGGCGGGGCGGCGAGGAGGGCACCCTGGAGCACCAAGGTGCCGTCGGTGAAGTAGTGCGCCGGCAGGCGCTCCTTCACTTCGGCCTGGAGTCCGTGCCGCCGGGCGAGCCAGAGCAGCCGGTGCGCCTGGAAGGTGTTGGTGGCCAGGGCTCCGAATAGATCTCGACCTTCACGACGCTCGCTCCTGACGGGTCTGTCTCACGGATGGGCCCGGCTTCTCCTCGCAGGGGTTACGGACCGCTCGTTCCATAACGTAACCGATTCTGGAACGAGCGGTCAAATACGTGCTGCGGGGGCTGCCGACCTTCGCTACCGTGGGGTGCATGGCGAGACCACGCACGTTCGACGAAGAAGCGGTCCTGGACCGGGCGATGATCCTTTTCTGGCGCAAGGGCTACGAGGCGACCGCGATGAGCGACCTCGTGGAGGAGCTGGGCCTGGGCCGCGGATCGATCTACGCGGCGTTCGGGGACAAGCACCAGCTGTTCATCCGGGCCCTCGGCCGCTACCTGGACCACCAGACCCGGCTGCTCGGCTCCGCGCTCGACGGGGAGGGGCCGGCGCTCGCCACGCTGCGGGACGTCCTGGGCCGGCTCCTGGCGGCCGACGCGGCCCCCGGCAGCGCCGGGTGCTTCAGCGTCAACAGCATGGCCGAGCTGCTGCCGCACGACGAGGAGGTCGCGAAACTGGCCCGCGGCAACCTCCGGTACGCCGAGCAGGCGTTCACGGCGCAGTTGGAGCGGGCCGAACGGGACGGGGAACTCGCCCCGGCCGTCACCCCGCGGCAGGGCGCGCTGCTCCTGCTCAACCTGGTCCAGGGCCTGCAGATCATGCGGAAGGTCGACCCCGACCCGGCGAGCGCGGCGGCTTGCCTGGACTCCGTCTTCGCCCTCCTGGGCCGCTCGCCGGCCACCGCCGAAGCGCCCGGCGACGGCCCGGCCATGGCCTCGGCGGCGCCGTAGCGGCCGCCCGCCGGCCGATCAACGGCCGATCAACGGCGGTGCGCCCGCCATCAGGTGTGGCCGACCGCCCACTGTTTGGTCGGTCGCAACTGACGTACAAGTGAAGGCCGGGCGGCACCGACGACGACCCGTGCCGGGGGAGGGCGCGGCGGTCCGCCGCACCGTGATCGTCTCGACCGATCGTTTCAGGGGGCATCATGCGCATACCGTTACGTGCCTGGAGTCTGGCCGCCGCGGCCCTGCTCGTCGCGGGGGCCGGTCCGGTGCAAGCGGCTGACACACCGCCGTCCGGGTCGGCGGCCGGAGCCGTGCAGTACGCCGTCCAGGACCTCGGCACCCTGGGCGGTACCCGCAGCAAGGCGACCGCCATCGACGGAAACACCGCCGTCGGGAGCTCACTGATCAGAGGTGACACCGCCGAACACGCCTTCGCGTACGACCTGCGCAGCCGCACCATGACCGATCTCGGCACGCTCGGGCACTCCAGCCGGGCGACCGGGGTGGCGGGGGATCACATCGTCGGGGAGTCGGAGCTCACGGCCGACGGCCCGACGCACGGATTCGCCTACGACATGCGGACCCGCCGGCTCGTCGACATCGGCACCCTCGGCGGCAGCAGCACCGACATCACGGACCTCAGCGGTGACATGGTGGCGGGGACCTCTTCCCTGCCCGGCGACGCCGTCACCCACGCGTTCGCGTACAGCCTGCGCACCGGGACGATGACCGATCTCGGCAGCCTCGCCGGCCCTTCGGGCAACAGCACCGCGGCGGCGGTCAGCGGTGTGACCGTCGTGGGCAGCTCCTCCCTTCCGGACACGCCCGCCCGCACCACGCACGGGTTCGCGTACAACCTGCGCACCAGGACGATGACCGATCTCGGCACCCTCGGCGGAAGTTCGAGCACGGCCAACGACGTCAGCGGTTCAACCGTGGTCGGCCAGTCCCGAACGGCCGACAGCCGCCTCACCGGATACGCCTACGACCTCCGCACCGGCATGCGCACGGATCTCGGGTCCCGGTTCCTGAAGGGACAGTTGATCAGCGGGAGCACCGTGGTCGGCGGCGACGGCCTGCTCGCCAGCACCTACGACCTCACGACGCACGTGAGTGCCGTGATCGGCTCCGGGCGCGGTGTCACCGAGGCCAGGCAGGTATCCGGGAACCTCGTCGTGGGCGACAACTTCGCCCCCAATTCGTTCGGCTTCGTCGCCCGCGCCGACAACGGCGGCTTCACCTACCTGCCCTCCCTCGGCGGCCTCAACTCCTCGGCGGCGCAGGCCAACCGCTTCGGCGTCGTCGCAGGCAGCGCGGCACTTCCCCCCGCTGACCAGACCTCTGCCAACGGCCCCGTCCACGCCGCCCTCTGGGTGCCGCAGACCGTGGCCGGGGGGACGGACGGGGACACCCGGTAAGGACGTGGGCGGCCTGGGCCCGAGGAACGGAACGACGGTCTCCGCCCAGTTCAGTGCGGTGGCGGCAGCGGGCTCAGGGCGTCGGTGACGGTGCAGCCGCCCTCTCCGGGCATCCGCTGGATCCGGCGCGGACACCGGTCACCGGGCAGGCGACCCTTCCGCCGGCGCCGTCCCCGACGGGGCCGGCGGCCCGTGGCGGGCCCGGTTCAGGACCAGGTCCACCGTGGCGGTCACCAGGTCGGGGTCGTGGAGCTGCACGTAGTGGTCGCTGCCCGTGGCCAGGACGTGCGGCGTGTTCGGGCCCAGCGCCACCAGGCCGTCCTGGAGGCGCGGCCAGGCCGCCTCGACCGCCGTCATCAGCGTGCTCGAGGTGCCCGGCGCCACCGCGAAGGGCGCGGTCTTGCTGATGACCGCCATGGGTACCGAGGGCAGGCGCGGCCCCTTCGCCACCGCCGCCATCGCGCCGTCGAGGTCGATCGTCTCGAAGCCCGGATCCTTCTCGACGGGCACCCCCGGTCGGTTGACCAGGCGGGCGTAGGCAGGCCAGTCGGCTCCCAACCCGTCCCGGATCTCGGGGCCGAAGGCGTCGACGAACACCAGGCCCGCCGTCCGTTCGGGGTGGGTCTGCGCGTAGAGCCGGGTGATCATCCCGCCGAAGGAATGACCGACGAGCAGGTACGGGCCCTCCTCCCCGGCCGCCGTCAGGGTCTGGTCCAGCTCGGTCACCAGGGCCGGCAGGCTCCGCGGCATGGCCACGGGGCTGCTCCGGTCGGTCAGCGTGGGCGGATTCGTGTAGCGGATCGTGCCGGGCCGGTCGTACGCGCACACGCGCGCACCCCGCGCGATGCCCGGCAGGACGGCGGGGGAGGCGGGCACGGGCGGCCGGGTCTCGGTCAGGCTCCAGACGTCGGAGGAGTCGTGGATGCCGGATTCGAGGACCACGGTGGGGGAGCCGTGCCCCCGGCAGTCCACGTAGATCTTCCGACCGTCGGGCAAGGTCACCTGCCGGCCGCCGTCCACCCGACGGGAGGCGGCGGGAGGGGCTGTCGGGGGAGGATCGGCCGGGGTGGCGACACCCGAAGGGCCGAGCAACAGCAGCCCACCGACCGCGACCGCCGCCGGTCCGCGCGGAACTCGTACCAGGCGCCCGCGTGCCATGCGTCCAGTATTGCCCCGCGCCGCAGGCCCCTCCACCGGACCGGCGCCGCCCGACGGCTCGATCGCGCCGTGCGTCTCCGCGGCGGCGTGCCGCCGGTCCGGCAGACCGGGGGCCCTCGACGGTGCGCCCCACCGGAACCCGCCCCGGCGCCGCGTAGCGTGTGGTCGACGTTGGCTGACCCATGACTGAAGGGCAGGTGGTCGTCCATGCGGCGGGAACGTGGTGCCGACGACGCGGTGATCGTGATCGGTGCGGGCGCCGCCGGACTCGCCTGCGCGGCCGATCTGCTCGCCGGAGGCCTCAAGGTCATCCTCCTGGAAGCAGGGGACGCGGTCGGAGGGCGCATGCGCACCGACCGCGCCTCCGGTTTCGTCACCGACCGCGGGTTCCAGGTCCTCAACACGTCGTACCCCCAGGTGAAGCGCCGTCTCGCCCTCCGCCCGCTCCGACTGCGGCCCTTCACCCCCGGAGTGCTCGTGCACACCGGTGAAGGACGGCTGCGCCGCTTCGTCGACCCCACCCGACGCCCGCGCGAAAGCGGCGACCTGCTCCCCGGCAGGCTCGCCTCGGCCCGCGACCTGGCCGCCCTGGGGGTCCTGACCGCACGGGACGTACTCCTGCCACCCCGGTGGTTGCGGGCGCGCCCCGAACGGACCACCCTCACCGCGCTGGCGGAAGCGGGCCTGTCGGACGAACTGGTCGAGAGCTTCTTCCGGCCGTTCCTCTCCGGCGTCTTCCTGGAGGACGAACTGGAGACCTCCTCACGGGTCTTCGACCTCGTGTGGCGCAGCATGCTGCGCGGCACTCTGTGCCTGCCCGCCGACGGCATCGCGGCGGTTCCGGCCCAGCTCGCCGCGCGCTTCCCGGCCGGTGTCCTGAGCCTGGAGACGCCGGTCGCCCGACTGACCGAGGACGGCGTGGCGCTGGCGGACGGCACACCGCTGCGGGCACGCGCGGTGGTCGTCGCCACCGGCCAGAGCGCGGCGGCCCGACTCGTACCCAGGCTCGCCGTCCCGGCCGGACGCACCGTCACCACCCTCTACCACGCCACCGCCCGTTCCCCTCTGCGCGAGCCCACGCTCCTCGTCGACGCGCGGCGCCGGTTCCTCAACACCTGCGTCGTGAGCGAGGTGCACCCCGGCTACGCCCCCGACGGCCGGGCGCTGATCTCCACATCCGTCCTCGGCGCACCCGACCCGGCGCAGGAGGCGGTCGTCCGGGCCGCCCTGGCCGAGGCCTACGATGCCGACACCGACTCCTGGGAGCTGGTGCACCGGTGCACGGTACGGGACGCCCTCCCGGCCATGCCCCCACCGATGCCGCTGATCAGGACGACGCGCCTGGAACCGGGTCGATACGTCTGCGGGGACCACCGGGCGACCGGATCGCTCCAGGGCGCGCTCGCCTCGGGTACCAGGGCCGCCCGCGAGGTGCGCGCGGACCTCCGGGGCTGAGCACCACGCTCGCATGCGGCGCGCCTCGAACGCGGCGCGCCGGACGCCGATCCGCCTCCCGTGCATCCGCAGCCCGCTCGGCACCGGAAGACGAGAACGGAGACCACATGCGAGGGCGGCCATGACACACGCGGGCGATAGAACACGTGCCACATCCGCGGAGACGGGTTCCGGCAACAGCGGGCCGGCGCGCACCGCCGACGCGCGGGGCCCGGGCCGGGGCTCCGTGGTGCGCCTGCCGCAGGCGGGCTGGCGGACCGCCCCGGACGGAGGACGGCCACGACCACCCGCCTGCCGCCACCTCGACGAGGAACGCCCGACCCCGTCACGGCTGCGGGTGACAGGCTGCGCCGAATGCCTGGCCGCGGGCCGACAGGACTGGGTTCACCTGCGGATCTGTCTGGATTGCGGCCACAACGGCTGCTGCGACAGCTCCGCCGGGGCCCATGCCTGGAAGCACGCTGCCGGCACGGGCCACCCGATCGCGGTGGCGGTCGAGGAGCCGTGGGCCTGGTGCTACGCCGACGAGGTCTTCCTCGTTCCCGACAGCGCAGGACCGGACGTCCGAAGCGGCACCGGCAGGACCTGACGCATCCCTTGGCCGCGGTTCGGCTCAGTAACGCAGGGCCGTTCCGACGTTCGCCCGCACGTCACCCGAGAGGCTGCGGGTGCTACGGGCGGTGCCCTGTCCCGTGGCCGCGGGGGCGACGTCGGACACGGTCACCACGACCGTGTCGAGGAGGTTGCCGCCGGTGTCGCGGAAGTTGACCTGGACGGCGAACGACTTCTGGTCCTTGGCGGTGTTGGACACCGTCACGGGGACGGTGCTGTGCCCCTCGGAGTCCTTGGACGGTGTGCCGAGGCGCACATCGGACTTCGCGTCCGCTCCGTCCTTCACACTGTCGAGCTTCTTCTTGGCCTCACCCGCCGCAGCCTCCAGCTCAGCCCCGGCCGACTGTACGGCTGAGGCCGCCTTCGACGCGACGTCGGACGGTGTGCCGTCGTTCGAACATCCCGTGGTTGCGGTGGCGAGAGCCGCCAGAACGGCGACCACGGTCAGCGTGCGCGTCCACGCGGTGTTCATGCGGGCCTCCATGGGCTTCCCTGGGCCGCCACGCACGTACCTCGCCTCCATCGACACGTCGTCGCAAAGCCGTCCGCGGATGTGCCGACGGACCGCCGGCAGCCCCATGATGCCGCCTGACCCCTCGGGTCGCCGGTCGCCGCCCCGAAACGAACACCGCCGGTGTCGACGAGTTACGCCGCCGCGGGAGCGAACGTGTGCAACTCGTCGGCGCCGGCATGCACGACGCCGTAGGTGCTCTCGGGTACCGCGTTCCAGGCGCCGGGCAGATCACCGAGGGGTTCGGACACGACCAGGCGGGTCTCGTCCGACACTTCCCGGAGGAAGCCCATGTCGGGGTGCAGTCTGCGCAGCGTGTCCACCCGGGTGCTGTAGAACAGCGACCTCGATGCACGTTGGCTGGAGTAGCGGAAGGCCCAGAGGCGTTCGCCATCGCTGACGGCGAGTGTCATCTGGAGGGGGAACTCCACTCCGTGCCCGCGACCCGCGGCCTCCACCGCGCCGGCCATGCGCGCCACCGCGCCCGGCGGGTCGTCTTCGAGGCCGAAGGTGAGTGCCAGGTAGAACATCACCTCGGAGTCCGTCGTCCCCTCGATGTACGGGAACAGCGTGGCGTCGATGAGGAGGACGAGATCGCGGCGTAGGAGGTGGAAGTCGGCGATGGCGCCGTTGTGCATGAACATCCAGCGGCCGTATCGGAAGGGATGGCAGTTCGTTTGCTGCACCGCCGTACCGGTCGTCGCCCGGATGTGCGCGAAGAACAGGGGCGAGCGGACGTGGTCCGCGATCTCCCGCAGGTTGCGGTTGCTCCAGGCGGGGCCGATCTCCCTCAGGATCGCGGGACCGCCCGTGTCCTCCTCGGTGTACCAACCGACACCGAAGCCGTCCCCGTTCGTGGTCTCCACACCCAGTTTCGAGTGCAGGCTCTGATCGATCAGAGAGTGGGCCGGCTTGTAGAGGATCGTGTCGAGCAGCAGAGGAGTTCCCGAGTACGCGAGCCATCGGCACATGAGCGATCACCTGTTGTCTCTGGTGCACGTGCGACAAAACCGTGCGCCCTCGGTCCCGGGCCCGCCGGGGGAGCGCTCGTCCCGCCCGTCTCATTCTCGTCCCCATCAGGACGCACCGCCAGGCGGACGCGGACCGTACGGCGCCCGCTTCGGTCCCGGAAGCAAGGCGGGCCGGGAAGCCGTCGCCGACTTCGGCCTCGGCCGGCCGCCGTGCGTCGCCGTCCGTCCACCGCTCGTCACCCGGTCCGCGGGGGCCGTGGACCGACCGCCTCAGGACCGGTGGGCCCGGTGGGCGTACAGGTCCCGGAGCAGGGATGTCGTCGTCGCCGAGCTGTCCCGACCCGTCGAAGCGGACGACGAAGGCCGGGCCGGGCTGTTCGGCAACGACCGCGATCACCCGGAACGCGAAGGGTGCAGGGCCGCGTTCGCCGCGCATGCCTCCGAGCTGCGCGCATTGCTGGAGGACGAGGGTCTTCCGGACGGTCTGCGCAGCGCGGACGACCGCGAGTGCCTGCTCAAGGCCGCGGAACCGCAGCGAGAGAACTCCTGAACGAGCTCCACGAGCGCCGCGAGTGCCGGTCTCGCGACCCGGAGCTACCCGTCCGCGCCGGTGCGCGGCGGGAAGGCGAGGCCCGTGGGGGTGTTGAGACCGCTGGGGTTCAGCACGGTCTGGGTGCCGTTCGAGCGGAGGCGGAGCACGCGGTTGTTGAAGGCGTCGGCCACGTAGAGGGTGCCGCGGTGGTCAAGGGCCAGACCGAGCGGACTGCTCAGACCGGTGAAGGGCACGGTGGTCTGCGCGCCGGTCACGGCTGCGATCTTCACCACCCGATTGTTGCCGCTGTCGGAGACGTACAGGTCTCCGGTGGCGCTCAGGACGAGCCCGGTGGGCTGGGAGAGGCCTGCGACGGGGACGGTGCTCTGGCCGCCGGCAGCGGCCACCCTGACGACGCGGTCGTTGACGAAGTCGGAGACGTAGAGGTCCCCGTTGGGCGCCAGGGCCAGGCCCCAGGGGTGCAACAGGCCGGTGGTCGGGACCGTGGTCTGGCCGCTGCCGTCGGCGGGCACCTTCACGACGCGGTCGTTGAAGCTGTCGGCGATGTAGACGTTGCCGGACGCGTCGACGGCGAGGCCCAGCGGGCGCGAGAGCCCGTCGGTGGGAACGGTGACCTGCCCGCCCCCGTCCGGCAGCAGCCGCAGGACACGGTTGTTGCCGGTGTCGGCGATGTACAGGCTGCCCGCCCGGTCCCAGGCGAGACCCGTCGGGCGTACCAGGCCGTCGAGGAGCAGTACGCTCTCGCCCCCGCCCCGGGTGGGCAGGGTCACCACCCGGTTGTTGCCGTAGTCGGACACGTACAGCCAGCGGCCGGTGTACGGGTGGCGTGCGTCGTGCGGTTCGGCGGCGTCCACGGCTTGCGCGGGCAACACGCACAGGAGCAGCAGCCCGGCGAGGGCGGCGCGTCGCCGGATCAGTCGCCGCCGGCTCTGGTTCGAGGGGACCAGGGGTTCGTCTTCGTACGGCCTGACCGTGATGCGTTCCACGATTCACCCACCTGTTCCGTGACCGGCCGGCAGCCCTCCGTCGTGCCGGCCTGCTCCCGCCGACCCTAGGCAGCGGCCGCGGGCGTCAAGAGAGCCACGCCCTCAACGGCGCCGCGAGCCACTCCGATGCACGGCTTCCGATCATGCCGGTACGCGCGCCGGGCCCGCTCCGGGCCCGCCCCGGGCTCAGTGGGGTCGGGGGTCGCCGGGTCGGTGGCCGGGCTCGAGGGCCGGTCGTGTCAGCCAGTCGCGCAGCTTCTGCTCGCAGTGGAGGATCGCCTCGGTCTCCACTCGTTCGTCACGTGTGTGGGCGAGCAGGGCGTTCCCCGGGCCGTAGTTGACGGCCGGCACGCCCAGGGCACTGAACCTGGCGACGTCGGTCCAGCCGAATTTGGGCATGGCCCGCCCGCCGACCGCCTCCATGAAGGCCGCTGCCGCAGGGTGGCTGAGTCCGGGCAGCGCGCCGGTGCGGGCGCTGACGAGGGTGAACTCGTCCACGTCGCAGTCCGCGAAGACCTCACGGACGTGTGCTTCCGCTTCTTCTGCCGTCCGGTCGGGGGCGTAGCGGAAATTGACGGTGACCGTGCACGCATCGGAGAGGACGTCGCCGGTGACGCCGCCGTCGATCCGTACGGCATTGAGGCCCTCGTGGTACTCGAGGCCGTCGACCACGGGCTTGCGCGCCTCGTACGCGGCGAGGCCGGCCAGGATCGGGCCGACGGCGTGGATGGCGTTGGCGCCCGTCCCGTCGAGGGCTGAGTCGGCCCGCCCGCCCTTGGTCTTCAGCCGTACTTGGAGCGTGCCCTGGCAGCCGCCCTCGACATGGGCGTTGGAGGGTTCGAGCAGGATCGCGAAGTCCGCGGCCAGCAACGCGGGATGGACCTCGGCAAGGCGACCGAGGCCGTTGAGGTGAGGAGCGGACTCTTCCTGATCGTAGAAGACGAAGGTGAGGTCGCGGTTGGGCTCGGTGACGGTGGCCGCGATGCGCAGCTGGACCGCGACACCGGACTTCATGTCGGTCGTGCCGCAGCCCCACAGCACGCCGTTCTCGTCCAGCCGGGAGGGGACGTTGCCGGCGATCGGCACGGTGTCGAGGTGTCCGGCGAGCACGACGCGCTCGGCGCGGCCGAGCATCGTACGGGCCACCACGTTGTTGCCGTACCGGTCCACGACCAGGTGCGGCAGGGCGCGCAGCGCGTCCTCGACCGCCTCGGCGAGGGTCTCCTCGGTGCCGCTGACGGAGGGGATGTCGACGAGTCGGGCCGTCAGTTCGGCCGCGTCGAGACGGAGGAGATCGAGCGCGCGGGGAACGGGTCGCATGCCTCGATGAAACCAGGCTGCCCAGCCTCGTCGAAACGGTGGACCGTGCACCGCCGAAGGACGAGGAACCGCCGAGACCTGTGGATCGCGTCAATTCCGGGGCGTTGCCGCGGGCGTCAGGTTCGGCGGCTCGCCGCGTTGCGGACACGGCGGGTGCGTCCGTGCTCGGCCAGCAGGCTGAGCGCGGCGGGCGAGGTGACGTGCAGGATGGTGGCCGTGCGCTGGAACCAGTCGGACGCGGAAAGCAGTTGCTCGTCGGTCCACGGCTCGTCCAAGGCGATGGCCCTGAGCAGAGTCCACTCGCGCAGGCGGCCGGCGAGGAACGCACGATCGCCGACGACCGTGGCCATCATCGTGGCCCAGGCGGGAAACCGGGGGCCGGTCAGCTGCTCGGCCGCCCGGCGTTCGAGGTGATGGTTCACGGCGCTTTCGGCCATGGCCGCGTCTTCGTCGCGAAGGACGGCGGCCAACAGGTCGGCCTCCTCCGCTTCCGCGACGCTGTCCAAGGCCCGCACGTACCGGGCATGGCGCCTGTGCTCGGGGGGTTCGTCGTCCGTGTGAGAGCCGGTCATGGTCGGGGTTGGTCAGGACGACATGATGAAGCGCAGGGCGAGGCCGGAGGCCGTGATCCAGTAGGTGACGCGGGCACCGTCGTCGAACGACACC